>SKXL01000231.1 GCA_007128425.1 Balneolales bacterium | reverse complement strand
TCTGCCAATCTGCATGTTAAAAACTGGTACGAGAAAATAGTTCACTTGCGGTAAATCAAAATCATAAACCGGGGATGCTAGAATATTTCGATGATATTTATTTGCGTCTGGACATCCCCTCAGGCCGGCTGCTTTGCCGCAGTAGAAAAATAAGAAAAACAGGTGTCAAAGACTGTATCTCGCTATATACAAAAAAAAGGCATAATGCCATAATATTGTTTTTCGGCTGTACTGCAGAAGGTATTTATTAAAACTAACACATCTGAAGATAGCGTATTGCTGTATGACGGCTGGTTCCAGTAACGTATTCCAGATGATTTGGTATGTCTGATGATGCATCATTATAGCAACTTGCCAAGTGCCTTTTTATGACCATTACAGACCTGTTGGGATTTATGTGAAGATGAGGCAGTTAGGCATAAAAAAACCCGCTAAACGGTGCTGTAAGGCGGGTTTATGATGCATTCTCGCTGATGAGGCGTTGAGCGAGAAACGGGACTCGAACCCGCGACCCCAACCTTGGCAAGGTTGTGCTCTACCAGCTGAGCTATTCTCGCATAGATTTCAAAGATACGAAGAAAGTTGATTTTTTAACAAGTGCTAATATGAAAAATTACACTCGGATCCGTGCTTTCTTGCGAACCTCCGGATCCGGTATCCACTCCTGCAGTTCCTTTGCGTCTTTCGGGATCTCCGGCCGGTCCCGGTACCGGTCGACAACACACAGAAATCCCATTGCTTCGCCCCGGTCAGCATGAAACTGGTGGACGGTCTTTGGCGCGATATACACCGCATCCATAGGCTCCAACTCCGCAACCCGGTCGCCCAGGATCATGCTTCCCCGACCCTTGACAATGACAACGGTATGCGGATGCCGATGCCGCTCAAGCGAGGAATAACCGCCTTCGCCGATCTCAAAAAACCGGGTCTGCATATTGAGGCCGGACTCATCCTCCCGTTCACCAAACAGGACATACCGGGAGATTTTGTCGAAACCGAAACCGGAACCGGTGCCGGCGGTTTTGTAGTCCTTGCGCTCAAGGCCGGGCCAGGTCAGGTTCTCCGACCGGATTATTTTGGATGGGTTTTTCATGGTACTTGCATAAAGAAGATAGACACAGGTTGCATCGGTACGGATGTATACTACAGGGTGGCGGCAAGGGAAATCCCTCGACTATTTCAGGTGCCCAGTGTATCCATAAACGATCGGGACGCCGTTTCTATTCCCGCCGGATCTTCATACAGGCTACCGCCCATCAGGAACGTGGTATCGGTTCCGTAATTTTCCAGCCAGTAAGCCATACGGTCACGCTGCATGCCGCCGCCGGGTGTTGGGAATGAGGCTGCATAGGGATGGTTGGATGCGCGGGCCTGCCGGTTGATGGCTTCGCAGACCTCTCGACGGAAGGAAAAGCGTCCGCCGGTATTGGGATATATGGTGAAATCGGCCCCCAGTGCCCGCATTAATCCACCGTAAAACAGTCCGGGCTCGAAACCATGCATGCCCGCGGCTTGCTTGCCCTCTGCCTGAATACCCTCCGCCGGAATACTCTTTTCCTGCATGGAATCGGAGCTGCCGGCCACAGTGCTGCCATAAGTCGGCTGAGGGTTCAAACCATGCGCAACCAGGGTGCCGCTGAAGGCAGGATGGGCCATGATCGGCAAATCTATAGATGAGAGCGCCAGATGGTGCATCAGTGCCGGTCCGGCCAGCATGGGCGCCAACAGCACGCCATCGGCACCCAATTCTGCTGCAACAGCATACCGGTTTTCTGTCTGATGAGGATCGGCCGTGATATTCGGGAAATAGTGTGAACGTCGCCCTGTTTTTTGTGCGGCGCGGTCCAGGGCCTGTATGCACAAGCTGACCCTTTCCTCAAATCGGGCAGCAGGCTGATTGGCCAGTCCGTGGTCATCCTTAATGATATCCGTTCCGCCAAGAGCGAACTGATAAGCCAAATCGGCCAGTTGCGATGAAGTATATCCCATCGGCTTGAGCGCAGTACAACCCAGCGCACGATCGGGAATGTTCCATTCTTGCCTGATGCGTTCTATGCCGAAAGCCGGTCCGGAAAAAAGTCCGCCCAAATCTTTCCATTGGATATCGGTTATGGCAATACCCTGTTTCATTGATATATTGCCAAACAGCAGATTCAGGAACTGGGTGATTTCATCGCCGTGATTGGCCGCAGGCCATGCAATGGTCACACTTGCACTTCGTTCGCTAAGTGTTGTTATATTGCTGACCGAGCCGGTTACATACTGCATTCCAAGCCGGGATACCACGTTGTCCGGCAGCTCAGCACTCTGCTCCAGCTGAATTTCACGTATGCGTTCCTCCGCCTGCTCACCGGGTGATAGTGTGAGGAGATAGGTTACTTGGAAGCTGTCGGACATGATCGTAATTTACAGATCTCCAACGATAATGGTTTCTTCACGGCCCGGCCCTGTTGAAACGATTTTTATCGGTACGTCCAGAAAATCGGACAGGGCATTCAGGTATTTCCTGGTGTTTTCGGGCAGATCCTCGTAAGTTTTCACCATGCGAGTGGATGTCTTCCATCCTTTATACTCGGTGTACACCGGTTTTACCTCATCTAGCTCTTTGGGACGGAGTGGAAACTCCTCACGCTCTTCTCCGCCGATGTTGTATGATGTGCATGCCTTGATAGTCTCGAATTCATCAAGTACATCAAGTTTGGTAATCACCAGTTCGTTGATGCCGTTGATCTGGACGGCATATTTGAGTGCGACCAGATCCACCCACCCGCATCGCCTGGGCCGTCCGGTTGTAGAGCCGAACTCGTGTCCGGCCTCCCGCAGCTTGTCACCGGTCATGTCGGTGAGTTCCGTCGGAAAGGGTCCGTTTCCAACGCGGGTGCAGTACGCTTTGGTGATGCCCATGACATTTTCAATGGCCGTTGGCGGGATTCCGGTGCCTGTGCAGGCTCCTCCGGAAACGGGTGATGATGAGGTTACATAGGGATAGGTTCCGTGATCGATGTCGAGCAGAGCGCCCTGAGCTCCTTCCAGCAGGATATTGCGACCACCTTTCAGTGCCTTGTGGAATCGGTCTGTAGTATTGCAGATGAAGGGAAGGAGTTTTTTTCCCGACTCGAGCATCAGTTCATACATCTCATCCAACTCGAGCAGTTCCGCATTATACGTGGCAAGTCTGGCGTTTATTTCTGTGAGGTTAACCTCCATCTTCTTGCGAAGTAGATCAGGATCCTCCAGATCCATCATGCGGACACCCACGCGAGCGATTTTGTGGACATAGGCTGGACCGATACCGCGGCCTGTTGTGCCGATTTTTTTCCCGCCCAGAGCCATTTCACCCACTTTGTCAAGGCTTTTATGGTAGGGCAGGATCACGTGTGCGGTTTCACTGATGAGCAGACGACCATCGACATCCACACCGGCGTTTTTGACCATATCGATCTCTTCAAGCAGAGTGACGGGATCGATAACCACGCCGTTGCCGATAATACAAACGGTATTATGATGAAAAATGCCCGATGGGATCAGGTGGAGGATGTGGGTCTGACCATCGAAATTAAGCGTGTGCCCGGCATTGGCTCCGCCCTGGTAACGGGCAACATAATCGGCCTGTGCACTTAAGATGTCGACAATTTTTCCCTTCCCCTCGTCGCCCCACTGGGCGCCAATTACGATTCGAACAGACATAGTGATAATCTAATGAGATAGGTACCGGTCAAAAAAAGAGGTGCCGCAGCACCTCCTTGTTGAATCCGGTCATTCATGTTATGTATAATAGGAGT
Organism: Balneolales bacterium; assembly: GCA_007128425.1. Lineage (GTDB taxonomy): Bacteria > Bacteroidota > Rhodothermia > Balneolales > Natronogracilivirgulaceae > SKNL01. Next base: position 18,441 of record SKXL01000231.1, on the reverse strand, counting down.
TATTTGTCCTTTTTGGAAAAGGACGCAACTGCATCGTCAAGCGAGCGGTGATGATCGAAAACAGTTATGAGCTTGGTGATCATCAGCAGGCTTTCAATTTTATCGGTGGCATTGGCAATGCGCAGATCACCGCCTGCGTTGCGCATGGTGGTAAGCGCTCCAATCATCATTCCAAGTCCGGATGAATTCATGAACTTCACCCGGCTAAGATCGACAACTGCATTTTTCTTGCCCTGATCAATAAGTTCATGAAGTTTTTCATTGAGAGTTAGTGCATCGGGCCCACCCATTACATTACCCTTGAATTCAATCACGACACAATTGTATCGCTCGGATATATTAAAGCTCATATATAGTCAGTTTAGGTTGGTTAAATCTGATACATGGGATTAATCTTGGATCAGGCAACGTTTTTTCGAGTCTTAAGCTGTAAATCCACCAGGAGCGCACTTGCAACGAAGATAGAGCTGTACGTTCCAAGAACCACACCGATGATCAATGCAAAAGAGAGCCCTTTCAGGACATCTCCACCGAAAATAAACAGTATCGTGACTACAAACAAGGTCGTAAGCGAGGTTATCACCGTCCGGCTCAAGGTATTGTTGACACTGCGATTGACCATTTTGTCAAAGCTTTCGGTCTTGAAAATCAGCGAATTTTCACGGATCCGGTCAAACACCACCACGGTATCGTTGAGCGAGTAACCGACAATGGTCAGGAAAGCGGCGATCAGCACCTGGTTGATGTCCAGGCTGAACGGCACAATCCCATGAAGGATGGTGAAAATGCCCAGGGTGATGATCACATCGTGGGCCAGCGCTGCAACGGCTCCCGCCGAATAAGACCATTTCTTGAAACGGATCAGGATGTAGAGGAAGATCACAATCAGCGCGAAGATGATCGACATCAGCGCGGCATTTCTAAGGTCGTCGGCGAAGCTTGGACCCACTGTCTCGGTTTGTATGATCCTGGATGGATTGTCGGGGTACAACGATGCAGCGGTACTTGTGATGATCTGCTGAACTTCGGAAGTCGGCAGTTCGGTATCCACACGAATAAGTATGTCGCGACCGATGCCCAGCCTGCGGATGTCCGGCATGGCGCCCAGCGGCGCGCTCAGTTCGGCACGGATGTCCTCTACGGGAACCGGCTCCTGGAACTCGAGAACAATCTCGATACCTCCCCGGAAATCGATTCCGTACTGGAGTCCGCGTCCGAAAATGGCAACCAGGGAGAGTATGATCAGGGTCCCTGATATGATATATCCCACCTTGCGATGCGGGATTATGGTGTAGTTTGCGGTTTCAAAAAGTCTCATGAGTACGTAAAAATTTGTGTTTGGAAAATGTGTATTGAATGGGGTATCAGCCGTAATTGACGTTCCATTTCTTTTCTTTGGTCATCCAGTCAACGATCACGCGCGTGATGATAATTGCACTGAATAGCGAGGCGGCGATACCCGCCATCAAAGTAATGGCAAATCCTTTGATCGGACCAACACCGAAGCTGAACAAAATGACAGCGGTCAGGAAGGTGGTGATGTTGGCGTCAAGGATCGCACTCATGGAGTTGGCGTATCCGCTGTCGATGGCAGCGATGAGACTTTTACCGGCGCGTAGTTCTTCGCGGATACGGTCGAATATCAGTACGTTGGCATCCACCGCCATACCGATGGTCAGTACAATCCCGGCGATACCGGGCAGGGTGAGTGTGGCATTGAACGCCGCCAGAATACCCATGATAAAAATGATATTCAGGACAAGAGCAATGTCGGCAATGGCGCCGCCGGTCCGGTAGTAGATCATCATGAATAAGACAACGATCACCAGTCCGAACAGTGCCGAGTTGAAACCGGCGCGAATGGAGGCCTCACCGAGGCTCGGACCCACGGTACGTTCCTGGACGATATCCAGTGGAGCGGGAAGGGCGCCGGACATGAGGATGTTGACAAGGTCTTCTGCTTCGGCGCTGCCGGCCAGTCCGGTGATAGAAGATCGTCCGCCGGTGATCTGAGCCTGTACAACGGGGTATGAGTAGATCACACCGTCCAGGGCGATGGCAATAGGCCGGCCAATGTTGGCGCCGGTTACGCGTGCCCAGACCCGTGCCCCCTGTCGATTCATGGTCATGGAGACTTCAGGACGGTTGGTATGCTGGTCGAAGGTAGGCCGGGCTTCGGTGACCACGTCACCGGTCAGCTCAACCTGCCTGCGAACGCCAATAAGCGAGTAATAGCTGCGACCTTCCATATCAAACTGCGGGTTGGCAGTCCACATCAGTGTGATATCTCTGGGAAGTAGACGCTGAACTTCGGGTTGGTTAATGAGACGATTGACTTCGGCCGTGTCGGGTCCGGCAGCTGAGCCGAATGTTACACCCTGGCCCTGCGGAAGCAACACCTGAAGCAGGGGGTTATCCTGCTGGTCCTGTTCGAAGTCCTCCCACTCATCTTCGAGATCAAAATCATCCTCGTCATCTTCGGGGTCGAACCAGGCGATGATGCGCTCAAGTGAATGCCGCAGGTCATCGGGGTCGGCGGTAAGCCTGAATTCAAGTCTTGCGGTGCCTCGCAGGAGATCGCGGACCCGCTCTTCATCGGTGACACCGGGAAGCTCAACGACAAGCCTGTTGTTGCCCTGGCGCACAATAGAGGGTTCGGTTACGCCGAAACGGTCAACGCGGTTGCGCACAATTTCAATGGCCCGATTAACAGCAGCGTCTCGTTGTTCCTGGAGCCATTCCTGGATCTCGGCATTGCTGGATCGACGAGTAATGTTATCGGCATCGGAGCGGAAATAGCGGCTGAGTCGCGCATCCTGATCACGTTCCTCGAATGCCAGGACGAATTCGTTAATGACATCGGTGTTGTTGGCTCGCGCCTGTTGGGTGGCGTCAGTCAGCACTTCATTGAACTCGTCATCGGCATATTCTCCGGCGAGTTCGCGGATCAGCTGATTGGTGGCAAGTTCAAGGGTTACATGCATTCCGCCTTGCAGGTCCAGACCAAGAGTCAGGATCTTCTCCCTCATATTTTCAATGCGCACCTCGTTTTCGCGCATGTATTCTACGCGCTCAGTTTCGGGCATGTTGTCTATCTTGCGCATTTCCAGCCAGTACTGGAAAGACGGAAAGAGATAGAATATCGTCAAAGCGAGGAAAGCGACGATAAAAGCCAGTTTGGTTCCGTTTCCTTTCATAATTGATCTATTCGATTCAGCGTGATTAAAAAAATGTGATGGACTTAAACTGAGTTTGCCACTCAATTTTTTATGAGGATGAATATTAATCCTGAACAAAAAACTGAATAGGATGACTCAATGCAGGGCATGTCAGAACGCAAGCAGGAGTTCTGCTTTTTTGCCGGTTTGCAACGTGCGATCCGGTAGTCTGACCGTTATCGGTTTCTAGGGGGCTCCGATGGCAATACCACTCACCAGCGGACGCAGGATCATGCGGATGTAATCCACGACTTCGCTGGCTCGGCTGTATGCGCCGATGATGAACTGGATAGAGTTGGTGAACTGGCTCCAAAGCGTCTTGTCCTCCTTTTCGCTTGCTGGAGGCACCTGGACCTGTCGGTCTGCAATAAAAACCGTATCGGCCTGGGGATTCTGCTGATGGAGTGTCCATTTAAGCAAAAGCGTATTGTAGATGTCATCATCCGAAGCATTTCCGGCATCGACAGGAAGCATGAAATCGTCCTGGTGTTCGCCGATGATGGATGAAGCTTTCCGCAGTAGCCCGGGAATATCATCATCCTCGCTCCTCAGAGAGTAGATTTTGCTCTGCACATCCGGATTGTCCGTATCGGATCGCAGGCTCATAAGCCAGCTTGATACCGACTCACCGGCAGGAAGACGCTCCTCACGAGGCCACGCGAAAAACGTAATTCCCGTAACGATAAGCAGGAGAAGTGGAACTTTGATGATATGTGAGCGGAAGAATGACATCAACATTAAATATACATAAACATGGAGCTACAGGCAATGAATTTCTACCGATTTCCGGACAGGTTCTGCCTGTGTCCGGTTCGCTGCAAGTAACTGAAACTTATTGTGTAACAGATGTGTCAGACAGCGGCGCTTTTACGGGTATGCCGGATCTCCTCCAGAAGATGCTTGCCGGTGTGTGATCGTTTGACCCGGGTGATCTCTTCGGGTGTTCCGGTCGCTAAGATCATGCCGCCTTCATCCCCGCCCTCTGGACCCAGGTCAATGACGTGATCTGCCGCCAGGATAAGATCCAGGTTGTGCTCAATGACCACGACCGTGTTGCCCTTTTCGACCAGCTGCTGAACGACATTAACGAGCATGGTGACATCCTGGAAATGAAGACCGGTTGTTGGTTCGTCCATTACATAAAGTGTATCGCCGGTGCCGATTTTTGAGAGCTCTCTGGCCAGCTTGATGCGCTGGGCTTCGCCGCCGGACAGTGTGGTGCTGGATTGCCCGAGCGTCAGATAGCCGAGTCCCACCGAGTTCATCGTTTCCAGAATGCGTTTGACACGTGGCACCGCATCAAAAAAAACGGCCGCCTCCTCGATCTGCATTTCAAGGATTTCTGCAATGTTTTTTCCCTTGTAGTGGATCTCCAGTGTTTCCCGGTTGTAACGTTTGCCCTTGCAGCTTTCGCAAGTGACGTAGACATCGGGAAGGAAGTTCATCTCAATTTTTTTCATGCCGTCACCTGTACAGGCCTCGCAGCGCCCTCCCTTTACATTGAATGAGAAGCGGCCCTGACCGTACCCGCGGATCTTGGCTTCGGGCAGTTCGGCAAAAAGCGCACGAATCATATCGAATACCTTGGTGTAGGTACCGGGATTGGACCGCGGTGTGCGTCCGATCGGACTTTGATCAATCGAAATAATTTTGTTCAGATGTTCGAGTCCGTTTACCGTATCATAAGGAAGCGGAACGGTACGTGACTGGTAGAAGTGAGAACTCAGGAGCGGCACAACCGTCTGGTTGATGAGCGAACTTTTTCCGCTGCCACTTACGCCGGTTACACAGATGAACTTGCCCAGCGGCAGGTGCAGATCGACCGATTTGAGGTTGTGTCCGCGCGCTCCGGTGAGTACCAGTTCGGTGCCTTTTCCAGTTCGCCGATGTTCCGGCAGAGGGATGGTCTCCTCGTACCGAAGAAAGCGGGCGGTAGCGGATTCGGGATCGAGGTCTTCCGGCCGACCCTGGGTAACGATATAACCGCCAAAGCGACCGGCTCCCGGACCCAGATCGATTACATAGTCGGCATGCTCGATGGTTTCCCGGTCATGCTCCACCACGATTACACTGTTACCCAGATCCCGCAGCTGTTTCAGTGAATGGATGAGCTTGATGTTATCGCGCTGATGAAGTCCGATGCTGGGTTCATCGAGAATGTAAAGTACACCGACTAGCTGAGTACCTATTTGTGTGGCCAGACGAATGCGCTGCGCCTCACCACCGCTGATGGTTTGTGCTTCTCGGTCAAGTGACAGGTAGTCAAGGCCGACATTCAACAGAAAATCGAGGCGGTCGCGGATCTCTTTGACAATCTGGGTAGCAATGACTCGCTGCCGGTCCGAGAGTTCGAAACGGTCTACGGTCCGGCGCAGCGACCGGATATCCATCCGAACAAGATCGTGGATGTTGTAATCGCCTATACGGTATGAGAGTGCCTCTTTTTTAAGCCGACCCCCTCCGCAGGATGAACAGGAAACCCGGTTCATGAAGGCCTTGGCTTTATCACGCTGAGAGGATGACCTGGACTCCTCGTATTGTTCCCGGATAAGTGAGCAAACACCTGGAAAACTGTGCTTGTAGGTGACATTGCTGTCGCGAAAATCGTAGGTGATATCAAATTTCGTGGTGCCGCTTCCCTCCATAATGATGGTTTGAAGCTCCACCGGCAGATTGGCGAACGGGGTTTGAAAAGAGGCGTTGTGTGCCTTGAAAACCGCCTCAAGCTGTTTGAAGACGAAGATGCTTCGGGGTTTGCCGAGAAAACGCACACCACCTTCAGCAATGCTCTGCTTTTGGTTAGGGATGACAAGGCCGGGATCAACGTCATAGCGGTATCCCAGTCCGTCACAATCGGGACAAGCGCCATAGGGTGAGTTGAAAGAAAACATGTTGGGAGCCGGCTCGTCGTAGGAAAGGCCGCTTTCAGGATCAAACAGGTTTTGCGAAAAGAGCATATCGCGGAAGCCGTTTTCACTTTCCGGATCTTCGATGGCGAGAATCAGGTTTCCGTCTGCCATGTCAAGGGCAACCTGCACGCTTTGCTCGATACGGGTTCGGCTGTTTTCCGAAACAACAAAACGGTCCACCACCACTTCGATATTGTGGGTTTTGTAGCGATCGGCCTGCAGGCCGGGCTCAAGCTCATGAAATTCACCGTCTATGCGCACGCGAATAAACCCCTGCTTCAGGGTCTGGTCGAACAGCTCCCGATAGTGACCCTTACGGCCTCTCACCACAGGTGCCATGCAGTAGGCGCGTGTCCCTTGCGGCAGCTGTAGGATGCTGGAGATCACCTCCTCCGGTGTCTGCTTTTGCATGCGATTGCCGGTCAGATGAGAGTAGGGCGTTCCGGCTCGGGCGAACAGCAGCCGGAGATAGTCATATATTTCGGTAACGGTGCCGACCGTGGAACGTGGATTCCGGCTGGTGGTCTTCTGGTCGATGGAGATCACCGGTGACAGACCGTCGATGAAATCCGTCTCCGGCCGCTCCATCATTCCAAGAAACTGCCGGGCATATGCTGAAAGTGACTCCATAAAGCGCCGCTGACCTTCGGCATAGATGGTGTCGAAAGCCAGCGAAGTCTTGCCGGAACCCGAAATACCGGTAATAACTACAAACTGGTCCCGGGGGATGTCCAGGTCGATGTTTTTGAGATTGTGTTCGCGTGCTCCGCGAATTATAATGGAGTTATTCGGCATTGCAGATGTTGAAGGAAAAAGAGAAATTCAAAGGTATGATGAACTCCGATTTATGTAAACCAAAAACAGTGAGAATATCATTCGTTTATTTCCCGCTAAACGTTATATTTTAGCATTGCATATTTGAATACTTTAAAAAAGCTCTCGTTCGTCACCTATAAAAGGACTTTTTTCTATGAGACATCTAACTGTTACTTCGTTACTTATACTGTTTATAGCCGGTTCGGCTATTCAGACTGCAGCCGCTAATGGCAGCTGGAACCAAACAGACGGACCTTACGGCGGTTCGGTCTGGGCACTTCACAAAGCTGATAATGGCACCATGCTTGCCGGAACACTCGGTCAAGGCATTTATTTTTCAACAGACAGAGGCCAAAACTGGTTGCAGAGCAACCTTGACAATGTTTCGGTCTATGATTTTGCCCGCGGAGAGGGCGGTACCTATTTTGCCGCTACTCAAAACGGAGTTTATCGGACCGATAACAACGGACGAAGCTGGCGCCGAACTTCCCAGGGTATGGATGAAACAAGAGTGCAAGCGGTCATGGTTCATGAATCCGGCCGTGTTTTTGCTGCTACCCTTGTCGGCGGAATCTACATATCCGATAATAACGGATCTTCCTGGAGCCAGGCCAATGAAGGCATTCCGTTGCAGTTTGGCTATGCATTGGGCGTTCTTCCCGATGGTACCGTTTTTGCCGGTGTGACCAATCGCATTTACCGCTCGGATGACGGCGGTGAACAGTGGTCAGCCATGGACACGGATTTCCCCCACGTCCGGACCAATGCCATTGCCGTCAACGCCGATGGCGTACTGTTTGCTGCCACCCAGGACGGGGTATACCGCTCTGCTGATGCCGGACAAAGCTGGCAGGCAACCGGTAACCAGTTTGCCAATGCAGAGATTTATGACCTGGTGATTGCCCGGGACGGCAAGCTTGTTGCAGCAACACGTGAAGGAATATACACCTCCACCAATAACGGAGACACCTGGCAGACGGACGGTCTGTCAAATCAACCGGTTTACTCTCTCGGTTTCGGTGGCGGTGTGCTGGCTGCAGGCGCAAATCCGGGTGTATTTGTAAGAAACTAATACCTGATGCCCGATGCTGGTCCTGGGGATTGAATCTTCATGCGACGAGACGGCCGCAGCAGTGTATGATGGCCGACGGCTGCTCTCCAGCGTGATCGCATCCCAGAGTGACCATGTTGATTTCGGTGGAATTGTGCCCGAACTGGCTTCACGCGCTCATGAAAAAGTCATTTGGCGCACCGTTTCACAGGCTATGTCGCAGGCTGGTGTTAGAAGTGAGGATATCCATGCCCTGGCTGTTACTGAAGGACCCGGACTGATGGGCTCGCTGCTTGTGGGACTCTGCTTCGCCAAAGGGCTCGCCATTCAATGGGGTAAGCCGGTGATCGGTGTCAACCACATCGATGCGCACATATATGCCACTTTCATCGATGAACAACCCAGGCTCCCGTTTGTGAGCCTGGTCGTTTCCGGCGGACACACCCAGATTTTTCATGTGACCAGCCCGCTCCGTCACACACTGATGGGCCAGACCAGAGATGATGCGGCCGGCGAGGCCTTTGATAAAATCGGCAAGCTGCTGGGACTGGCATATCCGGCAGGACCCGAAATTGACCGTCTGGCCCGTGACGGCGATCCCTCTTTCTGCAATTTCCCCCGGGCCATGATGAAAAAGGGGCTCGATTTCAGTTTCTCCGGACTCAAGACATCTGTCCTCTATTATCTGCAGGACATCCCTGAACCGGAACGGGAGCAATTCCTGATCAAACATCGTGCCGATTTGTGTGCCAGCATTTCTGCTGCAATCACCGATGTTCTTATCCACAAACTGCGTCAGGCCGTCAAGAAAACTACGGTAAACAGCGTGATCATTGCCGGAGGCGTATCGGCTAACACCATGTTGCGGTACAAGGCGCAAATGCTTGCCGATGAACTCGGTATTTCACTGCACATCCCGCATCCAAAATACTGCACCGACAACGCTGCAATGATTGCCGTTACCGGCTGGTTCAAGGCCAATGAGGGAATGTATGATGATATGCGACTGAAACCGTACGCGCGCTATCAGTGGGACATAATGTGATGGGATGCAACGGATGGCAAATACAGTGCAGACTGCTTGATGGATGTGGCAGATCCGAATTCGAGTGAGAAAAAAATTGGGCGGATGAGAGGAAAAGTTGAGCGGATGAGATAAGGGCCGGGTGAAAGCAAGGCCGGATTCATCAATTCGTCGATCCCTGAACTTTTTTACAGGCTTCCACAGCCAGGCGATCCACCCGGTTATTGCGCTCGTCGTCGGCATGACCCTTGACCTTGACCCACTCCACCTGGTGCGGTTTCATCGCTTCCAGAAGCCGCTCCCATAAATCCCTGTTCTCTACCGGCTTTTTGTCGGCCCGTTTCCAGTCCCGACGCAGCCAGTTGTCCACCCATCCCTGTGTAAACGCATTGACAATTAGTGCGCTGTCACTGTGGATCGACACACGGCAGGGTCGGTTGAGCGCTTCGAGCGCCCGGATCACCGCCATCAGCTCCATCCGGTTGTTGGTGGACACTGCCTCACCTCCGCTGAGCGTCTTCTCTTTGCCCTTCCACTGAAGCAACACACCCCAACCTCCCGGACCAGGGTTACCACTGCAGGCACCATCGGTGTATACTGTCACATGTGGTTTGGTCATGATTCCTGATTACCGTTTTCACTTCTTATAAGTGGTTGAAGATAGTGCGTTGAGATGGGTTCCAGCAGTTTGTTGAACTGGTCGGTGTTGGAAGTCACCTGCACCTCCCAGGTATTCGGATTCTCCTTGTCATAGGCGGCGAGACCGCGGCTTACATTAACCAGCGGAATGCCCACGTGGTGCCGGAGATGGCCGGCGAGTTCGGTCACGGATCCACCCTGGGCTCCCACACCCGGAATTAGCAGCGGGGCCTCGGAGTAGGCTTTCATGACCGGACCGTAAATCGCGTTTTGCGTTGCCCCGATCACCATGCCCAGCGTTCCGGGATGGTGTTGAGCTGTTTTCTGCATCAACGCGGCCAGATATTCGCTCAGTGTGGAAAATTCACCGAAAGGGCGGGTCATGACGTCGGCAGCACCAGGGTTGGATGTGAGGGTAAGCGCATAGACAGCTCGATCCGGATCCTGAAGAAACGGAAGCAGTGTATCCATTCCCATAAACGGGGAGAGCGTAACCGCGTCAAAACCGAGACGGTCGAAATAGGCTGTCTTGTACCGGGCGTTGGTGTGCGGAACATCACCCCGCTTGGCATCGGCGATCAGTATTTTTCCGGATGGGATGGCGTCAAGAACATCGTTGAGAACATAAAAGGCATCCACTCCCAGAGCCTCGAAATACGCAATATTGACCTTGTAGGCTGCTACGCCCGTTTTGGTTTGCTCTATGAGACGCCGGCAGAAGGTCACGGCCAACTCGCTGTCCGTGAGCCCCTTGGATCGCAATTCGGGTGGCACCATTTCCGGAATGGGATCCAGTCCGGCACATAATACCGTTCGTGATCCGTATACCGCCGCCTGCAGTTTGCTTGAGTAGTTCATGACTGTGTAATCAGTCGATTGGTTTTGTTTCGGGTGAAAATACAATAATATTTGATGCAAATTAGGATATATTATGAACCGATTTTCAAACACATAACGTTTTCTGATATGTCTTCTGACTCCTGGTTCGAATCCTGGTTCGACAGTCCGCTTTACGAACAATTGTATGCCAACAGGGATGATGCCGAAGCCGCACGGTTAGTGGATTGGGTTTCCGGTCAGTTTCCGCCTGTGGACCATTCCCGGATACTTGATTTGGGATGCGGCCGCGGCCGACACTCCCTGCTGCTTGCGTCGAAAGGATATGAAGTAACCGGCGTGGATCTTTCCTTGCATGCGATAAATAAAGCCCGTCAAAAAGCCAGGGAGGCGAATATTCAAAATGTCCGGTTTGAAACGGGGGATATGCGATCCTGGCGCAAATCACCTTTCGACCTTGTCTGCAATCTGTTTACCAGTTTCGGGTATTTTGATGAAGATAACGACAATCTGCACGTTGTTTCCAACATAAAAGCCAATTTAAAAACAGGTGGATATCTTGTAATGGATTATCTGAATCCTTCGTATGTCAGAGAAACATTGGTGCCGGAGGAGACGACGGAGCTGGGAGAACTGTCATGCCGTATCCACCGGCATATTGAAAACGGAATGGTGGTGAAATCACTCTCGTTTGTCTCCAGGGAAGATGGCCGGTCGGTGAGTTTCCAGGAGCGTGTCAAACTCTATGATCTGCAATGGTTCGAGACTGCTTTTACCGCTCATGACATGAATATTGCCCGTTTGTGTGGAGATTACAGCGGGGGCGGCTTTGATTCTTTGAAGAGCACCCGGATGGTGATGGTGGTTCATTTGAATGAATAATGGTCTGATATCCATCCGATCCGATTTTACAGACGCTGTGTTGCCATTGTGTACATTCCTGGAAATATAGAGTCGGATGAAAATTTTACACGGTTCAAGATTTTGATATGCCCCGGGAAATTGAAAGAAAATATCTGGTAAACGGCGATTTTAAAAGCAAGGCGTTTAAAAAAGTGCGAATCACGCAAGGATACCTCTGTTCGCTGCCCGAGCGTACAGTGCGGGTCCGAGTAGCAGGTAATAAGGGGCGTCTAACAATAAAAGGGGAAAGTGACGATTCCGGTGCGAGCAGGTTCGAATGGGAGAGAGAATTACCGTTGAAAGAAGCACAAGAACTGCTTGAGATATGCGAGCCTGGCATCATAGAGAAAAACAGGTTTTATGTCAGCTACGGCAGGCACACGTTTGAAGTGGATGAGTTCCTCGGTGATAATGAGGGACTTGTTATTGCAGAAATCGAACTGGAATCAGTCGATGAGTCATTTGAGAAACCCGTTTGGCTGGGGAAAGAGGTGACCGGCGAAATGCGATATTACAACAGCAGTTTGATAAAAAATCCCGTTAAAAAATGGACTGCAACAGACCTGGACTAAAGGTGTTGATGTATGTCATCCTTTAGAATTGCAATAATTTAAGCAGGCATTAGTCAGGGCACGAGTTCGTTCCAGTCGCCGGTATACAAGGGGGTAAACAACTTGTCAATCTCCTCTCTCTGTTCGAAGATTTTTGCTGCACGTTCACGTGAATCCGGATGTGTGCTGACCCATTCCGGAATGTTCCTGCCACCGTTCTTTGTGGATACGCGCAACAGGAAGTTGCCCAGATACATCGGATCTATCTCCGCTGCAGTAAGATAGTCGATGGCTTTCTGATCTGCTTCTCTTTCCTGTTCACGGCTGAACGCAGTAGTAGTGAGTATCCTGAGGATATTGGCTATCATCTCCGATCCGGCATCCATTCCGCTTATCATAAGCAGCAGGGTGGTACCGAACTCCGTCATCATCCGGTCCATAACATGATTTTCCGTAATATGCCCAAGTTCATGAGCCAGCACCCCGGCAAATTCCTCGGCATTATCAGCGAAACCGAGCAAACCGGTGAATACGATGATGTTTCTGCCGGGCAGTACGGCCGCATTGATGGTTGAACTTTCAAATACATGAATCCGGATTGATTTCGAATCAATATCATTTGAATGGCAAATCCGTTCATGAATTTCGTTGATGACCCGCAGAAGCGAATCATTCCGGGTTTTATGATATCTGAGTTCGACCTGCTTCAGCAGCAGATTGCCGAGTTTCTCTTCGGTCTCCTTGCCGATGGATTCGGTGGTGGTATCGCCTAGAAAATCTATCCGGCTTAACGCGAACCAGATCAGTGCAAACACGAGGATTGATACCAATAATTGCAAAAATGCTTTCTTCATGACACTTTGATTTTACTGTGGTCTACTGTCTGCAGATGGCGTTGGTCATGGGACCCCAGAACCACCACTCAACGTGGGTTCCCTTACGGGTTTTGACTGCGGTGTATATGGTCATTATAAATTCGATCAGATTGATCAGGAACGCTGTTATCAAATAGGCGATATAGTAGTTGCTCAGTTCACCGGCCCCGAAAAAAATGTAGAGTGTCCAGCCGACAGCCGTTGCATTTACAACGAATATGGTGATTTGCGAAAGCATGGCCTGGGTGCAGTGCCATCGGGTGAAATAGCCGCCCTTGCGGTTTCCCAGAAAAAAGATCCCGGTTGCAAGCAAATTTACAATGGGCATCGGCATACCGATCATGATGGCGATCAGTGACATAAGGTAGCTGTTGGATGCCTTTTCCAACTCGGCTTCGTTCGGCTCATAGGGAAAGGATGAATGTTGCAGCATATCGGTTTGATGTGATGTTGGACAGTGGTGGATTTGTTGAACGTAACAGGATGTTGATGGTATTGAAGGGTAATGTTTGGCAAGTACAGGAAATGATCGGCCACAGTCGGATACCGTTAAATCATAGCCCTTTTGCGATATTCCATATCCAGTTGGCGATGATGAGCGCTACCAGCAGTCCGGCAAGCCATTTATTTCGGACAAGCCACAATTCCACATGTGTATAGCTGCGATACAGAGAGTCGCGCCCGCGAACAAGATCTGAGGCAACCCAGACGGGCAGTACCATCAGCAAAAAAACGGCAAGGAAGCCGAGCGGATTGGTCATCAGTGAACCATACAGGTCGCCTTGGGTAATCATTATGATGGATCTGGCCGTTCCGCAGGAGGGGCAGGGTATGCCTGTCACCCGGTTTATTGGACACACCTGTACGGAAACAGGACCCTTTACATAATGATAAAGATAGACCAGCAAGCCATAGGATGCGGCAGCCAGGGTCATAACAAGACCATACAATCGGGCTTTGGTAAGCATGGCATAACAAGATAGACAGTTCGCCGTGGTATTTTGGATCGAGCCAGTGACTGTGATCGTCAATAGCCGATCACCTGTTGAAATTTTTCGTAGTTGACTTCGCGCGCCCGTCCCATGATCAAAAAGTAATCGACAATGGTCCAGATGCCCAGCCCGCCGCATGTCAGCAGCTTGGCGATGCCGAGACCGACATCCCCCACAACAAACCGGTCTACACCAAGCGGTCCGGCTACCAATGAAATGATCAGCAGCATGATTGGATCCTTGAAGTTAACGGCTTGAACACGGGAAAATTTGGATTCATCGGCCCTCTCAAGTGCATGGCTGATGGAAGGGATCTGATGCGACTCAAAGTATTTGTTGTTCGACATGATGAACATGTCAACGCGTTGTTTATCCATGAAAAAACCCCATATATATGTTTTGTGTTTTCCCTTCGAATGGTGAAACAATACGACAATTTTTTTTAAAAGTTTTAAAAAAATTGACAAGGGGCAGGGTGGAGAAAAAGTTGGAGGTTAGGAATATGAAGAAAAGTGTACGGGAGGTTTCGGAGCAGATGATGCAGAGAGGTGTTGTTAAAACAGGACGGGCGCCGGCCTGTCAGCGTATACGAGCATCGGGAGTAACCTCCTGAAAACCGTGAGGTGGATGGTCAAGGGACCAGGTCTCAAAGTAAAAATGGCGTTCGCTGTTTACACGCTTTCCGTTTATGGTGAAACAGCGCAGTTCAGGATTGAGAATTTTTTTACAGGCATTGAACATGGACTCGTATAAGTTGTCGCAAGTAAACAGATGCAGATCGCATCCATGATGTGCTTTTTCAGCGAGGATGACGAGATGCGACTGATCCAAAAGTGCCGTTAAAGGTTCAAAGCGTTCACGGATTCCGGTTCGGTCGTCCAGATGCAGTTTTGAACGAACTTGTTCATCAGATTCGGCACCGCTGATCAAAACATCGTACGGTTTGAGATCCTTCAATGCATCCGAGAAGGAGTTGTGAATTGTGCCGTTGGGTTGATGCCACTCCGGACCGGGATAAAATGACCTTCCGGCATTGTTGTCAAACACTTCAGAAATCATGCGCTGGACAACCGGCCAGGCATTCAGCGCAGAAAGGCCAAAACGGTTTTTATCAAGACATGAGCCCGTAATATAGTATCGGTTGTATGTCTTTTGAGGTGCCAGGAAAGATGCCAGTGTCTGTTGGCGATCTTGTTTGCGTTTTCGGGGATCGTCGTGACCGGAGAGATGCTCCAGGGTCATGTCATGTTCAAATATGATCTTCAGGATTTCCATAGGTACTTACATTATAAAATAAAAGCCCCGGAAATCAATCCCCGGGGCTTTACATGAACAACCAAGCGATCACGAATCAGAATCTTCCATCCAAAGTTTATTGTCAGCGATTTTTCATGAACGGAAGTTTCATGGATGTATCAGATCGCTGTGGCGATAACAAGAGCAACGATCGAGATAAGCTTGATCAGGATGTTCAGCGACGGACCGGAGGTGTCCTTCAGCGGATCACCGACGGTGTCACCGGTTACAGCAGCCTTGTGTGCTTCCGAACCTTTACTGTAAACCGTTCCATCAAACTCAATACCTGCTTCAATCATTTTCTTTGCATTATCCCATGCACCGCCGGCATTTGCCTGGAAGAGTGCCATCAGAACCCCGGCTACCGTCACACCGGCAAGGAGTCCGCCAAGTGCCTGCGGACCGAAAATGAATCCGACCAATACGGGCACGGCAATGGCCAGCAAGCCCGGCATAACCATCTCTTTGATAGCGGCATTGGTGGAGATCTCAACGCACTTGCCATATTCTGCAGCTGTTTCGGCGTTGGCAAATGTCTTCTGATCTTCAGCAGACCACTCGGATTGATCCTTGCCTTCGTTGCGACGCATGACTTCCAGTGCGGCTTTCAATGCGGGAATCTCTTTGAACTGACGGCGCACTTCCTCGATCATGGACATGGCGGCTCGTCCGACGGCGCCCATGGAGAGGGCCGAGAAAACAAAGGCGAGCATACCTCCCACAAACAGGCCGGCAATTACGGGAGCCTGAGAGATATCTATGACCTGGATGTTTGCGGCGGTCATATAGGCACCAAAAAGGGCGAGCGCCGTAAGAGCGGCTGAACCGATGGCAAATCCTTTGCCGATGGCAGCGGTTGTATTTCCGACGGCATCAAGCTGGTCGGTTCTTTCACGAACTTCCGGAGGAAGTTCAGACATTTCGGCAATACCACCGGCGTTGTCGGCGATGGGTCCATACGCGTCTACGGCAAGCTGGATACCCAGGGTGGAAAGCATGCCCACAGCGGCGATCGCAATACCATAGAGACCGGCAAAGTGGAAGGCGGTCATTATGGAGATGGCAATAATCAGGATAGGAATAGCGGTCGAAATCATGCCCACGCCAAGTCCGGCTATGATATTGGTGGCATGTCCGGTTAGGGATTGGCGTGCAATATTGATAACAGGTTTTTTCCCGACACCGGTGTAGTACTCCGTGATGAAACCGATCAGAAGTCCGGCAATCAGACCAATGGTAGAGGCAAAAAATACACCGTTGGAGGTAATGGTTCTCTCAACACCATATAGTGCATCGGTGTAGGTCCAGGTTGCGGGAAGGATCCATGAGATCAGGAAGTAAAATGCCACAATCAGGAGTCCGGCGGCAACGATTTCACCGGTATTGAGTGCTGTTTGCGGATTTCCACCCTCTTTTACGCGCACGAAAAAAGTACCGATAATGGATATGATAATGCCGGTTCCTGCCATCACAAGCGGGAGCATGACACCGCTCATATTACCAAATGCGGATTCATCAACAAAGGTCTGCGATGACATAAAGATCACACCAAGAACCATGGTGGCGATGATGGATCCAACAAAAGACTCAAAAAGGTCAGCTCCCATGCCGGCGACGTCACCCACATTGTCACCTACGTTGTCGGCAATGGTGGCAGGGTTGAGGTGGTGGTCTTCGGGAATTCCAGCTTCCACTTTCCCTACCAGATCGGCACCTACATCAGCGGCTTTGGTGTATATTCCACCGCCCACACGTGCAAACAGGGCAATGGAGGACGCTCCGAATGAGAAGCCGGTGATGACGGTGATAACCTGGGCAAGCGTGGTCTGGATGTCCGCACTGGTGTCAGCTGCGGGAATAAAACCAAATACACTGGTATAGAGCCAGAACAGAAGGCTGAGACCCAGTACGCCGAGCCCGACAACACCCATTCCCATCACAGAACCACCCGAAAAGGCAACGTTAAGTGCTTTGTTAAGACTGGTACGGGCAGCATGGGCTGTTCTTACATTGGCTTTGGTTGCTACTTTCATGCCGATGAAACCGGCAAGTCCGGAGCAAAGAGCCCCCACTATAAAGGATAGGGCAACCAGCGGGTGGGACTCTTCGGTAAGCGCTCCCTGAACGCCTAAAAGAATGGCAATGATGACTACAAATACTGCCAGAACGCGGTACTCAGCTTTCAGGAAAGCCATGGCTCCCTCGGCCGTGTGACCGGCAATCCGTGCCATTTTTTCTGTTCCGGTATCCTGCTTGTTAACCCACTTTGATTTGATGTAGGTGAAAAGCAGAGCAATAATACCTGCAATTGGAATTACATATATAATGGTATTCATATCTGATTAATGATTTGGTTGTGAGTGAATTTGAACGGATTGCCCCATGCGATGATAAGAAAATTTGATATTCGATCAATTAAAATTATTCATGGCACTTACAATGCCTTCCCTTATAAAGCATAATACTGCTTCCTCCGCTTTTTTCAGGCCTTCATCGATCAGAGGCAATTCCTCTTCTTCGAATGGTGACAGGACGTAGTCGGATTGTCCTCCCCGCGGATAATTATTTCCAATACCAAACCGCAGACGCGGGAAACGGTTGGTTCCCAGATGGTCGATAATATTTTGTATACCGTTGTGACCACCCGAGCTGCCTTCCTTCCGCAAGCGGATTTTCCCGGCAGGGAGGTTGACATCATCATAACAGACCAGGATGTCACTGGGAAGATAATGAAAAAAACGACAAGCTTTCAAAACCGCTTTGCCGCTGTTATTCATATAGGTTGTGGGCTGAACCAGTATGGTTTTGGTCCCCTTGAAGCGACCGACACCCAGAATATACGGGTCGTCGGTTTTTTCCATACCGGCAGACAGGGTGCCGGCCAGCCGGTCAGTGATAGTGAAACCGATATTGTGCCGCGTACCCTGGTACTTATCTCCAACATTGCCCAGACCCACAATAAGTGGCATGACGAAGGTCGTTATTATTCGCTTTTCTCTTTGGAGGCAGCGTCTCCCTCTCCTCCTTCGCTATCCTCTTCGCCTTCTTTGGCCTCTGTCTCTTCGGCTCCTTCTTCACCTTCTTCGCCTTCTTCTTCAAGGCCAAGAAGTTCAGCCAGACCTCCTTTAGGCGGACGAATAACAGCGACAGTACGATAAGATGCACGAAGCGGCTCAATACCTTCCAGATCGATAGCTTCCACATCGACTGTGTCACCGATGTTCAAACTTGATATGTCCAGTACAATTTCCGCAGGAATATCCTTCGGCAGGCACTTGACCCGTATTCTGCGCAGCGGCTGATAGAGCCGACCGCCTTCGGCAACACCCG
>SKXL01000261.1 GCA_007128425.1 Balneolales bacterium | reverse complement strand
GCCTGAAGACCCATCCCTCCAGACTGCTCAAATAAATGACCTGTTCCCGGTCAAACATGTCGCTTGACAGCACGACCGTCGAGTCCTGCGAAAAGGCAATGTTGGATACGCACAGGCCCAGCACAAGAACCGGTACGAGAAAAATGTGTTTTCTCATCTATTAGTTGCGTTTGGCAGGCCTATCGTGAAAACGGCGCCCTGCCCGGCCACCGACTTCACCGAGAGCTCGCCGCCATGCGCTTTCACTATGTCGTTGGTGATGCTCAGTCCCAGCCCTGTTCCGCTGGTGCCCTTTTTGGTGGTGAAAAACGGCTGCAGGATTTTGTCTTTTATATCTTGTGGGATGCCCGGTCCGTTGTCGGCGATTTCGATGATCACCCGGCCGCCTGACGACCCGTCACCCGGCGAAGCTCCTCTTGCATTTTCTCCTGCCACTTTTTGGGTCCGGACCGTCAGTTTCGGTTTATATGCTACATTGGCACCAGCAGTAGCTTTGTCAACAGCATCTTTGTCAACAGCAATTTTGCCGGCAGCAGCTTTGCCCCTGGAAGCATTGCCCTCAGAAGGAGCGCCTTCTGAAAGATCATCAGCCTGATTTGCCGAACTGCTGGTCATGGCACGCATCGCATCGAACGCATTGTTGCACAGGTTCAGGATCACTCTCGAAAAATCCTCGGATATCAGCGGCACTGCACCAATCGACTCATCGAGCTGCAAATCAATATCCACAGTGATCGGTTTTTTACCAGCGCGCATGCCATGAAAAGCCAGGTTCACATACTCTTTTACCAAAGCGTTGAGATCAGTCGGTTCCATCTTTCCGGAGCCGCCACGCGAGTGCTGAAGCATCGATTTCACAATGCTGTCGGCACGTGACCCGTGCTCATGGATTTTCTCGAGATTGGCCTTGACGCTGGTCAGACTGGCAGCGATCTCCTTCGTTTGCTCATTCTGCTCCAGCTTCGCCACCGCGTCAAAAATCTCAACCATGATCTCCAGGCTCAGGTCCGAGAAATTGTTCACGAAGTTGAGCGGATTCTTGATCTCATGGGCAATGCCGGCCGTGAGCTGCCCAAGCGAGGCCAGCTTCTCCTGCTGAACCAGCTGCTCCTGTGCTGATTTCAGGTTTTCGTGGGCAACTTCAAGATTTCTGTACGCCTTTTCGATCTCCCTGGCCTGCTCCAGCTCTTTTTCACGCGCCCGCTCACGCACTCTCCGGAGCAGTCTCCTGCGCTGAAACCGGTCCGTGGCAAAAACAAGGCCGATAAACAGGATGGCGTAGAAGATATAGGCCGGATAGGTTTTCCACCAGGGAGGGAGAATGGTGAACGGAGTTGCTGCGGTGTATTCGCTGTAAGCTCCGAAGCGCGGAGCTGCCTGGACCTGGAAGGTATAGCTCCCCGGTGGCAGATTCGCCAGGAAGACACGGCGCTGCGTCCCCACCACATTCCAGTCCTCATCATAGCCTTCGATCCGGTAACGGTACCGGGTGTATGCCGGAGCCCGGTAATTCAGGCCCAGGAACGAAATAGAAAGGTTGTTGTCCGAGCTTTCGATTTCGAGTGCATGGGAGTAATCGTACAGGGTTTTGTATACCGTCGAACCTGTTGATATTTCCGTTATGTGGATCTTCCGAACCGGTTCCTCCTGCTGAAGGTCATAGGGATTGAAACGAAGATAGCCGTCCGGACCGGCAAAAATGATGTCTCCGTTGCTGAGTTCTTTCGGGGTAAAAAGCCTGCCGGCCCGAATCCCCGAAGCTGTCTCATAAAATGTGATACTCTGTGTAACCGGATCCAGTCTCATGATGCCCGACTGGTTGTTCATCCACAGATAGCCGTCTGAATCCTCTTGAATCAGGCCGCTGCTTTCGTTAATGATCCCGGTGTCCGACTGAAAAAGGAGCTCCGTTTCCTCTGTGAAATGGTTCTGCCTGAAGATCCCGGTGTTGAGCCGCATCCATATGATCCCGGACTGGTAGGTTGAAACCGTGGGGCGACTATTCAGGACGACATTGTCCGGCAGACGGATATCCACCTCTGTGAAGGTCCGCGACTCCGGATGGAAAAAGAAATTTTCCATGATCAGATCGGGTCCGACCCCGACGTGGAACACTTGCAGCAGGTTATTACCGTCACGGTCGCGACCCAGCAACGTGGGTAGAAACGTCGAACCCAAAGACTCATCGTAAGGAACCCGGATCACCTCGGGTTCAAATGTTTTCCGGTCGATGTATATGATTTCGCCGGAAAAACTGGTGAAATAGTGACCGCTGGAATCGCTCATGGCCACCAGGACAATACCCAGGCTATCCTTCTGAGTGACGTCGATGAACCTGCCCGTTTCCACATCAAAATGGTATAATCTGTTACCGTTGCCGGATACCACCAGCATCCCGCCATCCTCCTCGTCCATGACGACGATACCCAGGCCGCTGTTATCCGGATGGCCGGGTTCCAGTGGATAGGTAATGGCCGGAGCACCGCCGGCCGGACGCAAGACCAGCCCCCCTGGAGTCGGAAACCAGAGGTTGCCTTCGCTATCCTCTGCAATTTCAAATATCTGGTTTGGGGTTTGACCTGTATCAAATCCCTCTATGGCCTCGTGGAAGGTGTAGGTCCATGCCTGGGAGTACATTACACTGATGCCCAAAAAGTGGTATCCGAACCAGACATTGTTCTGATCATCCACAAAGGCATAGTGGACATCGTCCTCGTGGATGCTGTTTTCATTGCCCGGATCGTGCCGGAAAGTAACGGCTTCACCGGTGGCCGGGTTCCACTGGATGGCGCCCGACAATCCGGTTCCCAGCCAGATATTGCCATTTGTGTCTTCCGTGATGGATTGAAAGCTTGCTGCTGCCAGATCTTCCCGGTCGTAAGGTCCCAAATTCGTTACGACGTGAGGTTCATCATCCTCCTCCTGCCAGATTACTAGTCCGGTCGTGGAAGTCACGATAAGCATTCCGTTCGATGCTTGGTGCAATGCCCATATATTGCCATCCAGGACGGCTTCCACATCGTCAGCGAACGGACCGATGGCCACAAATTCCCGGCTTTCAAGATTGAATTTATGGAGGTACTCGTTAGACCCCAGCCACAGTGTGTTGCGGCCATCATGTGCAATGGAAGTGAAACCCGAAAACTGTTCCGGCTCAATTGCCGCGGGCATTGCATGGAAATGGACCTCGGTAGTGTCAGCGAGAAGTCCATCATGCGGCAAGTGATACAATCCCTCCCGGGCGGCCACCCATGCATCTCCGTTTTCCATGACGTGAATGCCCCTTGCCAAAGTTATCTCCGGCACGTTTTTGGGCAACTGAACACGCCGGAAGATCTCTGTGGATGGATCGAAAACATCCAGGGCGACATTGGTACCGACAAGAAATTTGCCGGAATCAAGCTCCCGAATGGTAAAAACCACCATGCTGGAAATGGTGGTTGGGTTGTTGGGATCCGTCTGGTAATTGGTGAAACGGTAGCCGTCGTATCTGCTGAGCCCTGAATTCGTGGAAGTCCAGATAAACCCGTGACGGTCCTGCATCATGTCCCAAACAAATCCAGATGGCAGGCCGTCCCTTGTGGTCAAATGGCGGTAGGTTTGCCTCTGGGCATTCAGGTCGCCTGCAAATAGCGATGCCATGAGGAGCAGGAGTACGATACCCGTCGACATCTTCTTCGTGGATCCAGCAGATATCATAGTGGATTTGAGGCCTGTACCGAGTGAAACAACCAGAATACTGATTATACTAAGGATAGAAATAAATAACTGCAAGTTATTTATTTAGTTATAATCGGATAAAACGCCTCGAAACCCGTGTAATGTTAATGCGCCATCAACTGATCTCTTTGATTGCTTTTTCCACCCGCTCCGCAATTTCGTTGTTCTCCTTTTTGAGACCGGCCACGAACGTGTTATTGTCCAGTTCGCCGCGCACCGCCATGAAATCACGCTGCGGCTCGCCGAACACGCCATACCCGATCTGTGCGGTTGTAGCGAATTCCTTCTTCGCGTCGTGGTAGATCATGTTGTTGAACTTGACATTCTGGTCGCGGCCATCCGCCAGTACCTTGCCGAGCAGTTCCGCATCCCACTGATCCACCGGTACGCCGTACCGCTCCTCAATCAGCGCAGCGCAATGCGCCCAGGCGTATTCGTCATACTCCTTGTGGATGTCGCCCAGTGCCTTTTCAAGGTCCTGCGGTTTCCAGTGCACGCCCGAACCGATATCGTCCAGCAGCTTCCGGTACACCGGGGCCGGCACCAGGAGGCCAGCTACATCCAGCCACTCTTCGAATTTCTTAGCTGGATTGTACTTCAGTGCCGGCAGCAACTTTTTGGCCCTGGCCGGCAGCGAAACTGTCTCCAGCCTTCGCATCAGCTCCTGGCCCATGTAGATGCGCACCGCCAATTCGTAGTAGCGCATGCAGGTCTTGAGCATCAGGCGCTTGATATAGACGCCTCTGTGGTGGACCATGTTCTGCTCCTTGGGCGCGCCTTCGCGCAGCCGCTCCATAAGCGCCATGGCCGCGAGCACCCGGTTGATTATGTACGGGTTGAACAGGCCGAAATGGATCAGATCGTGTTTCACATTGCTTGTCCGGCGGTCGCGCGCCGCCCACTTCTCACTGTCACGGCGCGTGCCCACGGTGAACAGGTTCATCGCCGGGGTCAACACCGTCTTGCCGTCTATCTCGTTGATGTAGGAAAACGGGAAATCGGAGGCGTCGAACGAGTTGGGGTGCTTGCCGATGACCGCTGTGTAGGCCCCGATGTGCGACGGCCAGCCCATGTAGGCAAACGAGCCGGTCTTCACGCCGCGTTCCAGGATACCCTGGTGCAACGGACCCAGCTTGTACATGTGATTGCTCTGATTGGTGCCGCTGCCCACGTTAATGAAGGAGCACATCCCGGCGATCAGCAGGGACGATTTGTGATGCGACACCGTGTACGGTCCGGCGAACAGGCTCACCGCCTCGCCGTGGAACGCCTCGCTGTTGGCAAAGAAGACGCACTCCTCGGCCGAGAACTGCTTGCCGATCTGCACGCCCTGTCCCACAAAACAGTTCTTGAGCAGCGCCCCGGTGTCCACCGACGAGCCCGACTGGATGATCACGTTCCGCGCGATCACCCCCGCGCCCACCGTCACCGGTGCCTGCTTGCTGCTCACCAGCGACACCTCCTCCAGGTGCCGGGCATTGCTCACGCGCGCATACAGACCCACATGGATGTTGCGCAGCACGCCGCTGTCACGCACCTCGGCCCGGCGGCAGATCACCCCGCGGTCAGACCGCCGTCCGTCGGCATACTTGCGGATCATCTCCTGCAGCTTTCCGACGACATCCGGATCGTGCCGGCTTGTGGCCATGATGGCCGCCACCTGCGCTGTGAGCCGGTCGTACATCATCACTTCGCGTCCGCCAGCCTCGTTGAGCACCGAGATCTCCGTGCCGTTTCCGAACGCCGTTGCACCCGAGACGGCAATGGTGCCGACGTTGCGAATCACCACCCCCTCCTCTACCTTGTAGCGTGAGAGGAACTGCACCGAAGCGATAAACACGTTATCTTCAATAACCGTGTCGTGCAGTGTGCAGTTGTAGACCCCGCAGCGCACGGTCGCTCCCTCCTCCAGGCCTATCGTCCCGTCAAATATCCCGAGCGTGTTGCGCCCTGAGAAGTAGACGTTCCGGACCCGGTCGGGCTGGAACCCCTCGGAAACCAGCACATGATCCCAGTTTTCGGCGAGACAGCCATTCTGTTTGAGAACAGCCCGTTCGTCGTTCTTCAGGTTTCTGTTTGCCATTAGATCACACCTCCGGCAGCTTTGCCAGCGCTTCCCTCTCAATATCCTTGAAATACTTGACCGTACCGACCTTCAGCTCCATGGTCGCTTCTTCATCGCAAACCACCATTCCGTGCGGATGCAGCTGCAGCATCGACGAGGTCCACATGTGGTTCACCCCTTCCTCGATCATCTTGCGCAGGGCGCGGGCCTTCTTGATGCCGCTCACAAGGATGATCACCTCGTCCGCATCCATCACCGTGCCCACACCGACCGTCAGCGCGATTTTCGGCACTTTTTCGACTTTCCCGCCAAAGAACCGGGCGTTGTTCACACGCGTGTCGTAGGTCAGTGTCTTCACGCGCGTGCGCGACGACAGCGACGACCCCGGCTCGTTGAAGGCAATGTGTCCGTCCTCCCCGATGCCTCCGAGGAACAGGTCGATGCCGCCGGCTTTCTTGATCTTCTGCTCATACTCCCAGCACTCCTGCTGCAGATCCTTCGCATTGCCGTTGGGGATGTTGATGTTCTCACTGGGGATGTCCACGTGGCCGAACAGCTTGTCCTGCATGAAGTAATGGTAGCTCTGCGGATGATCCTCAGGCAGGCCCACGTACTCGTCCATGTTGAACGTCACCACGTTTTTGAACGACACCATGCCGTCCTTGTGCAGCTTCACCAGCTCGCGGTACACGCCCAGCGGGGAGGATCCGGTCGGCAGTCCCAGAACGTACGGGTTCTCCGCCGTAGGTTCGGCCTTCCTGATCTTCTGCGCTACATAATAGGCCACCCATTTGCTCATACTTTCAAAGTCGTCCAAAATCAGATTTCTCATAACGGTACTTCCTTATAAATAATGTTACATGTGATCATAGTGAATAAAAAACGATAAAAATGTGATGGAGTGCCTGGTTAAAGTGCAGATAAAGAAATCGGTTTCATTGGAATGGACCATCATTACAATATAATCCTTGCGTCGGCGGCAAAGCTGCCTTTGCCATCTTCCAGCACAATTAGCGGGTTGATATCCAGCTCCCTGATCTGCGGACACTCCAGTGCAAGCAGAGAGAGCCGGCGGATGCAATCCCTGACCGAAGCCATGTCCCTCGGAGCACGTCCGCGCACACCTTCAAACAGCGGCGACGCTTTGAGCCCGGTGATCATACGGTCAACCGTCTTCGGGTCGACCGGCGCCACACCGAAACTTACATCTTTTAGCAGTTCAACAAAAATGCCGCCGAAACCGAACATCACAACCGGACCGAAGGTGTTGTCCCGCTTGATGCCGAGGATCACTTCCTCGCCCGGCGGAATCATCTTGCGAACGAAAAAGCCCCTGATCTTCGCATCCGGCTGCATTTTCCGGATGCGCGCCTCCATCTCACGACACTCGCGTCCCACCGCTTCGGGCGAATCCACATCCAGCACAACCCCTTTCACATCCGATTTGTGGACGAT
>SKXL01000228.1 GCA_007128425.1 Balneolales bacterium | reverse complement strand
CTTCGACCGTGCGTTGCTATCACAATCATGTCTGCATGTTCTTCGGCGTAATCGACGATCTCATAATGAGCTGAAATACCGCGTACCTGCTCGACAAACAGGGGTATCTTGTGTTGTTCATCTTCCCGCTCAAGAAGCAGGAACAGCTCGTCATCATCCACAGAACTTAGCTGCAGCTTTGCCTTAGGCCGCTCCCTGAAAAAATCATAAACCCTGCCGGCTACTTTTTTCCGGTATTTAAGCAGGGCGTCTTCATCCGCTCCGGAGTCTTCGGCAGGCTCTGATCCGTGCAATTCATTTACATTAAACAGGGTAATTTTTGACTTCAGGCGCCCGGCCATGATCGCCGCCGGCAGTATTGCCTTAAGTGAAAAATCGGAAAAGTCGGTGGGCACAAGGATGTTTTCCGTACTCTCGGGCATCACCGTTCCCGACACGGAAAGCACCGGAATCCTGCTGAAGCGGATCACCTTTTCGGTAACATGACCACGGATGAGTTTATCGGCATGCAGTCCCTGAGCTCCCATCAAAATCAGGTCGTAACGTTCCTTGTGTGCATGCTCGAGTATGATTTCATACGCCTTGCGTCCGATTTTAACAACCGCCTCTCCCCTGTGTTCATCGCTTATGTAATCCAGCAGCTCTTTTTTGACTTTCTCTTCGGCCTGTTCGATGATCTGAGGATATACATCCTGATCCAGTGAGAAGGGATAGCCAACCCGTTTCATGCTCTCCTGGAGGTATTTGATGGTTGGCACGATATTGATCATATCCACTTTTCCGCCAAAGACGCTGAGCAGCGACTCCACATAGGAATAGGATTTACGCGAGCCTTCTGAAAAATCTGTGGGTAGCAGAATGCGATTCAGTTTTTTCATATTCGTCCTTTGTTCAGAAATGCTTGTGCATGAACTTTCTACCATCCTCAATATAGCATATATCCGACGCTAATTGAACAACAGATTGCGTCAGACCGGGGCGCTCCCGTCGTCTCTGCGTTTCGCCAGCCGGCCTAAAAAACCAACCAGCAGAAAACCCAGAAACATGGTTCCCACCCCGCCATAAAGCGAAAGTCCTCCTTTTTCAAGTCTCTGATCCGTAGATGGAGAGAACCAGTCGGGCCAATAGGGAGTACTGCCGACCATCCGCCTGCGCACATGCATCACCTCCACCTCTTGTTCCGCTTCCGGAGCTTGCGGATTGATGACGGGGCCCGCCTTCCAATACTCGGGCCTCCTCACATCCGTTTCCCTGCCATTATCCCGGCGCTCCAACAGCTCCTGCACCAGCGGATCCTGAAGCGGCATCACCTGGGTTTCCACAATCTCTGCATACTCCCGTTCCTGAAAGGGCCAGATCACATAGAGCGAGCCGGCCATGAATCCAATCAGCAGGCAGAGTGTAAGGATATGATACCGTTTAAACAGCCACGACAACAGGCGCACAAAAAGGACGATTCCGGCTACCATTCCCAGTCCAAAAGGCACAAGCACCAGAATGGCCTCCATGGTGCGGTCTGTCCCCAGCAGCGCAATATTGCCGAGAATATACTCGTACTTCCGCAGGATCAGCAGGATAAACGACCCGGATATTCCCGGCAGAACCATCGCTGTAATCGCCAGGCTCCCGCTCAGAAATACAAACAGGGATGTTTCCGGTGTATCGGTCGGCACCAGTGTGACAATTCGAAAACCGATGGCAGCCCCTGCTGCGACCGTTACCGCCTCCTTCCATCCCACATCACCAACAGCCCGGAGCAGCAGCAGAATGGAACCTGTAATGAGACCGAAGAACAATCCATAGATGATTTCGGGATGAGTATGCATCAGCACCGGCAGCGGGACCACCCTGGTAAAAAAAAAGATGGCGGAAACACCTCCGAGAAAGACCGATATAAGGAACATCCAGTGGATGCGGGAAAACAGGGCACTCCATTTCAATGTGAATAGCTGTTTGACTGTTTCCAGATCAACACTCTTGATGGCGAAAATGAGTCGGCTGTAGATTCCGAGGATGAGCGCCATGGTCCCGCCACTGACTCCCGGCACCACATCGGCCGAACCCATGGCAAATCCCTTGAGGTAAAGAAACGGAACTTCGCGCGGACGTGTAAGATCTTTTTCCGGGATGTCGGCCATATTATCGTTCAATTCTGCATGTTTGCGTTACTTTTTCCATTGATAAGATGTATGCAAAAATAGACAAGCCGCCAGTTGAAACAAAAGGACAGCACAAATTTCTCATTTTTTGTGATCTGATGCTGAATTTTGATAGCTTTGGAACAACGTATAATGCGGACCAGAAATCCAGAAACCATCGCTTATCATGAACATCCTTGTCATTGGCGGGGCCGGATACATCGGCTCACACATCGTCTACGAACTCAATGATGCCGGCCACCAGGTCACCATTCTTGACAATTTCTCAACAGGACTGCGTGAAAATGTGGACGCCCGTGCCACACTGGTGGAGGGCGACATGCAGGACCTCACGCTGCTCGACCGGCTGCTGGACGGCGAAGCCTCCGGGTCTGCCGGAACGTTCGATTCGGTTATCCATTTTGCAGCACTCAAGGCAGCCGGCGAATCCATGGAAAAACCCGAACGTTACACCCGGGCCAACCTCATCGCCACCATGAACCTGCTCAATTTGATGATGCGCCACGGCATAAAAAACTTCGTCTTTTCCTCATCGGCTGCCACCTACGGGAGTCCCGAATACCTTCCGATCGACGAAAAGCATCCTCAAAAACCTATCAACTACTACGGCTACACAAAACTGGTTATTGAGCAGACCATGGAGTGGTACAGCCGGCTCAAGGGATTGCGTTACGCCGCCCTTCGATATTTCAACGCAGCCGGCTATGATGTGCAGGGACGCATCACCGGAAAAGAGCAGAACCCGGCCAATCTGCTTCCCATCGTGATGGAAGTGGCGGCAGGAAGCCGCCCCAAAATGCAGGTCTTCGGCAGCGACTACCCGACACGTGACGGCACCTGTATCCGCGACTACATCCATGTCAATGATCTGGCCACAGCGCATGTCAAGGCCATGGAATACCTGGCCTCGGAAAACCGTGACCTCACCCTGAACCTGGCCACCGGCGAGGGGTACACCGTGCTTGAGGTGATCAAGGAGGCGGAAAGGGTGTGCGGCCGCCCGATACCCCATGATATCACCGACCGGCGTCCCGGTGATCCCGCCGAGCTTGTGGCCGCATCCGGACAGGCCCGCGAAACCATCGGCTGGAAAGCCAGGCATTCCGACCTGAAACAGCTCGTCGAAAGCATGTGGAACGTGTACAAGTAGCGGCAGGCAGACGAATCTTATTTGGGTAGCTCCACCGGTTCTGCCTATATTCCGCTAAGGGATAACGGGAATATCCGGCCTTGGGTTTCAGGCCTTTTTCTAGTCCCGAATATAACTTGTATTGCTGCAGGACCTATCAAGCTGACCATATAATGCCGGACCCCCATTCACCCAACGAACGGATTTTCAACAAACGACGCAAAATGCTGGTTGAGGAGCTAGCCTCCAAGGGCATCCGTGACAAAAGAGTGCTCAGTGCCTTTGAGGCTGTTCCCCGCCATATTTTCGTGGATACCGCACTCAGCAACCGCGCTTATGAGGATACGGCCCTGCCAATCGAAATGGGTCAGACCATTTCTCAACCCTTTACTGTCGCCAAACAGACCGAGCTGATGGAGGTCGAACCCGGCGACAAGGTGCTTGAAATCGGTACGGGCTCCGGCTACCAGGCTGCCATTCTGTGCGAACTTGGCGCCAAAGTGTTCAGCATTGAAAGACACTCGCAGCTCTATGACCGCTCCCGTATAATCCTTCAGAAGCTGGGATACCGGCCGACACTCAAATGCGGTGACGGTACGATAGGATGGTCGGCCTACGCGCCCTATAACGCTATTGTGGTCACTGCCGGTGCTCCGGTTATCCCGGAGACGCTCAAATCCCAGCTGGATATATGCGGCAGGTTGGTCGTGCCTGTGGGTGATGAAGAGAAACAGGTCATGTACCGCATCACCCGGCGCGGAGAAGGCGATGGTGATTTTGAGGAGGAAAAATTCTCGATATTCAAATTCGTTCCACTCATCGGCCGGCAGGGCTGGAGCCAGTAACTCACTCTCGCACATCACCGACTTGAGCAGCTCATTCAAAAAACACAATCCCGGCCGTATCACCCAACCCGGTCAGCGTCAGACGAGTTCCAGAAAGCCGTTGCACAAACGTTTGCTGACCCGGCGCAAGATATTGCCGCTGATAGGGGTCGCCCTTTTCATCCTGGCCCTTATGGTTCTGCGCAACGAGATTCAGCAGTTCAGCTGGAGTACGTTCGTCAGCCATGTCAACCTTATCCCCAATCATCAGCTATTGCCGGCCCTCGGCATGACTGTTGTCAGCTACCTGATCCTGACGTTATACGATCAGCTCGCCCTCCTGAATTTTGGGATCAGGCATCCCTGGCGCAAGGTGGCAAAAGCTTCCTTTCTGGGATTTGCCTTCAGTCACAACATTACCCCTTCACTACTTGTAGGCGGGACCATCCGGTACCGGATCTACTCATCCATGGGAGTCAGCGGATTTAATGTCACCAAGGTGGTGGGCTTCTGCGCGATTACACTCTGGCTCGGTTTTATGACACTCGGAGGTATGGTATTTGCCGGCACATCGGTCGTTGTACCCAAAGGCATAAACTGGCCATTGCCCAATCTGCAAATTCTGGGCTGGCTGTTTATCCTCCTGAGCATCACATATCTGATCCTGTGTCGCAATATCCGGGCTACGATTGCCTTCCGCGGCAAGCTGTTTTCTCTTCCAACCCTGCCAATAGCTGCCGGTCAGCTCGTCATTTCGTCCATGGATCTGGCTGCATCCTCCATTATTCTCTATCTGTTGCTGCCTCCCATTGACGGGCTCACCTATCCCATGTTTCTGGCAATCTACCTGACAGGTTTCATGGGCGGGATCATCAGCCAGGTGCCGGGAGGATTGGGTGTGATTGAAACCATACTGGTGCTGATGCTCGGTTCATTCGTCGAACCGGCCCAGATACTCAGTGCGGTACTGGTGTATCGGCTGTTCTATTTCATACTGCCGCTGTTGCTGGGTTCCGTCATACTGGCCATTCATGAAATTCGCCAGCGTCGAAAACAGGGAAAAGCGGACAGTGGATGATGGTCTGTTCCAGTTGAACGGATCGTGCCATTGTCGTTCAAAATCTTTTTGGATGACAAACCGGCATCAATTGTTGTCCGGCAGTGCGGAGGAATCCGGTACCGACGGACGAATGGTCAGTGCCTGCGTACCGATCACCGCTGCAGCCGTTCGTATTCCGATATCCGGCTGTCGTCAATAGTGATGAGTCTGTTGTAGGCTTCAAGGCGCTGCTCTGTGTCCGCATCCATAAAAATAGCCCTGAACTCCCGATGTTTGGCGGAAAACAGCAGGTCAAAAAGGTAACGAGCGGTAGTGCGACGCTGCGACTGGTGAATCAAATCAAATGCCTCGAGTATGTTGTCGCGCGATTTTTCAGGATCATGTGTAAACAGATCGAGTCCCAGCCGGTGATAAAGGTAGAGCGCTTTGCGGAAATCCTCATAGTCGGGATTGAGCAGCTGTGAAATGAGATCGCTCCGGCTTCTGCGCGTACCGGTACCTGACCATCCAATACCTGCTGTTTCACCCATATCGGATATGCGCCTGGCATTGCGGAAAAACTCCTCTCCGCCCTTCTCTGAAAATGTGTCGTAATCGTAACCGAGAATCAGATTGGCGTAAAAATCGAGCACTGTAGCTATCGGATCGTATTGATAGGTGTCAAACAGCAGGTTGTGATTGGGTCCGAATTCGAAGACCCAGTTGTTGTCGGTAATGATGAGGACCGGCGTGACCTGCAATGTGTTGTGAATAGGACGTTCCGAGGAGATAAGCATGGTGGTTGTGAAGGTGCGCTCGTCCACCGAATTGATGACCACCTGAATGTTGACGCGAATACGCTCGACTTCTGTGAATCGGTCTTCGGTCCATGTGTTGGTCTCAAGATACTCCTTGATCATGGGTGCGAGTTGATCCAGGTAGTCGTAATCGGTGGTGCTGATTTGAGCCGTATTAATATCCACTGAAACCTGAAATACCTGACTGGCTTTGGCCGCAATCGGTACTGATAGCAAAAGAAGCAAAATAGCGAAAAGTTTGTGCATGAAGTATTCGTCTTTTTGTGATGCTTTGTGTAAGAATTCAGGGTTTCCATGCTCTGATTTGTGAGTGCCGCATTGAGCCTGGCAACATTTGATACCATTGACATGAGTCACCGTCTGTCAGCTCCATGGATCACAGCAGCCGGGCATGCAGAATCACTCGAAAAATATAACGCTCATAACTATAAAATAGCATATAATAACCGTTAATCTTCTCACAAAATGGACTATTCATCTGTATTCCGGTTCAGACGAATTTTTGTCGGTTGTTTACTGATTTTGGGTTTGCCGGCCAGTGCATGTGCGCAGTGGTCCATGGGGGCGCGTTCGGTTGCCATGGCACAGGCTCACAGCGCTATTCCAGTCGACCTATGGGCTGTATTTCACAATCCCGCAGCACTTCACCCGAAGAAAGCCGGTCTCGGATTTTTTGCCATTCGATATTACGGACTGCGCGAGCTTGAGGATCACGCGGTGACATTCTCATATCCACTGAAATGGTTGTTTGCATCGAAAAACGTGTCGGCAACCCTTGCAGCCGGCATCCATACCTATGGCTTTGATCTGTATCGCAGAACGCAGTCCAAAGTCGGAATGGCTCTGCATTTTGACCGTTTTAGTATCGGATTCACAGCAAATTACGCGCATCTGCAAATAAAAGGTTACGGGTCACGCGGTTCACCTCTGTTTGATGCCGGTATCATCGCCAAAATCTCGAAACATTTTCGGGTTGGTTACCGGCTGACGAATGTATTCAATGCGGGCAATAAAGGGGCAGGAGCCGATATTCATCCGGCAGAAATGTCGGGTGGTATATCCTGGAATGCAACCGCCGGAGTGCTGATCACGGCTGATGTCGTCAAAGATCTGCTACACCCGGTAACGCTGCGAACCGGTACCGAGATTTCACTCCCGGGTGGTTTGTATTTGCGTGGTGGATGGACTTCCCTGCCTTTTACATGGTCGGCTGGTGCAGGTATCCGGATTTACCGGTTTAGCGGTAATTTTGCCGTTCAAAGACATGAAGTACTCGGACTGAGTCCCGGTATCGATGTTCAGCTTGTGCTTTAACCAACCGG
>SKXL01000081.1 GCA_007128425.1 Balneolales bacterium | reverse complement strand
TTACCAATTCGAGACATAGTTACAATGTTTTTAGTAGATGTAACAGAGAATTTCGCCACCAACCCGAAGTTTCCGGGCTTCCTTGTCGGTCATAATTCCGTGGGAAGTAGTCAGGATAGCAACACCAAGTCCATTATGGACCCGTGGTATAGCATCAGATCCACAGTATTTTCGGAGTCCGGGGCGTGAAACCCGGGTCATATTTTTGATAACCGGCAGCCCGTAGTGATCGTATTTCAAAAAGATACGGATCAATCCCTGCTGATTATCATCGATATCCAGGTAGCGCTGAATATAGCCTTTGTCAAGCAGGATCTGTGTCATTGCCCTTTTTATCTTCGAGGCAGGAATATCAACACGGCGATGACCGGCTTGCTGAGCATTACGAATTCGCGCCAGATAGTCGGAAATAGGATCAGTCATGATATATATTTAACAGAATGAGTTAGTTTTTTTACCAGCTGGCTTTTTTAACTCCGGGTATCTTACCCTCCGAGGCCAGCTCTCTGAATTTGATTCTTGAAATGCCAAATCTTCCAACGTAACCACGGCTGCGCCCGGTCAGTGAACAGCGCTGTCGGATACGTGTCGGACTCGCGTCCCTTGGAAGTTTCTGCAGGGCTTCATAGTCACCGGCTTCTTTAAGCTCTTTCCTCTTCTGGGCATATTTTGCAGCCGTTTTTTTACGCTTCTCGTTTCTTGCTATCCAGGATTTCTTAGCCATAGTTCCAGTTAGTTATTTCGTTTTACAAAAGGCATACCGAAATGCTTGAGAAGCTGATAAGCCTGCTCATCATTGGACGCCGTAGTCACAATAGAGATATCCATCCCGTGAATACGATCCAGATTGTCCGTGTCAATTTCCGGAAAAATTGAGTGTTCACGAATTCCCATGGTATAATTACCACGCCCATCAAATCCCTTGTCCGATACACCCTGAAAGTCACGGGTTCTCGGCAAAGCCAGGTTAATCAGCCGGTCAAAGAATTCGTACATCACTTTGCCGCGCAAGGTAACCTTGCAACCTATCGGCATGCCTTCACGGAGCTTGAAATTGGAAATGGATTTGCGGGCATATGTCAAAATCGGTCGTTGTCCGGTAATCGCAGCGATGTTGTTGACGATATCGTCAAGGACTTTTTTGTCAGCCACAGCTTCCCCTACTCCAACATTGACAACGATTTTTGTCAGTTTTGGTACGGCAAGAGCATTATTAAGCTTGAACTCATCCTTCAGCTTGCCGACAATGTTGTTTTTAAATTCCGAATATAATCTTGCTTCAGCCATAGTGGTCCAATTCTAATCTATTTATCGAGCGTTTCGCCGCTCACTTTGGCGACACGAACCCAGCGCCCTTTTCCACTTTCTTCTACCCTGGATCGTCCCACTCTTGTGGCCTGATCACTTACAGGATCTACCGGCAAGACATTGGAAATATGGACAGGCATTTCCTGTTTCATTCTTCCACCCTGTGGGTTCTCCTGCGTAGGTTTCTGGTGCTTGGTTCGCATATTTATACCTTCAATCAGTACCCGGTCGCGGTCGGGAAACACACGCAGCACTTTACCACGCTTGCCCCGGTCGTTTCCGGAGATGACCTCTATCTGGTCACCTTTCTTTATATGCAATTTCTTTTGCTTGTTTTTCTTTCTTGGCATAATCCAGCTTAATTAAAGTACCTCAGGTGCCAGTGAAATGATCCTCATGAAATTCTTTTCACGCAGTTCCCTTGCAATGGGACCAAAAATCCTGGTGCCCACAGGCTCCTGATCCTTGTTGATGATGACAGCGGCATTTTCATCAAATCTGATGTAGCTGCCGTCTCTTCTGCGATATTCTTTTTTCGTTCTGACAAGAACGGCCCGGACAACATCACCCTTTTTTACGGTTCCACCAGGAATAGCTGTTTTGACTGAGCAGATAACCAGATCACCAACGCGGGCATATCTTCTCTTGGAATCTCCAAGAACTTTGATACACATCACCTTTTTGGCGCCGCTGTTGTCAGCAACAGTTAGTATGGACTGTGTTTGAATCATGGCTAATAACTTTCTAAACTTTCAAGAATGATTTCTTACTTGGCTTTTTCTATGATCTCAACCAGTCGCCAGCGCTTATGCTTCGACAGTGGACGAGTTTCAATGATGCGTACCAGATCTCCCGGTTTAGCTTCGTTTTTTTCATCATGGGCCATATATTTTCTGGTCTTGGTGATGAATTTACCGTAAATCGGGTGCTTGATTTGCCGTTCGATCGCGACAGTAATGGATTTATCCATCTTGTCACTGACTACCCGGCCAGTACGTTGTTTGCGTTGATTTCGCTCAGTTGTTTCTGTGCTCATTTTGTGATTATCCTCTATGCTTTTTCTTCGGTCTTTTCAGTCCGATTTTTTTCCCCGATGATGGTGCGTAACCTGGCGAGTTCCTTACGATGATTTTTGATCGTCGCAGGGCTTTCCACCTGTCCGGCCACCGCCTTATTGAAATAGAGCTTCTGGAGAGCGTCGATTTCGTCCTTCATCCGAGCTTCCAGCTCAGCAACTGATAAATCTCTGAGTTCGTGTGCTTTCATACGTTTCAGCGTTATTTGCCCTCATAATTGCGGCGCATAACAAATTTGGTTTTAATCGGAAGTTTAAAAGCTGCAAGTCGCAATGCTTCACGTGCCAGTGATTCTGTGACACCGGTAATTTCAAAAAGAATTCGACCGGGTTCTACTACGGCAACAAAATGATCGGGAGCTCCTTTTCCCTTACCCATTCGGGTTTCGGCTGCTTTTTTGGTAATCGGTTTGTCAGGGAAAATACGGATCCAGGTTTGGCCTTCTCTCTGAAGTCGCCGTGTAATCGCTACACGACAAGCTTCAATTTGACGGGATGTTATGAACTTTGCATCCAGTGCTTTTAAACCGAAATCACCGAAGGCCAATTGATGTCCACGACCTGACATTTTCTTCATCCGGCCCCGCTGAACCTTTCTTCGTTTTACTCTTTTGGGTTCTAACATGATTGAACGTTGTTTAAATCGTTTTTAAATCAGCTTTTTTTCCTGCGTCGCTGACCACCGCGAGAGCGCTTGGAACGACGTTTTTCCTGTTGCACGTCAGCTTCGGGCTTTGCAGTTACGGCACTTGGAGTGAGGTCAACATCGCCGATGATTTCCCCTTTGAATATCCAGACCTTCACGCCTATGCTACCGTAAATGGTCTGGGCCGTAGCCGTCGCATAATCAATATCCGCCCGGAAGGTGTGCAACGGGACCCGTCCTTCTTTATATTGTTCAACTCTTGCCATCTCAGCACCACCAAGGCGCCCTGAACACTTGACCTTGATACCCTCTGCACCCATTCTCATAGCTGATGCAATTGAGGTTTTCATGGCTCTCCGGAAGGAAATTCTGGACTCCAGCTGCTGGGCGATATTCTGAGCCACAAGGTTCGCATCCACTTCGGGGCGCTTGATCTCACTGATGTTGATCTGAACGTCTTTATTCGTAACCTTGCGCAGCTCTTCACGCAGCAACTCTACCTGTTCTCCGCCCTTTCCGATAATAACACCGGGTCGGCTGGTCATGAGCGTCAACAGAACGCGCTTGGGCGTTCGTTCAATGATGACACGCGACAGTCCGCCGTTGCGTAATCGTGCATGAAGGTAATTTCTGAGTTGTTCATCTTCCCTGAGGTTTTCCTGGACCTGCTCTTCAGAATACCAGTTTGAATCCCATCCACGGATGATTCCCACTCTAAGACTAATTGGATTTACTTTTTGTCCCAAAACTTACTCCTCGTTTGCTTGGTATTCATCTTCAAGTTCAACATCCTTTTTTGTAACCAGCACGGAAATGTGGCTGGTCCGCTTGCGAATGGGATGAGCTCTGCCCATTGGTGCGGGCTGAATCCGTTTCAGTGTTGGACCCTCATCGACAAGAATTTCCCTGACGATAAGTTCTTCATTGTCAAGAGGCTCATCTTCAAAACGGTCTCTGAGGTTTGCCGCGGCTGAACCAATAACCTTGGATACAACCTGTGCAGCTCCCTTGTTGACAAATTTCAGTTTGGTCATCGCAATATCAACCTGTTCTCCCCTTATTAAATCCGCAACCAGGCGAACTTTTCTTGGGGATATACGGATATACCGCTGAACAGCCCTTGCTTCGTATATGACTGTGTCTTCCATCATCTGTTATTTTTTTTCACCTTTTTTGACGGGGTGCCCTTTGAAAATCCTGGTCGGAGAAAACTCACCGAGTTTGTGCCCAACCATATTCTCTGTTACATATACCGGTACAAATTGTTTGCCATTATGCACCGCGAAGGTGAGTCCGACAAAATCCGGTGATATCATGGAACTGCGGGACCATGTTTTAATGACTTTTTTGCTCCCGGTTTCGTTGGCCTTGTCGACTTTCCGTTGGAGCTTGTAGTGGATGTATGGGCCCTTTTTAAGAGATCTTGGCATACCGAATTACTGTTTTTGGTTTCTTCTGCGAACAATAAACTTGGAAGAAAGTTTTTTCTTCTTTCTTGTTTTGTATCCTTTTGCAATCTGTCCCCATGGAGAGCGCGGATGTCCACCGGAAGAACGACCTTCACCGCCTCCCATCGGGTGATCCACCGGGTTCATTACCGTACCGCGAACGGTAGGCCTGATCCCCTTCCACCGGTTTCTTCCTGCTTTACCCATGGTAACATTGAAGTGATCGGGATTGCTAACCATCCCAACTGTTGCCATGCATTTGCCGTTGACCATTCTGATTTCACCAGACGGCATTTTTAACGTAACATTCTTCTGGGTCTTGGCGATTAACTGGGCACTGGAACCGGCACTGCGAACCATCTTACCACCGTTGCCTGGCTGATATTCCACATTATGTACCTGTGTTCCAAGCGGCATATTTTCCAGCGGCATGGCATTGCCCGTATCGGGTGCTACTGATGTTCCGCTGATGACCTGGTCGCCAACTTTCAGTTTGTCCGGTGCTACAATATAACGCTTTTCACCATCAGCATATGCCAAAAGCGCAATTCTGGCGGTTCTGTTCGGGTCGTATTCAATGGTCTTCACCGTTGCCGGTATGTCAAATTTGTCCCGCTTGAAATCGATGATACGATAGCGTTTTTTATGACCTCCGCCAATATGGCGAACCGTCATTTTTCCTCTGTGGTTTCGACCACCTGTCCGGTGCAACTTAACAATAAGAGACTTTTCCGGCGTGTCGGTTGTCACATCGGTGAAGTCCGGTGCAATACGGTGACGCGTACCCGGGGTGTTCGGTTTGAGCTTCTTTGTTGCCATGCTGTTTATACCTTAAATTTCTGTAAAGAAGTCAATTTCCTGACCTTCCTTGATAGAGATAATCGCTTTCTTGGTTGCATTGGTCCTACCGGATATATACCCTCTGCGGGTGTTACGGCCTTTGGGTTTTCCCGGGTTGACCATGGTGTTGATTCCAGTCACTGAAACATCAGGATACAGTTCTTCAATTGCTTTTCTGATTTCAGGCTTGGTTGCGCGGCGATCGACCTCAAAGGCATACTTATTCTGTTTTTCCTGTATGCCTGTGAGCTTTTCTGTTATCAACGGCTTGATTAAAACTCGTTTCATGCTTCAGCCTCCACTGCCTTTCCTTTCATACTTTCTTCCAGCTTATTGATCCCGCTTTCATGAAAGACGATGACATCAGCATTTAAAATGTGATATGTAGCCGGATCCTTCACTTCCATGACGACCACACCGGGGATATTGCGGAAAGATTTGTACACATTGTTCCTGTTATTGCCGGTGAGCACGAGCACCTTCTTGTTCTCGCAATCAAGCGCTCGCAAGATTTCAACAGCCGAAGCTGTTTTTGGCGAATCAAAATCAAAATCTTCGACCACGGTTACAGCGTTATCCCTGATTTTGTAGACAAGGGCAGAGAGTCGTGCCTGACGCCTCATTTTTTTAGTCAGACGAATGGAGTAGTCACGTGGCTTGGGTCCAAAAACAGTGCCTCCGCCTTTTAGAAGTGGC
Source organism: Balneolales bacterium (assembly GCA_007128425.1). GTDB lineage: Bacteria > Bacteroidota > Rhodothermia > Balneolales > Natronogracilivirgulaceae > SKNL01. The sequence continues at coordinate 1,358 of SKXL01000081.1, read as the reverse complement.
GAGCGGATTGTACCACGTCGTGCCATACCTGTTCCTTTCTGGCGATATGCTTTGCGACCACCGCCTCGCACCTCCGACCTTCCTTTTGTGTTTGCAGAACCTCTGCGCTGATTAAAAAGGTAGGAGCGAATGTCCTCGTAAATAAGGTGGTCGTTTGGTTCGATCCCAAAGACAGCGTCATCCAATTCAACCTCTCGACCGGCATCAGATCCATCTGTTTTTAAAACTTTGATTTTCATAGCAAAATGCTGTTGAAATTATTCGTGATTAAATACTTCGACAATGCGATTTTTCGGTCCGGGGATGGCACCCTTGATTAAAATCAGATTGGATTCCGGAATGATTTTAACAACTTCAAGCCGTTTGATCTTGACTCGCTGATTACCTGTCTGTCCACCCATACGCATGCCTTTAAATACTTTGGACGGATCAGAAGACTGCCCGATAGAGCCAGGTGCCCGTTCACGATTGTGCTGGCCATGTGTACGACCGCCAACTCCTGAAAAACCGTGGCGTTTGACAACACCCTGAAACCCTTTTCCTTTGGATGTACCTACTACGTCCACGTATGTTTGTTCACGAAACACATCATCAACCTTGAGGACATCTCCAAGTTTGGCGCCTTCGGGCACAAAATCACGGAATTCGCGAATATATCGCTTAGGACTGGTATTTGCTTTGGCAAAATGGCCTTTCAAAGCCTTGCTGACCAGTTTTTCGCGTTTGTCAACGCTGGCAACCTGAATGGCATCGTATCCATCCACGTCCATCGATTTGATTTGCGTAATGACACAGGGATCGACTTCAACAACCGTAATGGGTACGTTGTTGCCTCTGTCGTCGAACATATTCGTCATTCCGACTTTTTTTCTAATTAATCCAGTCATCTTTTTATGGAGCTGTTTTCCTGATTACACTTTGATTTCAACATCAACACCAGAAGGCAGTTCGAGCTTCATGAGTGCGTCCACTGTCTGGGATCCGGTCGACAAAATATCGATCAGTCGTTTGTGGGAACGCGACTCAAATTGCTCACGCGACTTTTTGTTGACATGAGGTGATCTGAGCACTGTGACAATGTTCTTGTCTGTGGGCAGGGGGATGGGTCCTGAAACCACAGCACCTGTCGATTTTACAGTTTTGATGATTTTTTCAGCTGATTTGTCGATCAGGTTATGATCGTATGATTTCAGCTTTATTCTGATTTTTTGTTGTGTTGCCACGATAGTACCAGGTTTTAGTCCAGAATTTTACTTACAACGCCGGCACCTACCGTACGTCCGCCTTCACGGATGGCAAACCGAAGTCCTTCTTCCATGGCCACCGGCTGGATCAGATCTACGGTCATCGCCACATTG
>SKXL01000158.1 GCA_007128425.1 Balneolales bacterium | reverse complement strand
CCATCCCGGTTCCTGCTCGGCTTCGGCCCTCCTATCGGCCAGATCCTGCTCCAGGGCCGGATTGAATCCCTGGTCGAGATTCCACTGGCGGGCAATGGCCACGATGGAGTCCACTTCGCTGCGTTTACGATGCTCCGTGCTGATCACCAGGTCAATCGGTTCGGCGACAATACGCAGCGGCCCATCATCCGCCTGCACATCAAAATAATCGGGATGAATGATGTTCGCGATTTCAATATCCGGGTTTGTCCGGGCCTGCACATCCACATTGTCTAACCCCGTCACACTTTCAATGAAACCGGCTAAAATCACCAGGGCGCCCTGACCGGTGATCATGGCAATACGGTAGAACGTGCTCCGCACACCGACAAACCAGGCCTGTTCGTGCTTGGAGAGCCCCAGCATGTAAAGTCCATCCGCGGCAATATCGTGTGTGGCCGAGCTGAATGCCATAATCCAGAAGAAAGCAAGGGTGAGTTGCAGGAACCCGGGCAGCGGTGTCGTAAAGGCAACCCCCGCCATACATCCGCCGATAACAAGCTGCATGGTGACGATCCACCAGCGTTTGGTCTTGAGAAGATCAACAAGCGGACTCCAAAGCGGTTTGATCACCCAGGGCAGGTAGAGCCAACTGGTGTAGAGGGCAATTTCTGTATTTGATACGCCAAGACGGTTGTACATGACCACCGTGACGAACATAACGATAACATAGGGGATCCCCTGTGTGAAGTAGAGCGTCGGAATCCACGCCCAGGGGTTTCGGTAGGTCGGTTTGGATTGCGACATGCGTTATGTCCTGTTAAACAATGTCCCCTTCAGAGGTTAGTTGGATGCGGATGCTGCCATGCAACTCGTTGGTTGATAAAAAAGCTATTGCGGAAGGTAACAATTGTGAGGCTCAGAACCATTCCAGCAGCTGCGGATGACTTCTGATGCCTACAAATGTATCCAGCCGCCAGTCGGCAACCCGTCCATTTTTGATATAGATATACAGTCCGGTGGAGTCTTTCAGGTAGATCGGAAGAACCCAAATCTCTTTATGCCAACCGGACCCGCGATGTCCCTGCCTCAGCATCATCGGTGGCTCGCCGATCAGCCCCAGCAGTTCATCGACACTCCTGCCGGATACAATCAGCTCGTTATCCTGATTCAGAAGCGCTTTGTAGTCCGGATTGATAACTTCCGGTGATATGATAACCGGCTGATGCGCGTCATCCTGCTCTATACCGCCGGTTTCACCGGGGGCGTTTGTGTCATGGGACTCGACCAACGGCTGTCCGCTACCATCATGATCCTCCATCTGGTCCTGAGCTTTATTCAGCGCAAGCGGCACAGAGTTGGCAGAATCGAAAATATCGGACGAACCATTCTCTTCTGTGTGGCATCCCGGCATCAAAAGTGCGATAAAAAGTGTCCCTGCAAAAAATTTACTCAATTTCATGTGTTTAAAATTTTGAAATTATAAGGCCACATAGAATGTCCATGACGTTTTTAATTATACTCCTGTGTGACCGGGAGATGCCCGGTCATGAACATTTCACATATCTCTTAAAAATTACCATTTTCATATGGATCGTATGGATCAAAATTAAAGATAATAAAAAGGGTGTCGATCAATGCATCTCATCATGCCTATCGGAAATGCTTTCGACAGAGGATTCTTCCGACACATGGTTGTCTTTCCCGGCATGCCGGTGGTGCCGGTATTTGAGAATCCGGCCATGCTATTCAGATTTTTTTTGCCTGATAGACGTTTCATGTGCATTTTACTATAATGATACAGGATAAACAGTCCGACACCTTGCTTCAGTCATTTCGCGCACAATTCCCTCACGTGAAACGCGGCATTCGCTACTTGAATCATGCCGCGCAATCACCACTGGCCCGGGCAACAGTGGATGCGGTCAACGATCACCTTGCCGAGCGTCACAACGGCATGATCATGACCTACACCAAAGACATGGAGGTGATTATTCAGTGTCGCGAACGCATAAGGACACTCATCAACGCCGCTGATATTTGCCGGATTGCCTTTATCGGCAACACCTCCGAAGGGCTGAACCGGGTCACCTCCGGACTCGATTGGCAACCGGGCGACGAGATTATCCTCAATTCCATCGAATTTCCCTCCAATATTTACCCTTATCGCAAACTGGAACCGCAGGGCGTACGCTGCATTTTTGTGGATGCGGCCGACGGCACCATCCCGCTGGAGCGCATTGAGGCAGCCATCACCCCGAAGACCCGGATGATCGCCATCAGCGCGGTGCAGTTTCTGAGCGGTTGGCGATCCGATATGGAGGCGATCGGCGAGCTGTGCCGTCATCATGACATCTGGTTTGTCGTGGACGGGATCCAGGCGGCGGGTGTGATGCCGGTGGATGTGCAGAGCTGGCAAACGGATGCGTTTGCCACGGGCGGACTCAAATGGCTTATGGCACCGATGGGCATCGGTTTTCTGTATTTGTCGGACCGGCTGTGTGAGCGCCTAAAGACACCCGATCCCGGCTGGCTCTCGGTTGAGGAACCCTGGGACCTGCTTCGCTACGATCAGCAGCTGCGCACCGATGCCTGGCGTTATGAGGGCGGCGTGACCAATATTGCCGGTATTTATGGTCTGAACGCCTCAATCGGACTGCTTCTGGCCGCAGGGATCGATCACATCCATTCTCACGTTGTTAACTGCAACCGGGTGCTTCGTGATGGGCTCCGTCATAACGGTCTCAAAAAAGCGGGAATCATCCCTTACACCACCGACCATCCGGCACACCAATCCGGCATATTGACCTATGATCTGCCACAGCATACGGATCACAAACAGCTTGAAAAGTCCTTCCGGGATCACGGGATTTTTGTCTCCATTCGTGATAAAAAACTTCGTTTTTCACCGCATGGATACAATACGTTTGAAGAAATTGAACATGTAATTACTGCCACGGAAATGATATCTTCTGAATTATTATGAGCAGGATCATACTTGATAAAATACGTTTTGTTTTCAAAGAGATCGGAATTGTGATCCGTCACACGCTCTCGGACTGGCTGAAAGATCAAATTCCGACGTATGGTGCCGCACTCGCATTCTATACCATCTTTTCGATAGCGCCGCTGCTGATCATCCTGGTGGCTGTCGCCGGTTTCGTCTTCGGAGATGCCGCCACTACCGGTCAACTGGAAGAGTACATGGCTCAGTTGATGGGCAGCGAACTTGCCGGCACCATCCAGAATTTCGTTTTGGATGCATATAAACCGGCTTCGGGCATCATTGCCACGCTCATCAGCCTGGGCCTCATCCTGTTCATGGCCACGACTATTATCACCCAGCTGAAAAACACACTCAACAACATCTGGAACGTGACTACCAGATCCGAAGTAAACAGCTTTAAACGGTTCATCATCGACCGATTCATCGCCTTGGCGCTTATCCTGATTTTTGCCAGCCTGTTCATTCTCACCATGGTTATCGACCTGGTTATCTACTACCTTGAATCGTATCTGGAACAACACGTGCCTGGTGGACTCGGCGTCTGGTCCACCCTCAATACAGTTTTTTCATTCCTTGTGCTTGTAGTGCTTTTTGCCATCACGTTCAAGATGCTTCCGGATATTCACATCCGATGGTCGGATGTCGCTGTTGGCGCTGTGGTGACCGCTTTGCTTTTTCTCCTGGGTGTGCAGCTGATTCGATTCTATATGGGTATGGCCACAACGTCGACGTATGGAGCCGCCGGATCGTTTGTCGTTTTCCTGATTTGGGTATACTACAATGCCATGGTCTTCTTCCTGGGTGCGGAATTCACCTCTATCTACACCATGAGATATGGGTCAAAGGTAAAACCCGCCAAACATGCCGAATTTACCAGGTATTATTCCGATGGTCCGGACGAGGATGCCTATGGCAGTCCATGACGATGATCAATGAACAAAAATGGCAACCGGATTGTTTAAGGGGTAGAAAATTATTTACCCACGGCACATAAATAAACATCAACCAAACGCATCCAGCCCAAATGAATGCAAAAGCGAAGAAAAGCAAATCAAAAAATGGCAGAAAGGGGAAAAAAGATGAGAAGAAGGAACAATTGCATCTGCAGCTGTTCAGCATTCATGGCCTGATTCGCGGTGATAATCTTGAACTGGGCCGCGATGCAGATACAGGCGGACAGACCAAATATGTCGTAGAACTTACAAAAGCGCTTGGCGAGCTTTCCGCAGTAAAACAGGTCGATCTTTTCACCCGTCTGGTGGATGACAAACGGGTCAGCTCCGATTACAAACAGCAAATCGAGTTGCTGAGCGAAAAATCCCGGATTGTGCGGATTCGCTGCGGGGGCAAGCGATACATGCGCAAAGAGCTGCTCTGGCCGCACCTTTCTGAATTTGTGGATAATGTGGTTCGCTTTAACAAAAAAGAAAACATTCAGCCGGATCTGCTGCACGGCCACTATGCCGATGCCGGTTTTGTTGCGCGCCAGCTCTCCAAACTGCTGGGCATCCCTTACGTTTTTACCGGACATTCGCTTGGCAGATCAAAAAAGCATTCGTTGTCGAGCAAAGGCATGACCGAAAAGCAGCTGATCGAAAAGTTCAATATCAACGAACGGATCCAGGCAGAGGAGGACGTGCTTCGCACTGCCGCTCATGTCATTGTAAGCACCCGACATGAGATCGACAACCAGTACAGTTTGTACGATAATGCAGACAAAGCGCAGTTTACGGTAATTCCTCCCGGGATTGATGTGGGAAAATTCTATCCATTCTACTACGACCACGACGACAATTTCAGCAAGCCGGAACCCTACATTCAGGCGCGGGAAAAAATGAATGGCGAATTTGCACGGTTCTACTACAACAAGGACAAGCCACTAATACTTACCATCTGCCGGCCTGATCGACGGAAAAACATTCAGGGGCTCATCACCGCCTACGGCGAGAACAAGGAGCTGCAGGCCATTGCCAATCTGGCGGTATTTGCGGGCATCCGTAAGGATATCGATAACCTGGACGAGAACGAGAAGGAAGTGCTGACCGAGATGCTCCTGCTCATGGACAAGTACGACCTTTATGGCAAGATGGCCATGCCCAAAAAGCACAACCCGACGACCGAGGTTCCGGAGCTGTTTCGGATTGCCGCCGATACCCAGGGCGTATTTGTCAACTCGGCGTTCAATGAACCTTTCGGAATCACACTGATCGAAGCAGCCTCGGCCGGGGTGCCCATTGTGGGACCGGATGACGGCGGACCAAATGATATCGTCCAGAACTGTAAAAATGGAGTTCTGGTGGATACCACCGATACAAAGGCACTGGGCAATGCCATAAAATCAATTCTTATCGATGAGGAGAAATGGCGCGAATACTCCAATAATGGCGTAAATGGCGTGCGCAAGCACTACTCATGGACCGCTCACGCCGAATCTTTTCTGGATAAGGTCGACAGTGTGATCGGTGATTACGACAAGTCAACGGTGGTTCATGGTGTTTCGGAAGCTCCGGGATGGCGTTTCTCCAGTCTGGAAAAGATGCTCATCACGGATATCGACGACACGTTGGTCGGTGATGACAAGTCGCTCAAGGAGTTCATCAGGATCATTGAAAAGCACCGGGATGAAGTCGGCTTCGGTGTAGCAACAGGAAGAAGCCTTGAACTGGTGGAGGAAATACTCAGCGAAAAAAACATACCCGTCCCCGATGTCATCATCTCCTCGGTCGGAACGGAGATTTACTACGGACCAGACCTTAAAAAACTGAACTCTGATTCAGGCTGGAAGTCGCATATCTCCTACCAGTGGAAACCCGACCGAATCAAGGAGGTACTTTCAGAATTTGATTTTCTTTCACCGCAGAAACGCGATGGCGAACGGGATTTCAAGATCAGTTTCAACATGGATCCCAATAACGACAATCTGGCATTGATCCATCAGCGGCTGACTGAAAGCAAGTTGCGCTACAAGCTGATTTTCTCTCATGGCGCATATCTTGACATCCTCCCGCAACGGGCGTCCAAGGGGCGGGCCATCAAATATCTTGGAAACAAGTGGGATATCACCCCGAACAACATTCTGGTCTCGGGTGACTCCGGTAATGACTATGAAATGCTTTATGGCAAGCGACTTGCCGTTGTCGTGGGCAATCACAGTCCGGAGATTGAAAGTCTGCGCGGCAACCAACGTGTCTATTTCGCAGACAGCAACTATGCCGCGGGTATCATCGAGGGAATCCGATACTACAAATTCATGGATATCTGATAACTGATGCCGGCTGACATCCAATAAAATTGTGGTGATATCATATTGTGGTGATATCATGCATCCTATAACGATTGTGATGGTATCAGATGGATGCTATTTGACAAACATCATGCGCCGGACAAAGGTTTGTCCGCCGGCCTGAAGTCTGTACATGTAGATGCCGCTGGACAGGCGCTCGGCGTTGAATGTCGCAATGTGTGTGCCCGGTGCCATCGGCTGATTTACCAGCGTCTCGATATGGCGGCCGGTGGCGTCAAACACCTCGAGTGTCACGTGCATCTGCTCGGGGATGGCGTAGCTGATGCGGGTTGCCGGGTTGAACGGATTCGGGTAGTTCTGTTCGAGTGTAATGCGGTCAGGAGTCTGGGCCGCATGTTCATCAGCAGATGTCTCCGTAGAAACAGCGTCCACGGTAATATGGTTGAACTGCTGGTTGCCGTCCAGGCTGTCCGGCTCCGATCCGATACCGGACGCATCGATGCGCAGGGTAAAATCGGGGTTGTCGTCGACAGCTTGCATGGCACTGAAATCCAACTCATGAAGCACATAGTTGAGCCCGACCTGTACTGTGCTGTAAGCTAACCCATCCGAATGAAATTCACTTCCATCGGTTGAATATGTAATGTCCTGCCGTTCTGCTCCACTATCTGTGCGTTTGACCACATATCGCACAACAACATCTCTGAAGCCGGTCGTCGGCAATCGCAAATGGAATGTACCGGTCGGATTGCGAAGCCGCAGGGCCCGGTCTTCTTCAATGTCATAGGGCTCGGTGCGGGCGTTGAAGGGAGTGGGGGCATTCACGCGATCCCATCGATCACCATCGTAACGAAGCCAAGCTCCGCCCACCAGACTGTTACCACCGAGAATGCCACCCGCGCTGATCTCCAGCTGAGTCGGGAAATCGACATCATTGGGGATATTATCGAACTTCCAGTAATGTATCAGGCTTCGCCGGATCTCATCTTCCACAGCATGTCCTTCCAGTGTGATATTGTTTATTCGCTGGTTGCCGCTTTCGTTGTCCGGTTCGGAATTTTCACCTGTTTGTGATAATCGCACCAGAAAGTCAGGGTTGTTATCCACACCCTCAATACCACTGAAATCCAGTTCTATCAGATTG
>SKXL01000182.1 GCA_007128425.1 Balneolales bacterium | reverse complement strand
TGCCGCCATCACTTGTGTGAAATACCAGGCCGTAATTGCCCGTCACCCATCCGGTCTGTTCATCCAGAAAGCGGACGGTTCCATGGTAGGCGGGATCGTTTTCGAGCTGGGACTCCCAGGTTTTTCCGCCGTCGCGGGTTGCAAGGATGCCACCTTGCATACCAGGTAATAACGCGCTCTGCAATGCCCAGCCTGTATCCTGGTTAACGAAATGCACCGATATGGTACCCTTGTGAAGATCGCATGAAGGCGCTTTCCAGGACTGTCCGCCATCGGCCGTATGGTAGACCACCCCATAGATTCCTATAACCGGTGCACCGTATGGATCCGACCACCCGGTATCAACTTCCGCCACCATCCAGCCAATCTCATCATCCAGGAACTGTATCGATGTGAACCTTCCGTGGCGATTTTCCAGATCGGGTCCCTCCCGGTTAGTAGCTTGCTTGTCCACCCAGGACTGTCCGCCATCGGCCGTATGCCGCAGGGAGAAGTTTTCACCGGCAATCCATCCGGTGGACGAATCGGCAAAATGAACGGTGTACAGGTATTCGGAAGTTCCCGTGGATTGTGTTTTCCAGGATTGTCCGCCATCGGTCGTATGCAGGACGGTCCCGTTGGCGCCAGCAGCCCAGCCGGTGGTTCCGTCGATGAAGTGGATGTCGGACAGATGTCGCGACGTGCCGCTCTGCTGCGGCTGCCAGGTCCGGCCTGCGTCGGCTGAGTGATAAATGCGGCCGTTGCGGCCGGCAACCCATCCGTTGATTGCGTCGGCAAAATGTACGGCATACCAATATCCGGAAGCCCAGGTGGAGTCGGTCACCTGCCAGGTTTTGCCGGCATCTTCTGTACGTGCAATTGTGCTCCTTTCACCCACGGCAACGGCGGTCCGGCCGTCGATCACAGCAATGTCGACCAGGCTGTTACCTCCGGCGGACGGGTGGACCCAACGCCAGTCCCCATCCGATTGCGCCAATACCGGACCGGCCGTGATCATCCACAGCAGTAATGCCATGCCAATATGATTCATGGTCATTGCAATCCTTTGGTTTGCAGTGTATAACACAAACTAACAACCCCCGATGAGATTTGCAAAAGAGGACTGACCAAACAAGGGCCTAACAGCTTTGGAGAAAATCGGACCGCACCGATAAAACCTTACCACCTTTTCCATTTCAGCTACTGCATATGTTTATTATTTTGATTATATACCACTTATGCACAAATCTTAAATTGGAAACCAGGGAGGCCAGCCATGAAATACAGTATCAATGAAAGGTACAATTGTGTTGTGTTTGAGATAAAAGGCAAGATCAAGGGCGGTCCGGATGCTGAAGTCTTTAGAAATGATCTTCAGAAGCTGATCGACGAAGACAAGAAAAATGTGATCATTGATCTCGGAAAGGTGAACTTCATGAATTCTTCGGGCATTGGCATACTTATTGGCGGATTCAAAACCATGCGTGCCAACGGTGGCGACATAAAATTGTGCAATGCCGACAAGCGCCTGACCAGCCTGTTGATGGTATCCCACCTGAATACGGTTTTCGATACGCATGACAGCCTCGATTCCGCTGTAAAGGCGTTCGAGAGCAAGTGATTCTCTGTTCAAACTGCCCTGACCGCAGTACATTTGCAGGAAATCTTCGATGAATGATTTCGAGCAAAAATACCGCCGGATAGAGGCGGAAAACAAGCGTCTGAAAAAGGCTGTCGGGGAACTTTCCATCCTGAACGACCTGGCACTCGCCATAAGCGGGAGCCTGGACAGCGAGAAAATCGTCCGGGCCATTATTTCCCGTTCCATACGGGCTATTGATGCAGAACAGGGCGACATCACCATGGTCGTTGAGGACAAGGATAATCCAACCCAGACCCTGGTCCGCAGCATGGTTAGTACCAGCATCCACTCCCCCCTGCATCTGAACCAGAACCTGCTCGGCTGGATGCAAATCAACAAAAAGCCGCTTCTCATCAATGAACCGGGAAACGACGAGCGCTTCCGGAATGTGAAATGGGATGAATCGGTCCGATCCCTGCTTTGTGCACCCCTCATGGCCAAGTCCAGACTGATCGGCATCCTTACAGTGTACAACAAAAAGGGGGATGGGCTGTTTGACGAATCCGACCAGCGGCTGCTCTCCATCATAGCAGCACAATCGGCACAGGTGGTTGAAAATGCCCGGCTATACCAGGAGGAGCAGGCCTACCAGGAAACACGTCGTGAAATGGAGCTGGCATCCGGAATCCAGAAAAAAATGCTTCCCTCCTCGCCACCTGAGATGGAAGGTTATGCCCTGGACGGAAGAAACCTGACCGCACATTCCGTCGGCGGCGATTATTACGATTACATGCCGCTGAATGATGAGCACTGGATGGTCTGCCTGGGGGATATCAGCGGGAAGGGATTGTCGGCCGCACTGCTGATGTCCAATCTTCAGGCCATCTTGCGGGGACAGGCGCTGCATGAGAGCTCGCCATCCAAAATCCTCCGGAACGCCAACATCCAGCTGTACCGAAGCACCCATGCGGAGAAATTTGCCACACTGTTCCTCGGTATCATCAACATACGTACCAATACACTGCGATTTTCCAGCGCAGGTCACGATTATCCGTATCTGATAAGCTCCGATGACAGCCTCCGCCGGCTGATTGCCAACGGCCTGCCGCTGGGTATCTTTGAATGGTGTGAATACGAAGATGATTCCATTGAATTGAAGCCCGGCGACTCCCTCTTCGTGTACTCTGACGGCATAACGGAATCCATGAACTCTGCCGAGGAAGAATTCGGCGAAGAAAATCTGGAAAAGGGACTTATCACAGCCGGTGCCGATCGCTGCATGCCGGAAAAATTGATCGACAGCATCTTCAACGCATGCTTTGCACACAGCGGTAATCAGCCGCTGTCTGATGACATGACCGCTCTGGTACTCGCCAGAAATCCATAATATCAACGGAGGTCTCATGATTCTGCGAATTGTCAAGGCATCCATCCGAAGTGGCAAGGGACCCGCCCTGGAGTCGGTTTACCAGGATGATGTAATGACCGGCCTGGAAAAAACAGACGGATGCCTGTTTGCCGGACTGCTACAGGGCTTGAACAGCACCCAGCACTACGCTTCACTTACACTATGGGAATCGTCCGATCACATTCGCAATTATACGGACTCAGGCTCCTTTGACAGGAATATTGAGCACATCCGTGATTTTCTTGAAGAAACGTCAGAGTGGGAGATTCAGCTTTCCAGAGAAGATGCGATTGAATATGTCCCGGTGAAGCAGAAGCCGATTGTTAAAAGTTATCCCGTTGATGCCGGCGGGGACTATCTGCCCGATTACATGGAAGGAAGCCGGCGATTCATGAGAATGCTGTCGCTGAAAATCAAACCCGGTCAGGAAGAAGAATTCAAACGGATCTACAAAAATGATATTCAAACCACGCTCAAAAAGACCACGGGCTGCCGGTTTTCAGTGTTGATCGACAACACGGTGAAAGAACGGGAATTCCTCTCCCTGTCCATTTGGGATGATCACGAGTCGGTAAAACTCTACGAAGAACAGGGCGAGTTCAGCAACCTTTTGAAGAAAGTCAGCCACACACTCGCCAATCTCTATCAATGGAAAATGGCCCTGGAAAGCAAATCGAAGTCAAAATACTCTGTAACCAGTGAGGATGCAGAGATCAGCAAATACACACTGGTTGCCGGGAAAAAGTTCAGGTGATCCCTATGACCGGAAAAACCATTTCGCATTACAAAATCCTTGAAAAACTCGGAGAGGGCGGAATGGGTGTGGTCTACAAGGCCTTCGATACCAGACTCGAACGCACCGTGGCGCTGAAGTTTCTTCCGCAGCGACTCACCGCATCGGAGGAAGATCGTCAACGTTTCAATCGCGAAGCTAAAGCTGCTGCCGCATTAAATCATCCACACATCTGCACAATTTATTCTGTTGATGAGTTCGAGGGGACCCAGTTTATTTCAATGGAATATCTGGATGGCATTACCCTTCGTGAAATGCTGGAAACCAATGCCCGGGAGTCGGAAACACCAGGTAGTAACCATCGACATCAGGACGTCGCAATCAATCATGCCATCCAGATCGCCGAAGCTCTCTCTGAAGCACATGACAAGGGCATTGTCCATCGTGACATCAAGCCCGAGAACATAATGGTGGATTCCAATAACAGAATCAAAGTGATGGATTTCGGGCTGGCGAAGCTTAAGGGTTCAGGCAACCTTACAAAGTCAGGCAGCACCTTGGGAACGATGGCATACATGTCACCCGAGCAGATACAGGGCAAAAGTGTCGATCACCGATCGGACCTCTTTGCACTTGGAGTTGTACTGTTCGAAATGCTCACCGGACACACGCCGTTTCGTGGTGAACATGAAGCAGCTATGATGTATTTAATTGTTAATGAACTACATGAGCCTTTAACAAGGTACATTCCGGATGCTCCTTCCGATCTCATCCATTTAATCGACCGATTACTGGAAAAGGATGTACAAGACCGCTATCAAAATACGGCCGAAGTACTCGGGGAATTGAAGAGGATTCAAAAAAAATCATCCGGCAAGATCACTGCTAAATCAATGCCGGGGTTAGTGAGTGAGGACGCCGATTATTCCAGTAAAACCGGACGTTCATCTTCGATTACCATATCGATACCACCCATCAGAAATAAAGCAACGATTATCTTTTCGATATCTTTTTTGCTGATTACCATTGCAAGCGTTGCATGGCTATTTATGTCACCCGGTGAATCTGTGACTGCAGACAGAAGTTCAATCGCCGTATTGCCGTTTGAAAATCTGAGCCCCAACCCAGATGATGCCTTCTTCACCGACGGAGTGCATGACGATATAATAACGCAACTTTCGAAGATCAGGGATATGAAAATCATCGCAAGGAGTTCTGTTCTTGAATATCCGGTAGGCTCGCGAAACTACAGGCAAATTCAACAAGAGCTGGGAGTGAGAACAGTGATGGAGGGTAGTGTACGCAGATCAGGTAATATGGTTCGGGTTTCGGTTCAGCTAATCGATCTCGAAAACATGCAGACGTTGTGGGCGGAAATCTTTGAACGGGATTTGACGGATATTTTCGCCATACAAAGTGAAATCGGCAGGGAAATTTCAAGTAGTCTCAGAGTGAATATGACCCGGGAAGAAAAAGAGCAGCTTGAGAAACCCCTGACCGAAAATACCGAAGCGTATGACATGTATTTGAAAGCTCTTGAATATTGGGGGCGGCCTGGTTATGAGAAACAGGATTGGGATATTGTAATAGACTTTTTGGAAAAAGCTGTCGAACTGGACCCGGAATTTGTGACAGCGATAGCAAGATTGTCGGGAATCAATGCTAATTATTACTGGTTCGGTTTTGATCAGACCCCTCAGCGTCTTGAAACAGCGAAACGTTACGCAGATCGTGCATACGAACTTGATCCGGATTCCGAGTTTACCAATCGTGCGTTGGGTAACTATTATTATCGTCTCAGGGAGTACACCCGTGCACTGTACTATTTGGAGAAAACCTCTGCCTATGATCTAATTGCTTATGTGCAGCGTCGTATCAGCATGTGGGATGAGTCCGAAAAAAATTTTCTGAAAGCGATCGAACGCAATCCCAGAAATCATGATCCCATTTATCAATTAGCTTTAAGTTATTATAGCTTGAGGAATTATGAAAAAGCGGCTGAGTATATAAACCGGGCAATTGCCATTGCCCCTGATTTCACGGAAGCGAAAGAAATTTTGGCATATATTCATGTACCATGGAAAGGTGATCAAAGGCCTCTGCGTGATTTTCTTTCTCAGCACCCTTCCTCCAGCCCATACTATTATTTTTTACTCAGGGATTTTGAAGGAATGTTGCAATTTGTTGAAAAAAGCGGCGAGGAGATCTTTAAATCTCAGTATCATGTAACCCCGAAACAATATATATCAGGATTGGCTTACACACACCTTGGCGATAGTCTGATTGCGAAAAACCATTTTGAGATGGCACTTCAGGTTCTGGAGGAAAAACTGAATCAACAACCGGATGATTACAGGATTAAGGCAAAGCTTGGTTATATCCATGCATATTTAGGCAATACGGATATGGCATATCGAAATGCTGAAAATGTAATGCAGATTATGCCATTGGAAAAGGATGCCTTGATTGGTGCCGGATATATCATTAACGCGGCGGAAATTTATGCGATTATCGGGGAGGTCGAAAAATCTGTACAATTGCTTGAGCAGGCACTTAATATACCCTCCGACATAAACCGCAATACCTTGAGAATAGATCCTGTCTGGGATTCAATAAGGGAGCATGAGAGCTTCCGGCAATTAATCGATCGGGCAAATTAGTGAATCCAAATCAAAAAATAGGGCACTATGATATCCTCGAAAAAATTGGAGAGGGCGGAATGGGTGTTGTCTACAAGGCCCTCGATACCAGGCTCGACCGCACTGTGGCTCTGAAGTTTCTGCCCGATCATGCGGCTGTCACAACCGGGAATCATGAGCGCTTTCTGAAAGAGGCACAATCTGCGGCAAGGCTGAATCATGTCAACATATGCCAGATCTACAGCATTGAAGGTGTGGATAGCGACAATAGCAGAGGAAACGGGCGGCCATTCATTGTCACCGAGTATGTTGACGGAATCACGCTGCGCGAGAAAATCAAGATTGAAAAGGGGACTCGGGACCAGTCCCGACCTGATGAACCCGGTCAAACTGCATCACATACTCCGTCACGTTCTGCATCGCATCCTCCGTCACATACTTCATCACATCCTCCGTCACATACTTCATCACAAACTCAGTCAAAAACCCCGGATGACGGCCATACCCGATTCGAAACATTCATTCATTATGCCATCCAGATAGCTAAAGGCCTTCAGGCAGCACATGACAAGGGGATCATTCATCGTGATATCAAATCCGGAAATATCATGGTCACGGAATCCGATGAGATCAAAATCCTGGATTTCGGCCTGGCAAAAATGACCGGTGCGGATCAGGTTACAAAAACCGGTGCTACGTTGGGAACCGTATCCTACATGTCTCCTGAACAGGTTCGGGGTGAGTCTGCTGATGAAAGGTCGGATATTTGGTCAACCGGCATTGTCCTCTATGAAATGCTGACCGGCCAGCTTCCGTTTGAAGGCGATTACGAATATTCCATCATCTATTCCATTGTAAATGCGGATCCTCCCACGGCTGCAAGCCTGAACAATCAGATACCGGACGATCTCGACCGGATAGTGCAGCGATGCATGGCCAAGGAACCGGCTGACCGGTACCAGTCCGCCTCCGATTTGCTGGACGACCTCCAGAGTGCATCAGCTGTGCTTCGCACTGGTGAAACCACGGCCGGGGACACCATCGACCGGCGGCCTTCTCGTCCATTGGTCACGCGCCGACGCGCCATCACAATCGCTGCAATCCTGCTGGCCGGCTTGTTTTTATTCGCCTATATGATTTCCCATTGGCACAGTGTCCAATCCTGGATTT
>SKXL01000115.1 GCA_007128425.1 Balneolales bacterium | reverse complement strand
GTGCGACGAAATGTCGTTGTCAGAGATGAGGTCCTGGACGGACCAGGTGCCATACATGTTGCCCAGGCAGAAAACCGGCTGCACGTGCAGAAAGCGGTATTGATGAAACTGATGGGATTGTCGTCATGAGTTCGATACTGATCAAGCTGAGCGGCAATATACTGGCCGATTCCAATGCCCTGGGCAAACTGGCGGAATATATGCTGAAGAGAAGGCGCCATGGGGATCAAATCATAGTCTCACATGGCGGCGGCAAACAGATCAATGAGCTCAGCAGACGTCTGGATATTCCCGTGCATCAGGTGGCCGGAAGACGCATCACAAACGAAGAGTCCCTTGAAATGCTGCTTTACACCGTCGGCGGCAGAGTGAATCGTGAACTGGTCTCTTTTTTCCGAAACAACGAAATATCGTCGGTGGGAATTTCCGGAATCGACGGCGAACTGACAACGGCATTTCGTCGCCCTCCTCTTGAAGTCGATGGCGAACCAGTTGATTTCGGGTTGGTTGGCGAGATAGAATCAGTGGACAGAACATTGGTGGAACATCTGTTCAAGGGTGGATATGTTCCGGTGATCGGCTGCCTCACCTGGTCCCCCGACGAAGGCGTTCTCAACATCAATGCCGACACATTTGCCATACGGATATCGCTGGCAATGCAGGTGGATGAACTAGTCATGCTAATGGAGCCGCCCGCCGTGCTTGATGCCGACAACAAGCCCATTCCAGTGCTGCATCGCAGGGACTGGCAGCGCGGACTTCGTGAGGGGTGGATCAAAGACGGAATGAAGCCCAAGCTATTGACCGCGTTTGAAGCGATGGACAAAGGGGTTCACTCAGTCTTGCTGGCCAATGCGGATACTCTTGCCGCAGGCGGAGGCACACGGCTGGTCACAGACAATGAGCAATAGTTTAAAGCAGTGAACGTAACGGCGGCCAGAAGTCTTAACGTGTCCGCAAATCCATCAGTAAAAAATGAAAAAAATTCACAAAATACCCGTAAACGAGCTGCTGATGAAGCTGATCCGTTTTCCCAGCGTCAGTACCAGCGAAAAGGAGCTGGTGGACTGGCTGGAGGAGCAGATTGCGGCTACGGGGCTGCTGGATATCGAACGGCATGGTGACAACCTCATTTTTCACCTGGGTACCGGCAGGCCCTGGTTGTTTCTGAATTCCCATTCGGATGTTGTACCGCCCTCGGTACGCCATGTTGGAGAACCCTTTAATCCGGTGGAAAAAAACGGTCGCATTTATGGCCGGGGCAGCACCGATGCCAAAGGTCCGGTCAGCTGCATGCTGAAGGCGCTGCTTAATCTGGCGGAAACCGGGTATAAACCGCCCGGAAGGGTAAGCCTGGCCATTACCGTTTGCGAGGAAAGTGCGGGCGAAAACAACGGCATGTTCCACCTCAGACAAAAAATTGACCGCCCTGATGCCGCACTGATTGGTGAACCCACAATGCTGCACCCCTGCGCAGCACAAAAAGGACTCCTGATACTAAAACTGGAAACGGAAGGCGAGGCGGGTCACGCCGCGCGGGTTATAGGTCCCAACGCCATATATGAAATGGCAGACTGCCTCCAAAAGCTGAAAAGCATATCTTTCGAAAAGGAAAACCCGTTTATCGGTACAACGCGAATCACACCGACCACCATAGAAGGCGGCACGGCAAGAAACGCCCATCCCGATTCCTGCTCGGTGTACGTCGACATCCGCACCATACCGGAAGTGCCAAATGATTTGATCATTGAAACATTCCGCAAAGAGCTGGGAATCGGCATCAGCGTTTTCAGCGACCGGTTCGTATCCACCAGTACCGATCCGGACCATCCCATTGCACAGGTTGCTGTTGAAGTGACAGGAAACCCGTTGTTCGGTTCACCGACAACATCCGATTGGGTCTTTCTGGCGGATGTGCCTACGATCAAAATCGGTCCGGGCAACAGCAGCGACTCACACACCGCCAACGAATCAATCGCCACATCCCAGCTGGAGGAGGGCGTACCGGTTTATGAAAAGATCATAAGACAATATTTTGAGCGGATTGCCGAAGCAACAGAATGAAATCATAAGTAACGGGCGCTTGTTGCATGTTTATAAATGGAATAAGCAGAACGAAAAATCTCAATCAATAAGAACAATGGTGAAATCAAAAACCTGACCCGTAGATGAAGACATTGTGGCAGAAAAAAAAGGATAAAAACAACTCCGGAACCCGGGCTGGTTCACGGGCCGGCCATCGTTCGGAAGTCGGACACCATTCGAAAGCCGGTCCACCGGCCGGATCCGGATCCGGAACCGGCGCCGATCATGGCAAAACCGTCGGGGTGGATCGCTCCTGGTTCTACCGTTTCACCGCAGAAGAGGATCGTGAACTGGACCGGCAGCTTGTACCCTATGATATCCTCGTGAATCTGGCCCAGGCACAGATGCTTCGAAAGATCGGGGTTTATGATCATGACGGGTTAGAGCAGGTAACCTCGGCACTGACCGAAGCCTGGGACAGCTGGACCGAAGGCGCGTTCGACCTTGGTCCGGATGACGAGGACGTGCACTCGGCAGTCGAGAACTATTTGACTGACAAAGCGGGTCAGGACGGCGCACGCATCCATACCGGACGTTCGCGCAACGACCAGGTTCTGGCGGATATGCGCCTCTTCATGAAGGATGCGGTCCTGGATATTGCCTCGGAGTGGCTTGCGATCACCGGACGGCTTGATACGCTTGCAGAGAAGTACAACGGCGTTTGCTTCGCGGGACTGACCCACACCCAGCCCGCCATGCCCCATTCTGCCGATGCCTGGGCTGCAGGGTATCATGATCTGCTGTGCTCGGACCTGAACGCATTGCGCAGTGCGTTCGAACTTTTCGACCAGTCTCCTCTTGGGAGCGCGGCAGGCTACGGCGTTCCGCACATTGCCATTGATCGTGAATTTATCGCAGAAAAACTGGGTTTCTCACGGGTGCAGGAGCCTGTTGCGGCATCGCAGCTCTCCCGCGGCCGTTTTGAGCTGCAGCTTGTGGATGCGCTTGCCTATGGAGCGCTGACGTTCAATCGTATGGCGTCGGATGTGGTGCTGTTCATGCATCCTTCCCTGGCACTGGTGACACTGAGTGAGGACCAGTTATCCGGTAGCAGTATCATGCCACAGAAGCGGAATCCGGATGCATGGGAGCTGATCCGCGGGGTCTATCACGATCTGCAATCTGCCAAAACCCATCTTGCTGCTGTACCGGCGAATCTGACTTCAGGGTATCACCGCGATCTTCAATTGGTAAAGAAAAGCGTAATGGCAGCCCTGGATCAGTCGAAGATGCTGGCTGTGGCTGTTCGACATGCCCTGGAAGGGCTTGGATTCGATGCCGCTGCTGCTGCCCGGACCCTCACACCTGAGGTTTTTGCAACGCACGAGGCAAACCGTCTGGTTTCGGAGGGAATGCCCTTCCGTGAGGCCTATCGGAATGTGGCGGAGTCCATTACCCGGACATCGGAGAAGACAGATCCCGTTCAGCCGGGTCAATGGGAACCACCCGGACGATCGGGCCGGCCGGAGCAATCGGACCAACCGGATCAACCCGGAAAAAAGTCAGATGCGAAGCGGCCCCGCCCGGAGGACATAACGAAAGCGTACCATCACTCGGGTGCTCCGGGATCGGGTCTGCCCGGCTATTTACGCAAGGAAGTCCGTGGACTTCGCAAGTGGGTTGATGGAAAGAAAAAAGATTCAGATAAGATAAAAAAAAACCTTTTGGGAGCACAGAAACAATGAAAAGGTCATTGTGAACATCCCGGAATAAAAGTATCATAGAGCATACGGAAGAACGGAGCGAATCTATGTCAGATCAGAAAAAAAACAGATTTCAGGCCACCTGTCTGGGTGCCGCCATTGGAGAGGCCATCGGCATGCCGGCCGAGGATATGAAGCCGGAGCAGATATCAACCACAATCGGTGAAATCATCGGTTTCAGGGACCGCCCGGAGGCTGAGGATTTCAGTCCGGTCGCAGCGGGCCATTCCACCCGGCAGACCGAGGCGATGCTCTCGGTGCTCGCGGCATCCAAACCGCTACCCGATCTTCAGGAGTTCGCTTTCACCATCAAGCAGTCCCTGAACATGTATCCTGAAAAATGGCCCAAATCGACTACTTTTGCCTGGCCACCCTTTCCGGATGGTGGCCATTACACGTTTTCGTTTGCTATTCCGGCCGCATTGCTTCTCAGTGAAAAGCAGGTATCGGTCAAGCAGCTCCAGGAGTGGATGCACTCACTGACACCATCTTCTGTCGTCTGGCAGCAGAGCATCTGGCTATATCTGCGGCTTCTGGTGTATCTGTTTGAGACGGAAAAGGAGAGCTTCGACCCGGATCAATTTCTTGAATATGCAACAAAATACATCCTGGAAGCCGAAAAGTATTTCCCTGGGGATTACAAAATCCGCCGCCGCATGCAGGTGACCGAGCCGATGATGGACGAACCGCTGGAGGATATCGCAAAATCATGCGGAGACGTCAGCAAGCTGGCAGAGGACATGATCACATTTGTCGGCGCTGTATTCTATCGCCATCACAATGATTTCAAAAAAGCAGTCACCGCTGCCGCCAACCTCGGCGGGGCAAGCGAAGCCTCCTGCTTCTATCTCGGGAGTCTGATAGGGGCGCTTGGCGGAACGGAGGCCCTGCCCGATGACTGGCTCAGTGGGTATGCGGAGCGCGGACGGGTTGAGGCGGCGCTCCGGAAATTCGAAGAACGTGCCGAAAGCTCAGCAGGGTGACATCCCGGAAATCATTCCGCCGGAAATACTGCTTCAGGGATATGCGCAGGGCGTGTTTCCCATGGCGGAGTCCAGACACGACCCCGACATCAACTGGTATACGGCCCGCAGGCGGGGTGTCATTCCGTTAGATAGCTTCAGAATCTCCGGAAAAGCAAGGCGAATCATCAGGAAAAAGGAGTATCGCTGGTCTGTTAATGAGGATTTCACCGGTGTGATGGAGGGGTGCGCCGATCGTGATACCACCTGGATATCTGATCGCATCATCAGGTCATTCAAGGGGCTTCATGATCTGGGTTATGCTCATTCGGTAGAAATATATCAGGGTGACCGGCTCACAGCCGGTGTGTACGGCGTTGCACTCCAGGCTGCCTTTTTCGCCGAGTCGATGTTTCAGAGAGAATCCGAGATGGGCAAGGTCGCATTGCACCACTGCCACCAGTGCCTGCTGACCGGCGGATTCCGGCTGTGGGATGTCCAGTTCTACACCCCCCACCTGGCGCAATTCGGGTGTGTGGAGATTGATTCCGGTGACTACCGCCACGCTCTGGCTGAAGCGCTGAAACATCCCGCCCGGTTTGGAGGGTAGGAGGGCAGACGGCGCATAGGGTCTGTAAAAGAATACAAAATTTCGTATCTTTGATAGTTACAAAGCACGCCTTCCTTGTCAAGTGAGATTGCAGATATCATTCCCATTCAGAAGAAAAGAACATGATAGCAATGCTGAAAAGGGAGTTGACAGGTTTCGAAATGCGGGACCGGCCGGCTATGATACACGGTTTGTTGCCAACCGGCAAAATGTAATCATATTATATCTTACGATTTTGAAAACGAATCCATTTGCTGATCTTGGCATCAGCACGCCTATTTTAAAAGCCATAGAGGAGATGGGCTACGAAGCGCCGACAAAAATCCAGTCCGCCGCCATTCCATTGATCCGCGAGGGCCGTGATTTGGCCGGTCAGGCACAGACGGGGACTGGAAAAACCGCGGCTTTTGCCATACCCCTTCTTGAAAAAATCAACACCGGGTCGGTGGATGTTCAGGCGATAATTATGTGTCCAACCCGAGAGCTGGCCGTACAGGTTACCGGTGAGATCATAAAGCTGGCGAAATACATAAGCGGCGTACGTGTCACTCCTGTCTATGGCGGGCAGCCTATTTTCCGCCAGATCAAGCAGATCAGGGAAGGGTCGCAGATTGTAGTAGGTACACCGGGACGTGTGATCGATCATCTGAAGCGCGGTACGCTCTCACTGGAAAAGCTTGAAACGGTAATTCTGGATGAGGCCGACGAGATGCTGAATATGGGGTTTCGTGAGGATATTGAAACCATCCTGGGTTACGGTTCCAGGGAGATCCCGCGTCAAACAGTCATGTTCTCCGCTACGATGTCAACCGGGATCAAAAAGATCATGAACCTGTATTTCCAGGATCCTGAAATGATCAGGGTGGAGGGTAAAACACCCTCTGCCGACGGTATACAGCAGTATATTGTCGAAGCACGCGATTCCATGCGGACCGAGGGAATTTGCCGACTGCTTGATCTTCACAGTTACAATCTTGCGCTGGTGTTCTGCAATACCAAGCGAACCTGCGACACGCTTATCAATGAACTTCAGTCGCGAGGCTATTCATCGGATGCGTTGCACGGCGATATGACGCAGTCCGTTCGCGACAAGG
This sequence comes from Balneolales bacterium, assembly GCA_007128425.1. Lineage (GTDB taxonomy): Bacteria > Bacteroidota > Rhodothermia > Balneolales > Natronogracilivirgulaceae > SKNL01. The sequence goes on along the minus strand of SKXL01000115.1, from coordinate 1,072 downwards.
TGATGCGAAAGTTTCGCGACGGTCGCATTGATGTGTTGGTGGCAACCGATGTGGCTGCCCGGGGTCTGGATGTGGAAAACGTGGATGTCGTGTTCAACTATGATATACCGCAGGACCCGGAATACTATGTGCACCGGATCGGTCGAACAGGAAGAGCGGGAAAAACAGGTGTAGCGTATACTTTTGCATCCGGACGCAAAAACAGGAATATCCGGTACATTGAAAACAAACTGAAGACCCGTATTGAAACCATACCCCTTCCCTCGATGAGACAGGTGGAGGTGTCTGTCAGAGGTGCCATGCTTCAGGAGGTGAGAGATACCCTGGAGTCGGGTGGATTGCGACCCTGGATAGAGCAAATTGAAGATATTGCTGCCGAAGGATTTGCACCGATTGAAGTCGCAGCGGCACTGCTGAAGATGAGGGATGGATCGGGAGTGGCTTCTTCTCAGGGTGCTACAGGGCGGAAACCGGCATACAAGGAAGACCGGGTTGTGGAGAAGAGACAGGTCCGACCCGGGCGCAAATCGTCGAAAAGCGACAATGAGCAGCGCCTTCATCGGGACAGTCTCCCGGAAAAAGAGTTTGATGTTGATTACATGGAACGCACCCGAAAGTTGCTGGATGGTGACTTTGAAAGTGAAAATGAACCCGGGTCTTCATCCAGGCAGAGAAAACAGTCCACCAGTAGCAGGAAAGCCGGCACTGCCGGCGGCGGGAAGGACGTAGCTTCAAGAAAATCCGGGAGTAAATCCGGAAAGAAAAAGACCAAAAACAAGCCGGAGCCATTCTATGCCCCCTTTATGAAAAAAAGCGGTGGCAAAAAAATGTCAAAACGACGTCGCCGGCAGGACTGACCATTCCAGTCTGTCGGGAATGTCAGCGACAACGTACGCCATAACGGCAATGGCTGCAATGCACTCGGCGATTTCATCCGGATCCAGTTTGTCGATGGTGTCCTTTGCAGAATGATGGTACCAGAAATATTTTTCGGTCTCCACATCCAGGCCCATGATGGGAACACCTTCACGATGCAATGGACCGATATCCACGGTTCCGTACGCACCTTCAC
>SKXL01000002.1 GCA_007128425.1 Balneolales bacterium | reverse complement strand
TGGATGGATGAAATAAAAAATTTAAGCTCTGTTAATTTTTATAATAACCCGGCTCTTAAGTCAAGTATATTAAGTGAAAATGAGCTCGTACTGGATTTTGCTCTCAGGAATAGAATTGAAAGAATACGATCACAATTGAGAACAGCAGATGAGGATCAAAGAATACAACTCAACAACCTGCTAATTGAGGCTATTTCCGAACAAAACTCACTAAGAAGAAAGGTCCTTCAAAATATAGATCTCAAACCGGCAAATCTTAACAGAATTCGTAGGCAGCTTGGAAGATCCGATATCATTTTATATTTCAGCATTTTTGAGGATCAATTATACATTTCTACTATAACAGCAGGCACCTTTAATGTGCATCAAGTTTCCTTTTCTATAGATGATATAAACAGAATTGATGATCTTGTCAAAAACCTCTCTTCAGATAAAGTCAGATTAACCGAACTGGTATGGTTTAAAGAGAAAATTTTCAAAAATATTGAGATACCTAATCGATATACCAATTATTACATAATCCCTGACGGTTTCTTGTACCATATTCCATTCGAAATTCTTCCAGTTGGTGATGTAAGCAGCGACTTTAGTTATGGTGAAGCAACCTATCTTATAGAAAAAGCTTCCATTGCATATTCCAATTCTCTCAAAGATCTTGAATCAAGTTTTTCTCATAATCCACGACGCAAATATGATCATGACTTTGTTGGATTTGGCATTACTAATTTCAATAACCAGGAGAGCCAGTTATCACCTGGCCGATACTTACCAGCACTTCCTTTGGCTGAAACTGAAGTAAGGGAAATTTCAAACCAACTTACCAGTTTTGAGAATAATATTTACCACCTTTCCGATAGTGGAACTGAAACTAATTTCCGAAAACGAGCCGGAAACAGTCGAATACTACATTTCGCCTCTCATAGTGAAGTGTTTGAAAACGATCCTCTATACTCGCTTATTTACCTCAATCCTGATGGTAGCATGGATAATGACCCATCAACAGACGGATTAGTATATGCTTATGAATTATTTCAGATGGACCTGGCCAATGAAATGGTCATGCTAAATTCTTGTGAATCAGGTTCTGGCAGCTATATACAAGGAAGCGGAATTGTAGGATTTAGCCGTGCTTTTAATTATGCCGGAGTTCAAAGTCTGGTCATGAACTTATGGTCAGTTCGTGATCGCTCAGCTTATCATCTCTCCGTTTCATTTTATGAATATCTGAACCAGGGGTTTGGTAAGAGTGAAGCACTTAGAAAAGCAAAGATCGACTATATAAATACACATAACAGCAATCCATCATATTGGGGATCATTTGTATTATATGGCAATATTGATCCACTCACCCCATCTCACAATCACTGGTTTATGGCGTTGGCTTTTATTTTTATTGGAGCAATATCAATTATCGTTGCCTGGTTCCGACTCCCAAAAAAACTAAAAGCAATTTCACTTTAATCTGATTTACAATTACATGTTCAGATAAATGCGCAGGAAACTACCAAACTACTTGAACACTTGTCCTTAGAAAGAGAGTTGGTTGGACAATGTCAGCGATTTTCTTCTTATCCTTGGTATCCTTCGCAGCGATTAAAAATTCAACTACAAGTTAATTCATGTTTTAAAATAACCCTTGAATTACCTGTAGTGTCAATCAAGTTCTAAATATCTTTTTGCAAGCCTTCTGTATGCACCGTTAAGATCGTAGGTTTTCTGGATATGTTTCATAGCAAGTTCACTCTGCCCTAATTGCAGATAGACGTTACCCAGGAACCATTGTACACGCTCTTCAGTTAAAACGTGAAGGTCGTCATTGTTATCCAGAATCTCATGAAATATACCTTTGGCAGCATGGTAATCACCACGATTGTACAGAATTGAGCCCTTGTTTAGCATCAGTGAAACGCGCTGAGCATCTGTAAGATGCACATGCTCAATTTCTTTGAGCATCTCAATGGCTTCATCATACTTCTCCAAAGATGCCATGTTTATTGCTCTTTGAACCTGATGATCAAATACAGCTGCCGGCAATGTGGTTGACCGAAATGTATCAAGTTCAATGTCGGACACAGGCTCCTGCTCAAAAAGATATTCCGAACCAAACAGGTAGATGGTAGAAAGCATGCCAACAGTCAGTACGAATATTGCAGCAATACGACCCCATGTTCCCTGTAAGCCGTAAAGTGTGAAAATATTCGACTTCTTGCGCTTATCTTTACCGGTTGCCACTGTGGCATCACTATGCTGACGTGCAATTGTCTGGAGATTGACAGAGTTAATTAAATACTCAAGATACTCGGGATTTTCAATCATTTTTTCCCATAGCAAGTCAATTTCCCGGTCTGACAGTTCGCCGGCACGATACGCATCCAGTTTATATTGTATGTTATTCCAATCTTCTTTATTCACACGTTATCTCCATTACAAGATCTTCGATTAAGCCTGCCTGTTACTCATAACCTGATCTATGGTATTGATCAAGTCATTTTTCATGAATGGTTTAAGTATATACGCGTCCATTCCTGCATCAATACATTCATTCCTGACTTCCGAATCTGCATTGGCAGTTGCAGCAATAATTGGTACTTCTGAGTAATGATTCATATCACGAATGATACGAGCCGTTTCAATTCCGTTCAGACCATTCCCCAGATTAATATCTGTGATTATCAAATCATACACCGTATTCGAGGTGCAATTTAGGGCTTCAATACCATTGGCGACCGGATGAATATCAACGTAATTTTTCAGAAAGGCGTTTACAAGGTACCTGACCTGCTCGTCGTCTTCGATGTGAAGCACTTTGTATTTGTATTCTGATTTATTAAGAGATTTCAGATCCGTTTCATCGGTTTTATATTTCGGTGAGTATCCATTGTCAAAATTCACCATACCGAGACCAGAGCTCCCTCTTCCTGAATTGACTCTGTAGTCTTCCCTTCTCAATTCCTGTCCTAACAATGAGGACGGAATCGAAAGCTGATTGCATCTGGGAAAAAATTCAACCCGGGAGACTATAGTTATTGGGGAATACATATCCATTTCTATTTTAACTTCGTTATTAAAAGCATTTATATCATCTGCTTAATTGAAGGAGTTGGCTTCCCCGGTATTGTTACAAAGAATTTTATTATTCGAATCCAAGTCCGGGCAAATCTTTTAACTGTATGTGTCCTTGAGGCAGCACCTCTATTCCCTTTACCGGGCTTTCTGTTACAAGCAGGTGCCCGTCTACATCGGCATAGTCTGCCCAAAGAGCTACCAGCGCAGTAGCTGTATCAGCAATCGCTGACTCGATCATGCATCCGACCATCACCTGCAATCCAACCTTGCGTGCCTGGTGAATAATCTTTAATGAGGTGCTGATTGCACCTGTTTTCATCAGTTTTATATTGATGCCATGAAATTGTGACGAGAGCTCCTGCAGCGACTCCCTCCCCGTGATGCTTTCATCTGCAATAAGAGGAATACCCGACTTCAACTTTAGTTCCTGCATCTCTTTAATACAAGCTGCAGGCATGGGCTGTTCAATAACATAGACATTTTGTTTTTCCAAAAATGTGACCATGTCAAGAGCATGGTCAACCGTTGACCATCCCTCATTGGCATCCACAAGTACAGGTTTATCGGTCAACTCTCTGACCGTTTTGATAATTTCTTTGTCATAATCTGTTCCAAGCTTGATTTTAAGCAAAGGATACGGACCAGCTTCCTCAACTTTTTCTTTCAACACATCCAGCTTGTCAATTCCAAATGTATATGTTGTCCTGGGACCGGTCCGCCCTGGCGCCTGAAGAAGTCTGTATAATGGTATATTTAATTTTTTTCCTATCCAATCATAAACTGCCATTTCCAAACCAGCTTTTGCGGCATACTCCCCTGGTGCATGATCATTCATTTTCCGGACCAATAATGAAATATCGTATGCATTTTCTGTTTCATAACCATCAAAGTCGGTCAGGAAACGGATTGCCGATTGCTGCGATTCATCATAACGGTGATTTGGAGCGGCCTCTCCCATTCCCGTTATTCCATCACAATAGACCTTGACCAGTACATTCTTTACCTCATCTCTTGATCCTCTTGAAATGGTAAACCTTCTTTTGAGCGACAAATTAAGCGGTTGAATTTCAATCTTGAATGTTTTCATTACACATTTTTTCGGTGAATCATCTCAATAAACTTAGTCAGCATCAAATCGAAATACAATATATCCGTTAAAGCGCTTTTCTTCTGCCATTTATTGCAAATTCAAGCTTTTTTACGTATATTTAGGTATAGCTAAATAATTTATTCTTGCTGTTCATTATTATAAAAATTATTAACCCAGAACCATTTAATCACATGGAGATACGTATGAATAGTATATATAGCAACCGGACCAGACTATATGAGCAGTTTCATTCATTTGATAAGTACCATAGCAGTTGGTACCATCAAATGCATGAACTGATTCGGGCTTTTATACGTCGGATCGTACCTTCCAGTAGAAAAACCGCATAGTTATTCAAACAGTCACAAATGACTTTTTGATTTAGCCGCATTCGCGTAACTGAAAATGCGGCTTTTTTTTCAGATGCAGATGTAGATGTGCATTAATTTAAGTGGAGATAGCGCATGGAAGTGGTCAGGAGCACCCGGTTGTTGATCCACAAGTTGTACATTTGAGACAAGTACCATTTCTAACCATGGTCATACTTCCGCAATCCGGACAGATATCGCCCGTAAAGCCCATTTCCCTGGCTCGGTTCATTTGTTCAGAGCGATGTTGACCTGAAGTCCTGGTTATTCTTTCCTCATGCACGGATGTTATCTTTCCAGAGTCTGGTTCAGCATCGATTCGACCGCCTTCCAGTCCGGTATGCTTTTTTTCTTCTTCTGGCCTTGTATCCGGAGTGACAGGAGCTGAAGTAGCAAGCGGGTTATCAGCGCCTGGACCCGGCCTCGGAGATTCTGATTCGGGTTTATCTGCTTCCTCCGGACGAAGTGTCCTTTTGTATATGTCTTGCGGGCTGACATGTGCAAGGTCTTCCCGCTCCAGGTAGGTAACCGCAAGCTCACGGAAGATATAATCAATTACAGAGGTCGTCATTTTTATATGCGGATTGCCAACAACGGCGCCGCTTGGATCAAATTTTGTGAAGACAAAGGCATCCACATATTCCTCAAGCGGCACACCATGCTGAAGTCCCAGAGAAATTGCTATGGCAAAACAATTCATGAGGCTTCGGAACGCCGCCCCCTCCCGGTGCATATCAATAAAAATCTCACCGATCTGACCGTTTTCATACTCACCGGTTCTAAGATAAACTGACTGTCCGCCAATCTTGCATTTTTGAGTATATCCACCACGGCGATGGGGCAATCGTTTTCGTCCGGTCACATATTTGTGGATGATTTTTTCGGCTGTTTTTACTACTTCATCCTGAAACTGCTGTGTTTCCGGCTGCTCAGCTGTTTCTTCATTTTCCTCTTCCAGTTCATCCATGATATCAGCCATTGCGTTCAGAGGCTGACTCAATTTGGAACCGTCTCTGTAGAGTGCATTTGCCTTGAGCATCTTCTCCCAGGAGATCTGGTATGCTTTTTGGATGTCCTCGACGGTTGCTTCATTTGGCAGATTGATGGTTTTTGATATGGCGCCAGAAATAAAGGGTTGTGCCGCCGCCATCATGTTAATGTGTCCGTCGGCAGTAATATACCTTGTACCGATCCTGCCACATTTATTGGCACAATCAAAAACCGGAAGGTGTTTCTCTTTCAGGTGAGGAGCGCCCTCAACAGTCATTGTTCCGCAGACATAGTCGTTGGCCTGCTCAATCTGTTTCCTCGTAAACCCGAGGTAGCGAAGCATATCAAAGCCAGGATCCGAGAGATGTTCATCAGTAATGCCGAGAACTTCCTTGCAAAAATCCTCTCCGAGAGTCCAGTGGTTGAAGGCAAATTTGATATCAAAACTACCGGGAAGTGCCAGTTCAACCGCTTTGATCTTTTCATCCGTAAAACCGGCATCCAGCAGCTGATTGTGTGTGATTGAGTGACATCCATCCAGGGTACCGCTTCCTTTGGCATACAATACGATATCCTGAATCTCCTGATTGCTGTATCCAAGATTTCGCAATGCCTGAGGTACACTTTGATTGATAATCTTGAAATAGCCTCCGCCCGCAAGTTTTTTGAATTTGACCAGTGCAAAATCCGGTTCTATGCCGGTTGTATCACAATCCATTACCAGGCCAATGGTACCCGTTGGTGCGATTACGGTAACCTGTGCATTGCGAAATCCGTTTTTTTCACCCAGTTCCAGTGCCTTGTCTGCATCTTCCCGTGCAGCTTTGAGGAGGTAATCCGGACAGTATTGTTCATCGATTCCTACCGGTTTGATAGTCAAACCCTCGTACTCGGAATTGTCGGCATTATATGCAGCTCTGCGATGGTTTCGAATCACACGCAACATATGCTCCTTATTCTTTGCATATCCGGGGAAGGGACCTATTTCCGAAGCCATCTCAGCACTTGTCGCATAGGCGGTCATATGCATAATCGCAGTGAGAGCTCCGCATATGGCTGTGCTTTCTTTGCTGTTATATGGAATTCCGTTAACCATGAGCAAGGATCCAATGTTGGCATAACCGAGTCCAAGGGTCCTGAATTTGTAGGAGAGTTCGGCAATGCGCCTCGAGGGAAATTGGGCCATGAGTACGGAGATCTCAAGCACGATTGTCCAAAGCCTGCTCGCATAACGATAATCCTCAATGGAAAAACGCTGCTTATCCTCGTCGTAAAACTTCATCAGGTTCAATGATGCCAGATTGCAGGCGGTATCGTCAAGAAACATATACTCCGAACACGGATTACTGGCCTTAATCGGGCCATCTTCCGGACAGGTATGCCACTCATTGATGGTATCGTGATATTGGGTTCCGGGATCAGCACATGACCAGGCTGCATAGGAAATCTGATCCCAAAGCTCCCTTGATCGAATCACTTTGAACGGCTCCGGATCACGTCCCTCCTTTTCAGCCTGACGCAATTCAATTCGTCCATAAAGCTTCCAGTCGCCATCGTTTTCCAGGGACTGCATGAATGCATTCGGTATGCGGATGGAATTGTTTGAGTTTTGTCCGCTGACCGTGCTGTAGGCCTCTGAATTCCAGTCGGTGTTATACGAATCAAAAGCAATATCTTTGAAACCCTGCGCAGCCAGCTGGATGACACGCTCAATATAGTTGGCCGGCACGTAATCACGACGTGCATCCTTGATTGCCGTCCGGAGTTTTTTGTTCTTTTTGGGATCTCGACTGACCTTGCCGTTGTACCGACGGCCCTCTATTTCAACCGGTTCATGGCAAAGTCGTATGATCGTGCGCAAATGTTTTTCGCATATTTTGGAGCCGGCAACTATGGATGCTACTTTTTGCTCCTCCTTGACCTTCCAGTTGATATACTCTTCGATATCAGGATGATCCAGATCCAGGGTAACCATCTTTGCAGCTCTTCGGGTGGTCCCCCCTGATTTTATCGCTCCGGCAGCCCGGTCGCCGATTTTAAGGAAACTCATCAGACCCGAAGATTTTCCGCCTCCGCTCAATCCTTCACTGTCACCCCGGATGTCAGAAAAATTTGTACCCGTTCCCGAGCCGTACTTGAAAAGTCGGGCTTCACGGGTCCACAAATCCATAATCCCCCCTTCGTTCACCAGATCATCATTAATGCTTTGAATGAAACAGGCATGAGGCTGAGGTCGGCTGTATGCATCCCTGGACTTGTGAACCTTGCCCGTTTTTGGATCCACATAGTAATGGCCCTGTGACGGACCATTGATACCATATGCCCAGTGCAATCCTGTATTGAACCACTGCGGACTGTTGGGTGCTGCCATCTGAAGAGCCAACATCCGGCACATCTCATTAAAAAATATTCGGGCATCCTCTTCCGCATCGAAATAGTTATGCTTCCAGCCCCAGTACGTCCAGGCACCTGCCATTCGATCAAAAACCTGACGACTGTCGGTTTCAGGACCGTATCGCTCATCCTGTTTCACCTCGAGAAGTGCAGCCGTGTCTTCTTCCGACCTCTGGAGCCACCCCGGTACGCCCTTTTCCCGCACCCTTTTCAGCTTTGCCGGTACGCCGGCCTTGCGAAAATACTTCTGCGCGATGATATCGGTAGCAACCTGTGACCAACTTGAGGGAACCTTCACATTTTCCAGCAGAAAAACCAATGATCCATCCGGGTTACGGATTTCGGATTTTCGGGGCTCAAAATGAATCCCGTCGTAAGGACTCGTGAAATTCTTTCTGGTAAAATGCGGGGTGATTTTCATGGTTGATTGACGTCGGTTTGTTCTTAATAATAAATCATTTCTACCTGTATACACGAAAAAAGACAACTTTGGCTATGACATGATTGACCGAAAGGGTCTATTTTATTCACTTTCAGGCATGTGGATAAACAGGTTTTCAAGATGCAGGAATCACAAAGATAACCCAAGAGAAGCTACAAAAAAGAGATACTTTCCCACATCTTTTCAACAGAAATCAAGTGGTTAAGTGAGAACCTTTTAAAATGGCAATTATTATTCTGTTTGTGGATAATGTGTTGATAAGTAACAGCTATTTAATTAGCAGCATGTATCGGGTCCGGGAAAGTCCATTATAGGTCAGGCGGTACAGATACGCGCCACCGGCCAGTCCGGATGCATTAAAGGCGATGGTGTGTTCACCTTCCGGAACCCATCCATCCACCAGCGATTTCACCCTGCGGCCGAGGGCATCATAAACCTCAAGACGGATGTTTCCACTGGCCGGGATTTGAAATGAGATCATCGTTTCCGGGTTAAATGGATTGGGATAGTTCTGATGCAAGCGGAGTTCTTCTGCTATCGCCGGCTCCTGCTCCACGCCGGTTGCCTGCTGATATAAGAATGCCATGGCGCCGGGACCGATACCGGCCTGAAAACTGTCTATAACCTCACCCGACATATCGTAACTCACCACCCAGCCGGAAGAGGAAAAGTCGGGAGCAACAGTCACATAGAGTAAAGGATCATCCTCGTGAGTCCCTCTGGCAATATCGAACGAATACATACTGCGTTCCAGAACGTACTCGTCAATCAGAAAAAGATTTTCCACATCAATCTGTTTCAGACCGCCGAGCTGCAGCAGAGCCTGCTTTTCATCGATAAAAACAAGTTTTCCGGGATGTCCTCCGGTATCAAATCTGTCAGATATTTCGAGCGTTACGGGATCAATAATTACAATTTCACCAAATGTTTCGAGCCCGGGATCATACTGAAAATTTTCATCGTAACCATAGTTTCCGGTTGCCACAGACCATATTTTTCCGTCCGGTGCTTCGGCGAGGTGAATCGGGTTATCCCCGACGCTCAAGCGGGTAACCAATTCATCCGCGGCAATGTCAATGACAGCAACCTCATTGCCCTGACCCATCCCGCTAAGGGCGACAAAAGCATAATTACCGGAACGTGCGATTCCTTCCGGACCCGGACCGACATCAATTGTCCCGATTTCCGAACCCGTATCGAGATCTATTATCGAAATATTATCTCCAAACAGATTGGTTACGTATGCCTTGTCGGCAGCGACCTGCAGAATGCTGCGCGGGCTTCCGCCATGCTCTTCACTGTCAATGAGGATGGTCTCAACTGATTCATAAGTAACCGGGTCCAGTGCCTCAATTTTATGACTGTTGCTTACCACAACAAAAAGCCGGCCGTTTATCCATTGCGCATCGTTTGCCACATCACCAAGCATTCGATTATTTACAGTTGAAAAGACATCTGAGATGTGCTCGCCCGACTCGGGATAGAATACGGTAACAGATGCATTTGCCTGGCCAAAAGCACCTTCGTTGATCACAAATACCTTTTCAGGTGGATTTGATGCTGCCAGGCAAAATGGTGTCAGCAGGATCAAGGTCATTATGGTCAAGCCTGATTTCATAGAATGTATCATATTGAGATGATTCATAGTGTAAATATCATTTGAATTGAAGTTTTTGTTTTGCAGCATCAGCTGGACTATCTCAGGGAGACTGTCAATGAGGCATTGTAGTGTCGCGGTGCCACGGGGTAGCCGGAAATGATTTCGTACGATTGATCGGTGAGGTTGCGTATGCCAATAGATGCCTGTATATGAGTAGACCGCACAGCCATACTGATACCGGCATCCGTGTCCATTCTGGTAACAGCGCTGAGCGGATCCCGGGGTGAGGAGTGATCCATGGTTGTGAACCGCTGTCCTATATGCTGCAGGGTTATCCTGGTCCATATTCTCTCTTGAAACGCAACATAAAAGGAACCTTTGTGCATCCACTCCGGCACGTAGATCATTTGTCGGCCGACTGCGCCGTCGCCCTGAAACCTTTCCTTTGTTATTGATGCCCTGGTATGAGAAACCATGTAGTGCAGATCAAAGCCGATCGCTGAAATTTCCCGCTGCATTCTCAAATCCAGTTCTGCACCACGTGATCTGATTTGCTCCATGTTACGTGGGGTGAACCTGCCATCCGGTCCGGGAATCCAGCGAATACCATCCTCAAAACTGTTTCTGAATAGGGTAAATCCGGCAGTAACAACCTCTTCATCACCGTTTGCAGAAAATCTAAAGCTGAAACCAGTTTCATATGATGTCACCGTTTCAGGTTGCAGATCCGCATTACCACCCGGCTGCCAGTACAGATCATTGAATGATGGATTATTGCGATTACGGCTTACCATACCTCTCAAAATCAGGCGTTGCGTTCCCGGCAGAAATGTGATTCCCAGAGCCGGATTCAGCGCATTCTGAAATTCTGTGTGGGTTTCCCATTCCACCGACGGGTAGAGCACGGCAAAACTTGCAAGCTGCCAGGAGTGGTTCACCCGGGTGGATACCTGGTGATGGTGGGAAGTTTGGGCATAATGATCGGTTTCAATCTTCTGCCAGGCCCATTGTGCAGCGAAATTGGATTCATGGCGATGCGACCAGACATGTCTGGCAACGGGCTGGATCATAAAAAGTCGTGATGTGCCGGCATCGGTTCGGGCGGTGCGCTGGTCGGTGTAGTCCAGTTCATATCGGTACCAGCCGGCAGTTGCGGTAATCCAGGTGCGCTCAAAACCGTCATACCCGGTCTGCAACAGCCAGCGGTAGGATCGGTCATCCTGGCGTGCCCGGCTGGGAGCGTAAACCGATCCCGGCAGCTCGTTCGTGATGTTGTCCAACCACACAAGTGAGCGGAACCTCCAGTCATGATACTTATACTTGCTTTGTGCAAGCAGAAAACCAGCGGATTTGTGGTTGTTATCGCGTGTTTTTTTCTGCTGCCGGACCGGATCGGGATCATCGTAGAGAAAGTCGTAGTCACCGCGCTGTAGATAGGCACGGACGCCGCCGGAAAAATGGCCTTCGGTAATGGATGCGCCTGCTCCGGTTTGTCCAAACCCGTAGCTCCCGATTGAATGGGATATAAATGCTTTCTCGTCGCGCTTTCTGGTTTGTAGCGATACCGTACCGCCAATACCACCGGAACCGGACATTGCCGCCGGGTTGCCTGATGAAGATGAAAGACCGTCAATCATTCCGGCCGGTATCAAGGATAAATCAAAAACTCCAAGCATGGGATGATTTATCGGCATTTCTTCCCATAGAATGCGCGAATGACCCGGCGGAAATCCACGCTGGGAGATGAGTGCCATGTTGCCCTCTCCGTAATCACGAACCAGAGAGAAGGTGTTACCGGAAAGCAGATATGCAGCAGATTCATGCGGAAGATTGCTCATATGAGTGGGATCCACGGATTGGATCCATACCGGCTGGTAGTGATCCGGAACCTCAATACGAGTACCGATGACACGCAGTTCTTCGAGATACAATGTGTCGCTCACTTCAATTGACTCCGTCTCCGCAGTTGCTTCCGTATGTGCCTCGACAAGTTTATTTAAAGACGCAACATGTTCAGAGGAGTTGCAGGACGCTTCCATCGGCTGCACTGCAAGCAAACAGGTTGCAGCAATACCACAGGCCTTTGCGAGCCTAAATCGTAATGTGGGGATCATACAAGTGCGTTCAGTCGCAGCCTTTAGTCCCGAAAGCCACGGTGTTGCGCATCCGGCAGGTCTCCTGGCTTCACCCGATGATCGAACGTCCTTCCCATCCCGGAATACCGGAACAGTGGCTCAGGCGGGTTTCGACCACATATTGGGTGTTACAGTTGCGGGTACAGCTCCCGATTTTCACGGAATTCCCTTTTCACTTCCAGTCTGGAAGAACCAAATGCGATTGGAAAAAATGATAACCAACTGACATCAGAATTGCAATCGGCAATCAAAAAAATTGTCTAAAGATTTTGGCGCCTGTACTTTTCAAGTCTGCAGATGCTCTGATACATCAAAAATGCCACCGGTAGTTAAGGGTAACATTTCTGCCCGGCATCGGAAAATCCCGGTCTTCTACCCTGGAGAGATGATCACGGTATCTTTGGTTTAACAGATTGTCCACTCTGAGTACGAAACGGTGAACGCCCTCATTGCCAAATCGGTGTCCTGCACTGAGACCGGCCAGAAAATATCCTTCTGTCCTTTCTTCCTCCGGAGCAACTCTGTTTTGAGAAGAAACCACTCGGATTCCTGAACTTAGAAAACTGCGACCGAAGTCATAGTTAACAACCAGGCGACTTCGAAATGGTGGCATAAAGGGAAGCGGGTCCCTATCGCTGTTCAGGCGAGTCCCATTGACATAATCCACTCCCAATTCGGCGGAGACCTGCTCTGAAAAACGCAGAATAGAAGAGAACTCCCCTCCAAAGATTTGAGCGCTATCACCGACGTAACGAAACACGGGAAGACCGGATGACGGATCAATCAGTCCTTGCGGTTGGAAGGCGATATAATTTTCTATATAACTGTAGAAACCAGCTGCTTCAAGAGAAATTCTATCGAAGTGCCATCGTATAAACGCATCCATTCCGTAGGTACGCTCTGTATCCAGTGTTGGATCCCCGATCTCATAAGCCCCTGCTGCAAGATGCGCCCCATCAGAATACAGCTCCTCAATCGTGGGGTATCTGTGGGACCTGGCCAGTTGAACACCAAGTTCAAATGGAAAAGCCGGGTTATAATTCAGGCCAATGGCAGCTGACAGATCCAGATTTGATCTGTCGGTTTCTATTTCATTCAAGTCGTTGGGTATCGTTGAGACGTACCTGAAATCAAGTCTGGTGCCGATTTGCATGGTCAGATAGGTTGAGAGCCTTGCCTCCTGCAGGGCAAAAATCGCCGGATTTACGGTTAAATCACCCGGGGAGTACGCTTCAAGGCCCCCTATGTCAAAATTTCGACCGTTAATATTAAATCCGACCGTTCCGTTATCAATAACTCCAAAATTACTGTAGTCGGCACTGACAGTTGCGGAATACGCCCACTGGAGATACGATATTTCAACATCTTCATCTGTTGTCCCATCTTTCAGGATTTCAACCTCAACTTCCTTGTGGTCATATCTGGAAGCATGGAGTCTGAACTGCACCGCGTCAAAGAAACCGGAAGGGTTGTTTCGCATCTGCATTTGAAGCCCCTGTCTGTTGTAGCGAATCTCCACGTGCTCATTCGGGTCATCAATGCTCTCCGGAATTTGATACACATGATCCATGCCCATTATGGACAATCCCCATTGGGTATCATCCCTGCTGACACTCCATCCCAGGCTTCCCTCCATCGCTGACATGGATGTTCCCGGGAGTCGCCCGTCCGGCGTTTGCACATTGCCTGCTTCACGGTAAGAAAGCCTCCCGGTAAATGCCTGATTATCCATGCCATAATTCATTCTGGAGTATCCATGCACCAGGCCATTCATGCTTGCGCCATGAAAGGAAGCTATGCCAGACATACCGGAAGATATGTCGCGTGGAATGTCCGAAGTCACGAGATTGATAACCCCGCCCAAAGCATTGTTTCCAAACAACAGGCCGGAGGGCCCGCGTATCACTTCAATTGTTTCTGTTGCCGCAGGGTCAAGGGCAATGGCATGATCCACAGATGACTCCGATACATCACCCATTCGCTCTCCATTTTCGAGGATAAGAAGCCGTTCACCATCAAAACCCCGGATAACAGGCCGGGTCGGCACGGCACCAAAGGAACGCATGGCAATTCCGGGCTCCCCATCGAGCATTTGTCCGACCGAAATATTGGCCCGGCGATGGAGATCCTCCCCTGCATACACCCTCTCCGGTTGATAGTTCGATCCGGTTCTAAGTATGGATGAGACAATCGTCAGCTCTTGCATTGCAGTTACGGCGGGTTCAAGCTCAATCCGCAGTGGTTCATCCAGGTATTCAGGTACGGATATTTCCATTTGAAACGGCTGGTAACCCAGACTCCGAACCAATAATGTGTATTCTCCTTCTCTGAGTTCAGGAAAGACAAACGATCCATCCTGATCAGCGCTCGTTCCGATATTCGTATCCTTAACAACAATGGATGCAGCCGCGACAGGCTCACCACTTTCAGAGTCTCTGATATCACCTGTAAGCCGGTTTTGTGCATTTGCATTACCGGCTAATAAACAAAAGAGTATCAACAGGAGAAGTTTGTACATCTACACGTCCCGATAAGAGGATTATTTTTGTCAAGGCACTGTGAAATTACGGTATTAATTTAGCCATACCTAACTTAAAATGCAATTTATTCTTTTGAAGAGTGATCTGGCACCAGTAATTTTTAAGGAAATGGTGTTTACCGCTGATTAAGTTTGCAGGTTCTGTTAGCTATGACTAACTTGAGTCATCTTTATTAAAACAATTCCGGCATTTATGGAAAAACCTGTTCTTAGCGAATCCCAGGAAGATTATCTCAAGGAAATATTCAAGCTTAGAGAGATGAATGTGACGGTCAGCATGCAGGATCTGGCAAAAAAACTCGATGTCAGGCCGCCATCTGTTACCGGAATGATTAAAAAGCTTTGCTCCATGGATCTGGTTGAACATGAGCCGTACAAGGGCGTTCAGCTCACAGAAACCGGTGAGAAGATTGCGATAGAGGTACTGCGCCACCATCGCCTTCTGGAGCTTTATCTGGCTAAACATCTTAATTACTCATGGGACGAGATTCACGACGAGGCTGAACGTCTGGAGCACGTCATCAGCGAAAAATTTGAGGCTGCCATTGCAGAACTGATGGATCATCCGACTCATGACCCTCACGGCGACCCTATACCTTCCGTTGAACTGGAATTTCCGGACTCCCCGGATCTGACTCCTCTCACAACCTGTAAAACCGGCCGCATGATGACGATCAAACGGGTCATGACACAAGACAAGGACATTCTGAATCTTCTCACACGCCTGGAACTGACCATTGGGAACATTATCACAATAAAGGGCACAGAAAGCGCCGGTATCAGACTGAAAGTGAGTGACAATCAGTACCTTATCCCTCATACAATCGCAAAATTGATCTGGTGCCATGAGGACAACTAACAGAAGTAAGCAACATGTTGTATCACCAAATCACTATAACCTGTCTTTGCATCACATTCTTAGCTGCAATAATAAATGAGTAATCGAAACCACACCCACACCCTGTCATCAGGATTTTGCAATGCAACAGGGTTTACATGCCATCTCCTCATTTCAATCCTGCTCCTTGCGACAGCGTTGGTTTCGTGCAACAATGAAGAATCTGACGACGATCCCAGACCATTCATCGTCACAACCACCAACCTGATACGCGATGCCGTTGAAAACGTTGGAGGTGATGATGTGAGGACTACCAGTATCATGGGACCGGGTGTTGATCCGCATGTATATCGCGCTACCCCCCGCGACTTTCAGCAGATGGAGCGATCTGATCTTGTTTTATACAACGGTCTTTTTCTTGAAGGACGGTTATCTGAAATTCTGGACCGGCTGGGGGATCAGTCACGCGCGGTTACCGGATCGATCCCAAGAAACAGACTCATTGAAGCCAGTGATTATGGCGGCACTTATGATCCGCATGTCTGGTTTGATGCTCAGCTCTGGATGTATGTCATTGATGATGTCAGCCAGGCTTTGTCCACTCTCCTTCCGGAAAAATCCGAAACGTTTGCCGAGCGCGCAGAATCATACAAAAGGGAACTGGAAGAGCTGCACCTTTACGCAACACAGCGCATTCAGCAAATCCCGGAAGAGAGGCGCATCCTGATTACCGCCCACGATGCTTTTCAGTATTTCGGGCGGGCCTACCACATAGAGGTTCGCGGTTTGCAGGGATTGAGCACGGCAACCGAATTTGGCATTCAGGATGTGTCCCGAATGGTTTCACTGATCATTGAACGCGGAATTCCTGCCATTTTCATTGAAACGGGGGTCAGTACCCGCGCTATTGACTCCGTTATTGCCGGCGTTCGCGAGCGGGGTTACACGGTACAAATGGGCGGTTCTCTGTATTCCGACTCCATGGGCGCCCGGGGAACTCCTGAGGGAACATACGCCGGAATGTTCCGGCATAATGTGGAAACCATTGTTCGGGCTCTATCCGAAGAACTGCAATAACCTGAAGGGTTTATGAAGCTATTTCGACTAATAACGAATATGACATGCCGAATCAATTATCATTTCACATACTTGCTCCCGATACAAAATGGATAACGTTGACCAAAAACAAGCAGCATTGACCGGCAAGGGCAGACCAGCCGTACCGGCATCGTCACATAATCCGCCGATTGAGGTGCATGACCTGACCGTTGCTTATGACCAGAAGCCGGTGCTGTGGGATATCGACTTTGAGCTTCCCGGGGGGAGTCTGACCGCGATTGTCGGTCCGAACGGTGCCGGAAAGTCCACACTCGTCAAAGCGATCATGGGCCTGATTCCATCCTCGTCCGGTTATACACTTATCAACGGCAAGCCCCTTGACAAACAGCGGAAAAATGTGGCCTACGTGCCGCAGCGAGAATCCGTAGATTGGGATTTTCCGATCAGTGTGATGGATGTGGTGCTGATGGGAAGATACCCGCATCTGCGATTATTCCAGCGCCCCTCGCGCCATGATCGCGAAGTTACCATGAATGCACTGCGGGAGATGGGCATGGATGAGTATCACAAACGCCAGATATCTCAGCTTTCGGGCGGACAGCAGCAGCGGGTGTTTCTCGCCCGGGCCCTTGCCCAGGACGCATCCATTTATATCATGGATGAACCGTTGGCAGGCGTGGATGCTGCAACGGAGGATGTCATATTCCAAAAAATGAAAGAGCTGCAGTCACAAAACAAAACCGTCGTCGTGGTGCATCACGATTTGCAGAGTGTCCCGGATAATTTCAACTGGGTGATGCTTTTGAATCTTCGTATGATTGCCTGCGGACCGGTCTCCTCCACCTTTACCGATGAAAACCTCCAGAAGACCTATGGAGGCCGACTGAACATCCTGAGTCAGATGATAGAACAGAGTCGAAAACAGCGTTTTGTCAGGGAGTCGGATGCCTGACCAACTACAGGTTAAAACATGCCGGGGGCTCGTAATACCCTCTTCTAAAGCATATTATGGACATCTTCTTTGAATTCTTTTCACTGCAGGACCCCAACATCCGCTATGTGCTGGCCGGGACCATTCTGCTGGGATTATCGGCGGGTGCGCTCGGTTGTTTTGCCATTCTGAGGCGACGGGCCCTTGTCGGTGATGCCGTAGCGCACGCGATTTTGCCCGGAGTCTGTCTGGCTTTTATAGTCGCCGGCGGTAAAGATCCGTTCATGCTGATTCTCGGGGCATTCGTATTCGGCTTGCTGAGCATGGTAACCATGGATTTCATCTCTCGCAACAGCCGCATTGCTCCGGATGCCTCCATTGGCATGGTGCTGTCGGTTTTTTTTGGCCTGGGAGTGGTACTGCTGACTATCATCCAGTCAACCGGGCATATTGACCAGAGCGGACTGGATGACTTTCTATTCGGGCAGGCAGCGGCCATGGTAGGTCAGGATGTCATGGTATTTGGCGGTCTCAGTCTGCTCATCCTCCTGATCACCATACTTACCTTTAAAGAGCTCAAACTGATTAGCTTCGACCCCAACTTCGCCCAGAGCATTGGTTACCCGGTCAAGCGGATGGAGTTTCTGCTGGCCCTGTTGATGGTTCTTACGATCACTGCCGGTATTCAGGCCGTTGGTGTGGTGCTGATGGCGTCCATGCTGATCATCCCTGCCGCTGCCGCCCGATACTGGACCGACTCATTGCGGGTCATGCTGCTAATCGCTGCCGGCGTCGGCGCCTTTTCCGGCATCACCGGATCCTTCATCAGCTACACCGCTCCAGCGATGCCGACCGGCCCCTGGATGGTGGTGAGCACCGCACTCATCTTCTTCCTCTCCTTCCTGCTTGCACCCGGGCGCGGTGAAATCGCCCGGCACATACAGAAAAAAAGACTCTCCTACAGGGTGGCTTGTGAGAACATTCTGAAAACACTTTATGCCATGGAAGAGGAGGATGGCAGAGCCGACCGGGTCCGAACCTGGCAGGAACTCCGAAAACGCCGTCATCTTTCAAGGGGACGGATGAGGAAGGTGGTCTCCACCCTGCTGAAAAAAAACCTCATCGCCTTTTATGCCGGTACTCCAGATGGATACGTTCTGACAAATGACGGACGAAAAATGGCTAAACGACTGGTTCGGGTACACCGACTTTGGGAAAAGTACCTCAATCAACATCTGCAGATTGCTGAGGATCATGTACACGAAGACGCGGAATCCATGGAGCATCTCATCACCTCGGAAATCGAGGCCGAACTGCGCCGATCTCTCGGATCCCCCGAACTTGATCCGCACCTCAGCAAAATACCCTACGATTCCGACGAGGATACCAAAACAAAAAAAGGAGATTCCCGGCCATGATTACATCAACTGGATGGATTATTATCACAGGAATTCTGGTGGCGGTTTCATGCGCCCTTGTTGGTACGTTTTTGGTGCTCAGAAAAATGTCCCTGATGGGCGATGCCATCTCTCATGCCGTTTTGCCGGGCATCGTCATCGCATTTTTGCTGACCGCCGGTCGGAATACTTTTCCCATGCTGATCGGAGCGGGTATTTTTGGCCTGTTTACCGTTTGGCTGACCGAAGAGCTCAGCAAAAAAGGGCGTATTTTTCATGATGCCTCCATGGGGATCGTCTTTACCACTCTGTTCGCAATAGGCGTAATTTTAATCTCCCTGTTTGCAGGTAATGTGGATATTGACCAGGAGTGTGTCCTCTACGGGGAAATTGCTTACGTTCCCTGGGATTTATGGATCTGGCAGGGCACCAATATGGGTCCGCGTCCGGTCTGGATTTTGGGGATGGTCCTGATCATTAACATCACCTTCATTACTTCGATGTACAAGGAGCTTAAAACGTACAGCTTCAGTCCGCAGCTTGCCACCACTCTCGGATTGCCCGTCACGCTTATCCACTATGGATTGATGGGAACCGTTTCGTTTACCACCATTGCATCCTTTGAAAGCGTTGGCGCTATTTTGGTGGTTGCCCTGCTGATCGTCCCGCCGGCCACCGCCTACCTGCTTACCGACCGGCTGCACCGTCTGCTTCTGCTTTCTGCATTTTTTGGAATCACCTCAGCCATCGGCGGGTACTATCTGGCATGGTGGATCAACAGTTCCATAGCCGGAGCCATCGCGGTGCTTACCGGAATACAATTTGCACTGGTATTTTTGCTTTCCCCGAAATATGGCCTTCTTGGTCGAAAATTTCGTGGTCAGGTAAGGTATAAGTCGGCAGAGGATACTATATTGCAAAAAGAAACCACGTTTATGTAATCTGAACCAGAATTTTGCATGCCATGCCGGTACTATCAGATAAACAGAAGGAGCAGGTTCGAAAAAAAATCAACGAACAGATCCATGAATCTGAAAAAGAGCTTATTATTCTGAAGGAGGTCACCGCAGCCGTCGCGCCCGATAACTCCATCGGACGGATTTCGCGGATGGACGCCATTAACAATAAAAGTGTGAATGATGCGGCCTACCTGAACACCCGCAACCGGCTGAAGCAACTCAAAAACGTGATAGACAAGGTGGATGAAGACAATTTCGGCAACTGTGTACGTTGCGGTCATCCTATCGCATTTGAGCGCATTCTCATCATGCCGGAAAAGCGTGTCTGTGTAAATTGCTCCCGCTGATGTGCGACACTGCTGCACCGGACAGGAACAGTTCACCAGCAAAATTGAACCCGTTGTCACAGGCGTATCTGACCGCATTCAAGTCAGATGCCAAAAGAGTCAAATTTTAGCTTCAATCCATAATTCATTACAAATGGTCTATACATGTCCGCTGTGTGGGAGTCTTGCAAAAACACCCATTGAAGCTGTTGACAAGCGTGAGTACCTGTGTTGTGATCAATGCCGGCTTATCAGTGTCCCGCCTGCTTTTCATCCGAATGACGAAGCCGCCCGATCCTATTATCAGACCCATGAGAACGGCATACAGTATCCGGGTTATGTGGCATTCCTGAACAACGCCATCCACCCCACCCTGCCATTTTTGTCCGGCCGGTCTGAGATTCTGGATTACGGATGCGGCCCTGAACCGACGCTGAGCATTCTCCTTGAAAGAGAAGGACACCATTGCAGTAATTATGATCCTCTCTTCTTTCCTGAATTACCTGCGGGGCCATTTGACGCAATATTTGCCACAGAATGCTTTGAACATTTTGTAAATCCGGAGCTAGAAATGAATCGTATTATCGGTCTGCTGAAGCCTGGCGGGATACTCACCATCATGACCATACTCTGGCTTTCACCGGAACGTTTCCGGAACTGGCACTACACCAGGGATATGACACACATCAGCTTCTACCACAGGGATACCATAAGATACCTGTGCAGAACCTTCGGTTTTCAGGTCCTGGACACCGATGACCGGCGTCTGTTTGTGCTCAGGAAAACAGATTGAGCCGGGTATCAAACGCATGGCCGATAATGGGCCGGCCGTCCGACAATCAACCGTCTTGATATTTGAGATTCAATCCTCAGGCTGCCATTTCATTGATGGCTCCGGGTCAGTTGTTTTCCAGAATGTCCCTGATGCGGTCGGAGATATCCTCCAGATGGTAGCGGGTCAGATTGTCCGAAGCGTGCGAAATAGCGCGATCGATATCCCGATTCAGCGCTCGAAGGTGCCCGCGAATCATTGCGGTTCCTTCGCTGGAGTTACGGAAGAAGAGTCCGGGTAATTGCATCTCCATAACCTCGAGATACGCTCGTTGCAGATTTCGCCGGTACATGTCGATCGAAACGCTGCTTTGCTCCAACTCCCGCCAGATGCCATTCCGCAAATCCGTCATCATATCATCTACAGGATAGACTTTGTTGCTTTCACGAGTCGCCTCCAATTCTGCCATTCGGTTGAGCCGGCTGGTGCTCACCAGGTTCATCAACATCTGGCGTTGACCTTGCATGATGCGATTGCCGGAGCCGAATGGCTGGATCAGGTCGAGCACCTCCTGGTCGAGCAGATAGTGCGGTGTCCGGAAGGCCTCATCGATGAGATAATTCATAGCTTCAATCTGGCGCTCACGCGCAACCGGCTGGTAGACAGGACCCTCCTGACCATACACCTTGCGCTCGCCGTAAATGCCGCCAACCCAGTTCACCACATGTCCGAGCATCCAGTTTCTTTGCTGAATGACGGCCGCATACAGTTCGGAGAGCGTCTGATAATCATCTCCCTCCTGCCCGGACGCATCCACAATGAATGTCATGATGCGCTTGATATTTTCAATGCCGTATTGTGTTGATTTCACGTGGTTGTCGCCAAGCGCTTCGCGTTGCTGGGTCGGATCCGTCGTCGAAAGGTTGCCAAACAGAAGCATGGGTTCATGCTCCTGCCTTGAGGCTATCTCATTCAGGTAGGGACGCTCTTCGTCTGCCGATCCGGCTTCAGGAAAGGGTGTGTATCCCCATTCAATTGAAAACTTGTCATAGATTGAAACGATGGGAAACATGTAGGCACCGTCGCCGGGTTGTGCCACATAGTTCATTCGGGCATAGTCCATTATGGACGGGGTAGTCCCGTATTTTCGTGTGAATGTCGGGCTGCGAAGGCTGTCTGTCGGCACTGTAGCACTGGCTTTCATGTTGTGTGGAAGGCCGAGGGTGTGCCCCACTTCGTGCGCCACCACCATTCGTACCAGACGTCCCATGAGTGAATCGGGCATGGGCAGATTCTGCATGCGCTCATCGACAGCACCTCCCTGTACAAAGTACCAGTTTCTTAGCAGG
The DNA here is from genome assembly GCA_007128425.1 of Balneolales bacterium. GTDB lineage: Bacteria > Bacteroidota > Rhodothermia > Balneolales > Natronogracilivirgulaceae > SKNL01. The sequence goes on along the minus strand of SKXL01000002.1, from coordinate 920 downwards.
TTCTGCACATTGTGATACATGCCGATGGATGAGGTGATGATTTCTCCGCTTCGAGGGTCATTGACATGGGGTCCCCGTGCATTCATCACCGTTGAGGGCTTCCAACGCACCATGGAGTAGCGCGAATCCTCCATGCTGAATTCGGGGTCGTCAACCGGTGCTTTTTTACCGATGATGGCATTGCGGAATCCGGCCTGCTCAAATGCCGGCTGCCAGTCGTTGACGCCCTGAATCACATAATCCACAAGAAATTCAGGTGTACCCGGATCCACATAGAACACAATCGGCCTCTTTGGTTCGTACAGACCGTTTTCGTCCGGTTCTTCGTTTTTGCGCTCCAGACGCCAGCGGGTGATATACCGGCGGCGTTCGGCGCGGTGTTCGGGCCTGCTGTAATCCAGTTGTTGGACAGAGAAGTAGCCCACACGTTCATCGTGGAGACGTGGCTGCATAGGGACTTCCGGCAATTTCAGAAAACTGAAGTTGATCATCATGGAAATGGAACGGAGACTGCCGCCTATGGGCACATTTTCGGACTGCATGGTGAGCACACTGGTCACCTCGACGTTTTCAGGAAATGCTCTGGTGCGTTCGATATAACTGCGGTCACTGTCCACCCGGCGTCCGCGATATCGCTCCCGGGGCGAAAATTCAGGCACATCCGTGGTGAACAGCTCTGTAACTTCAATGAGTGAGGAAACGCTGTCCGGACCTATGGACTCAATTTCAAAGGAGGCGATGATCGGCTCAAATGTTGCTGCTTTCACAGCCCTGTAAACAGATGTGGTGGTATCGGCAACGGATTGATACATTACGCTTCGAAGCAGAATATGCTCACCGCGTTTCTCCCATCGCAGGACATAATTGTTAAGCCGGGTACCCCCATAGCCTGTACCAGCCTGGGCACGGACAATTCTGGA
>SKXL01000235.1 GCA_007128425.1 Balneolales bacterium | reverse complement strand
GTACCACAAGCTGCAGCCGGTATATGCCTTCTTTTTCTACGGCCTCCTGACCCTTTACTGGGTCACCCTTAAGGATTTTGCGCAGTTTATCCTGTATACCAGGGATGGGGTGAATCCGAATTCCCGCACCCAGAATGTGAAGCTGTTAATTGGAATCATCACCATGAAGGCGGTCTATTTCTTTGTGCTCCTTGGAGTGCCCACCCTCATCGGAATCCCCTTCCTCCATGTGCTATTCGGCTTTCTGCTGATGCATTTTGTAGGCGGAATCATCCTCACTACCGTATTCCAGCTGGCCCACTCGGTGGATGAGACCGAGTTTCCGGTTCCGGATGATGAAGGCAAGATCCAGAATGCCTGGGCCATCCATCAAATGGAGACCACCGTTAATTTCGCCCCGACGAACAGATGGCTTTCCTGGTATCTCGGTGGATTGAATTTCCAGGTGGAACATCACCTTTTCCCTGGAATCTGCCACGTTCACCATCCGGAAGTTTCCAAAATCGTCAGGGAGACGGCCCGGGAGTTTGACATCACCTATCGGGAGCATGATTCCCTCGCCGCCGCCCTGAAATCACATGTCAGATACATGATCCGTATCGGCAAACTGCCGGACTTGAACGATGGGATCGGGTAACAGTCTTGAGTAAGTATTCATACGCTGTATCCCTTGGCCTGGAATGAAATAGCGTCAATTCAAACAGCCTTTGACGATATCCCATAGTCGAGCAAATGTACATAATAACTCGGGTTTTGATGGCATGAATTTAAAAAACTTCCACAAAAACCTACGCACGTAATAAATAGAAAAAAACGGATGAGGTCACAGTGTTATGGTTACGAAAAAACTCAACCAGCTTTTGAACGAACAGATCAAGCATGAGCTCGATTCTGCGTATTTATATTTATCAATGGCCTCTTATTGTGAATCCATCAATCTCAAAGGTTTTGCAAGCTGGATGAAAAGCCAGAGCAAGGAGGAGTACGAACATGCAATGAAATTCTACTCCTTTCTTCATGACCGGGGAGCCGATGTTGATTTGCTGCCGATTGATAAACCACCTGTGAAATTCAAATCGATTAATGCTGTTTTTGAACAGGCCTTGAGCAATGAACAGAAAGTCACAGGCTTGATTCATAATCTGTATAAAACCGCGCTTGAAGAAGAGGATTATCCCGCTCAGGTTATGCTGCACTGGTTCATAGAAGAGCAGGTAGAAGAAGAAAATATGGTCACCGAAATTCTGGATCAATTGAAACTGGGTGGCGACCAGGGTGCTGCTTTATTACTGATGGACCGGAAACTGGCTGAAAGGGAATAGCACCGTGGCCGGATAAACCTGATTGCAATCGATTGGGCAGCCGGTCATTCTCTTTGGATCGGACGAAAACGGTGTTCATCCCCCGTATTTTCATCGAACAGTACCAGTTCGGGTTCATCCATCCGGTAGGCCGAAACGTTCGTTAACCGGCTCATGACTTGGGACTGTCCGGCCGAGCCGCCACGGCTGCCTGTCCTGTAGAAGCGAAATGCTCCGTCCTCGGCGATGCCCCAGTAACCACTGATGCGATAGGAGTCGAAAACCGAATCGTCTGCATCCCAGTACCAGTTAAAAGCAAATGTCCGGTCGGCATTCAGTGCAAGTTCGGGGACCATGATTCCTTCGAAGTTGTCGATCTCCCGGTCCGTTGAACCGCTCAATTGCCAACGATTTGCTACCATTGGGGTGCCGGTGACCGCTTCGGGATGGTCGCTGCGATAGTGATAGATTTCCTCGCCGGTTTTAATGGTCAATTCATCGTACCCGAACTCCGGTAAAAACGGATGGTAAAGGTGATCATAGGGAAAAGTGGCAAAATCACAGGCCATTTCAGTAGCATAAACGGTGGTGGGAAAGATAGAGTCATTTTCGACCACATACTCACCGAAGTATGCGTTGCAGCCGTCGTCTCCCTGAAAACGGGTACTGTCATTGAATACCAGATGGAATTCGGGAAAATCTTGTTGATGCAGCTCCAGGTCGTCCGCTTCCCACCGGTCCAGCGTCCAGATTATGCCGGCAGCTTCTTCGAGTGTCCGGCCTGTTGGTTCCGCATCATCGGTGTCGTATCGCAGCAGATCACAGCCGGCAAATAGCGTGGCAGAGAAAAAGAAGACAAGCACAGCGCCCGGTACAACCGGAGAGAAACGATTGGACAAATATGCCCGTCCATTTTGATGATATCGAGCGGTAAGGGCGGATATGTTGGCTGGGGAGTTCATGAGGAGGTGCGGTTTCCCTGTAGAACGCAAAGCTTTACAATATATTTAGTAGCACAATAAACACCGAGTTTCCCCGATTCCACCGCAAGCATTGATATTGGGTTCAATACGGATCATCGAATATCAATCTGAAATAATAGAGATCGGCCTGTTCGGTTCCCTCCACACGGGCTCGTTCGGTAAAAACCACCAGGTATTCCTTATCATTAAGGGGAGCGATGGTCGGATAGCCATATAAATTCTGATTCAGCGGGCGGTCCCCGTCATACGTTTTGGACGCCCAGGGTCTTGAAAGCTCATATTCAAAGGTCCAGTTGCCGGGCTTACCCAATACTTCATCAGGTCTGGCCGAATAGATAAATAAACTGTTCTCGGAATCATCTCTCGAGTAACGATCACTGGTAAGAGCAATCAAAAGATCTCTGGCCTGATCATAAATCAGTTGTGGGGCCGCTCCCCAATGCGGCTCGACGGGTATGTTGGTCGGGACCGGATCTGTCCAGGTTATTCCGTTGTCGTGGCTTTCCACTTGCAGCAGCGGATGCCCGGCCCGGCGTGCATCATCCCGGATCAGAGCAATGACCCGGTTGTTGCCTGCCCAGGCCCCTGAAATTTCGGTGAGGGCCACCTCCGGATCTTCACTGACGAGATATATTTCATCCCATGAGGATCCGTCCCGGCAGCAGGTGATGAAGGTGATATGGCGGCCATAACCGAGCATGCAGTAGCGGTCGATATCCCCATTATAAAACATCTGGCCGGTACCCCATACTCCGAATCGCGGGTCCGGAAGATCGGGATCCGACCAGCTCTCCGATTCATGCGGACCGCTCCAGGTTTGTCCATCATCATCGCTGTACAGAAAATAGCGTCCTTCGGTGAAGCGGCCCTGCCCGTTTTGACCCAGATGGCGGAAAAAAATAACGATTCGACCCTCCCTGGTGATACCTCCATGGATATTGCGGTCATCAAAGCGATGACTGTTATAAACCGTTACGGGGTCGCCCCATTCATCTTTGTCGGGATCATAGGTGATCTGCGCTATGTAACCGTTGGTGCCCACATGATTTCCTTCCAGGCCGGGATCAATCCGGAACAGCAGCAGGATATTGCCATTTTCCAACGGCACCAGGAACCCCTCGGAGTTATGGTCGTCATTATACAAAACGGTTTGATAATCCGTGGGATAAAAAATGCGCCCGGGTTCTTCGGGAGTTTCGCTGCAAGCCGGTATGACAAAGGCCGTAAGAACGACTGGGAGGATAATGGAGAGGGGTATTACGGATTTCCGGGAGGTCATGGTATTTTGGGGTTGAAGGGTATAAAGGGAGATGTTGGAAGGCTCAAACAAGTGGTGATCCGATCCTTTTTTAATCATCGCATTGGTTATATTATTGATGCCGGTTTACCTGGTCTCTCTTGCTCCGCCGATTTTTATGCGTGCAAGATAGATTGAGGGTCGCGAATTATGATAATGAACTGTGGGTTTCGGATCTTCGTGTGAGGAGTAGTAGCTGATCCACAGTTCACCATCATATTCCACAAATCCCGGATAACCACAATCCATCGTCGACGGTATGTTTGCCAGAAAATGAAAGGCATTACTTTCCAGGTCCCATTCGTACAATCGAAAAATCCTGTCTTCACTCGAACCCCCGCCAATCGGTGCCGATGATCTGCCGCCAACAATGACCCGTCCATCGGAAAGTCTGATGATACCCGGTCCCTGAAAATTTATCGCAGGAGAAGGCTTTTCCCAATTCCATTTTTCATAGGGCGGTTGAGAAAAACCGATATATTTTTCATCACCGGCATCACGCAGCAGCATCTTCATGCTTCCATCATCGTCGATAAAAAAAGCCGCTTCAGAACCTCTTCCCCCGGGGAAAATATCATCTGCAACGAGTTCCCAGTTTTTGAAATCATCCGTTTGATAAAAGGCACCTTCTCTGCCATGTTTTCCTGCGTAGGCCACGCCGTATCCTTTTTCCTGCTTTTCATCCCATTCCGCCCACCATATCCAGGTATCCTTAATCTGCTCAGAGAGAAAAGGGCCTTCCCAGTTCTCCCCATCTGTTGAAGTCCAGGTTATTGAACGACGATCGTTCTCCCCCCTTTTCCTTTCATGACCAACGATCACAAGTTTCCGGTCGCCGATTGCCACCAGCTTTGAGTCGCGAAAATCGTCAAAAGGGGATTGAGAATAATAATGGTATGCCGTTTCCCATGTTTTGCCATCGCCGGATCGGATAACACGCAACATCCCGTGATCAAAATGATTCGTTGCTTCTCTGAAAATGCAGTACCAATCTCCGCGAAAACGTATCAGATGAGTAAATGCGGTATGAGGATAATCCGCCTTGCCTTCCGGATGAGCGGAGCTTGACCAAATGCGACGGACGTCGAGCAGTTCCCATCCGGCCGCCTTGTAGGTCAGTGCCACCGACGCTTCTTCCAGGTGGCTATTGTTGCTGTTGATTCTTTGGCTGTAAAAGCCCGCATCGGCAGCAAGCAATAATACTGTCAAGCATACTGCAATACTTGTACAATTCACTTTCAATGTCATCGTATCGTTAGTCCGCTATGGTGGACCGTTTTCTGTTCTGGTTTCTGATTTGATTCAAATACTTTTTGGGTGGTTAGTTGACGATTGAAAACCTTTTGAAGAATAATGTCTGTGTCAAAGGTACCACTCTCTAATAAAGTAAAAAAAACCATTTTTGCCTTTCATCGTATACCGAATATTGTCCGACCGCAGAAGCCCTTATTGCGTTCCGGCAAAACTTAAAAAATTAATCCGATACCCGAGGAAAAGAGAAAGGCGTTCAAGGATCACGAACAGCAGGAAAAGCACATAATGGACAGCGATCTTGACTGGACGATCATAAGGCCCGGTGCATTTACAGACGGTCCACTCACGAAAAAGTTTATGAGCCATTTTCTCGCATCAAAAAAAGATCTGAAATTGAAAATATCGAGGGCAGATCTCGCATGGTTCATGCTAAACCAGACTGGGAGCAGCGAGTTTAAACATAAGGCTGTTTCAATTTCCTACTGATCTATTCAGGCGGCATTCACGACTGTTCCATCTGGATGTCGATGGCGACCACCGGCTCATCACCGATAACCCAGGCATCATGGCCGGGAGGAATCATCCCCACATCGCCCGGACCGAATTCCTGCAACCTTCCGTCGTTCATTTGAACGGCAAATTTACCCGAAAGAACCATCCAGACCGGGTGTTCAAATTCGCAGGTGTCGGTGCCAATGATGCCGGGAAGGGTGTCCGTCCAGCGCCAGCCGGGCTCAACAGTCATCCTATGAACCTGAAATGCCCCGAGTTGCACGCTTTCCAGCCGGGCACCGGGTAACTCCTGCATCTGATCCGGATTGTTAAAACTTTTGGTTTCAAATTCTTTTACTAACGGTTTCTTCATTTTTCACTGATTCTTTGATGATACAGTTTTGCGATTTTGCGGGTCACCGGTCGGCATTGCGCCGATCCCCGTGTCGATTTGCAATATGATGAAAGCCCAACACATCCGCAAGATTAAATACTGTTTTTATGTAACATACATTCCGTCCATTTGGCGCGAACAGCAGAAAGATATCTTTGATATCTGCATTGATTCAATCATGTTTTGGCAGGCTGCAAATTAATATCTTTAAAATGAATGACAGAATGAAGCACGACGTCGGTACTCTGTAAAAAGCTGGATAAACGCATGGTTGCAACCCTGATTTTTTTTAAACTAACAAATGGAAATGCTCTGTCGTTAATAACCGGCTGTCAGCTCTGATTTCTTACTAAAAAATCTACACCTTATGGAAAAAACAGGATTTATCGGGTTGGGTATAATGGGTAAACCCATGGCCTTGAATTTATTGAAAGCGGGTTACCCTGTGCATGTACTTGAATCGAGCAATGCGCACAGCGAGCTTGTTAAAGCGGGGGCCAGGGCGTTGCCTGATGCCGCAACACTGGCCGGGGAAAGCGATATCGTAATCACCATGCTGCCGGACTCACCCGAGGTCGAGGAGATGGTACTGGGTGCCGATGGAATCGCACAAGGGATCCGCCAAGGCTCGCTATTTATAGATATGTCCACCATAGCCCCTTCCACCGCCGAGATGCTCTTTTCAGTAATGCAGAAAAAAGGGGTGGAAGCTCTGGATGCGCCTGTTTCGGGTGGCCAGGCAGGTGCCGAATCGGGATCGCTTTCCATCATGGCGGGAGGAAGCGAAACGGCTTTTCAACGGGCTGAGCCGCTGTTCCGTGTGATGGGCAAGAGTGCCGTTCGTATCGGGGGACCCGGTGCCGGTCAGACGACCAAAGCCTGCAACCAGATGATCGTTGGAGCCACCATTCAGGCGGTATCCGAAGCCTTTACACTGGCGAAGAAAGCCGGTGTGGATCTTGAAAAAATGCGTGAGGCACTGCTGGGCGGATTTGCACAGAGCCGCATACTGGACCTGCATGGACAAAGAATCATTGACGAAAATTTCAAACCCGGATTCAGAATTTCATTGCATCGAAAGGATATGAACATTGCCTTGCAAACCGGCCGGGAACACTCGGTGCCGCTTTACTGCACGGCCCTGGTAGCTGCGCAAATGGATAGCTTGTTGGCACAGGGAAAGGGTGACGCCGACCACAGCGCACTTTCCGAACTGATGGACCAGCTGGCCGGTATTGATAATGGGTGATTCGAGTAGATGTATGAGGATAACCGCACTGTTTAACAGTTGATTATGGGAAGCAAGCGACAGATAGACATGGCGGGCGGAAAAAACATGAAGCAGATCTCTAATAAAGAAATGCCTGCATTGTTGAACTTTCAGACTACTTTTGGGGAATGGCAGAAACCTTCAAAATGGTATAATAGAACCATTAGAAACTAAGAGGGGAATCGTCCTGAATTTGTATGCAACGGGGTAGCAAATCCATTTGCAATTCAACTTTCAAATAGATAATCTATTTTAAAATTATGGATAATCCTACCCGGTAGATTATTGCGGATGAGCTTCTTCTGACCATATTACACATGAGTCTCCATAATAACATCTACTGGTAGTGAGTCACTTTAATATTATATAAATCGTCCGGCTCAATGAAAGCACATCATTTTTCGCTGTATCCCTTTCTTTTGCTGAGTTTATTGTCAACAGCTACAGAGAAAATTCCACTGGAAAAAGAAAATCGTTCGTTATCAATGGATGAATCCGTTGTCACACTTGATGCTACGATCGTCAATGAATCAACAGTGGTATTGAATGGAGATGTGCCAGGAGATTTGCCCGAGGGTGCAGAGGTATTTTTCAAATACCGGCATGTAGGCACCGGCGAAGAGGAAACATGGTGGATGATCGCTGATACCCATATCGGTTCTCACCGGGATAATGAAGAAAATGCCCTTGAAAACCTGGAAGCGGCTGTCGC
>SKXL01000213.1 GCA_007128425.1 Balneolales bacterium | reverse complement strand
TTCGCAGTACGTAGGCCGCTCGCTGAACATCGATCCCAGGAACGGTCGTATTATCGGCGACTCCGAGGCGATGAGCATGTGGAGCCGCCAATATGAGCCAGGCTGGGAGCCGAGGATTTGATAATGAATCCGACACATCAGACAGGCGGTCAGCGATTTGTCTCTGCCGCCCGTTTGATGATTTAAATCATGCCGGACATCAGACCACGCCATCAATCTGATCGAATGTTGCCATGGTTGATTAGAGCCGTTGAACATTAATCAAAAGTATCACTTATTTTTAGATTGTTATGATAGCAGGATTTTGCAGATTTACGATATGTGTCATATTTCTCATCCATATGTACACACCAAATATGATAGTTGCAGCCAATGATCTGCCTGTAGAGCGGGAGAACTTTCAAAAATCAATTGATGGCAAACAAACCGACCTGTACGTTTTGAAAAACAGTAACGGGATGAAAGTTGCCATCACAAATTACGGCGGTCGCATCGTCAGCTGGCTGGCACCTGACCGGGACGGAAATCTGGATGACATTGTCCTGGGCTTTGAATCACTCGAGAAATTCAAAACGGCGGGTTCTTCCTCATACGGAGCCACCATTGGTCGCTTTGCCAACAGAATTGCAAACGCAAAATTTGAGCTTGACGGACAAACCTATCAGCTTCCCGTTAACAATCCCCCGAATCATCTGCACGGAGGACCAAAAGGGTTCTATCATGTTGTTTTTGATGCATCACAAATCAGCGACCGGCATGTACGCATGCAGTACCTTTCACCGGATGGTGAAGAGGGGTATCCCGGCAACCTCTTGCTTCAGGTTCAGTTTATTTTGAATGACTCCAACGAACTCACCATCGATTACACAGCGGTTACCGACAGACCGACCGTCATCAATGTGACCAATCACGCGTTTTATAATTTGAGAGGAGCATTACTGGGCAAAATCAATGATCATGAACTTATGATTAACGCAGCTCATTACACACCCGTTGATGAGACCGCCATTCCCACCGGAGAAATTGCAACTGTGGCCGGTACTCCGTTCGACTTCCGGGAAATGACGCGTATTGGCAAACGCCAGTCCGATGACCACGCACAGCTTGAGTATGTCCGCGGATATGATCACAATTTTGTCTTGAATCAAAGTGAGCCCGGTAAAATGACATTGGCTGCAAGAGTTTACGAACCGGTGTCAGGACGCATCATGGAAATTGAAACTACCGAACCCGGCATCCAGTTTTATGGTGGCAATTTCCTCGACGGATCCGACATCGGTAAAAGCGGTCAGCCCCATGAGTTTCGCTATGCATTTTGTCTGGAACCGCAACACTTTCCTGATGCACCAAATCATTCTCATTTTCCTTCCACACGATTGGATCCCGGCACATTTTTTCACAGTACATCGATCTATCGATTGAAAACAGACTGATATGCTTATGCCTTTTTCGGTATGTTATACACCAGAAAACAGTTCTTCGATTTCTTATAAATCACTAATAACCAATGGATAAAATGAATAGTGAGAAAACCCCAAAAAGGAACAGTATTTGGTTCGGATTGTGTATTATGCTTCTTATCAATACAATCCAGCCGGCGCATGCCGAATTGCTCCGCATTCAGGTAGATGCCGGAGCTTACGACCGGCAGCATACTGTCGTCCATTTCCAACTTCCAATGGACCTGGAACAGGGTATATACATCCTCCTGAGGGATGATGACACAAAAACGCTGCTGCAGGTCGATCATCGAAACAAAGGATGGTTTATCCTGGATGCACTGGCTGCTGGAACGACCACCCGGTTTGAGTTGACCGAATCATCTCCTGTTTCTGAAGATGTGCTGAAAGAACGGACAGGCGGCGCCGGTATTTCGGAGTTCAGCGGTGCGAGCGCTCAAGGGGTGAATGCTCAAATGGATTCGGATATTCTCACATTTTCAACCGAAATGGGAACCGTGCTAAGCTATTATCACGGTGAGAATGACCCTCCCGCAGTTCTTGACGAACGGTATCGACGCGGCGGGTACATCCATCCGGTGTATTCCCCCTCAGGTCAGGTGCTTACCAACCATCTCAATCCGGATCAGCATCCCCATCACGCAGGAATCTGGTCAGCATGGACAAATACGATTTTCGAAGATCGCACACCGGACTTCTGGAATCTTCACTTTAATTCAGGAAGGGTTGATGTGGATTCTCTCCTCCATTCCTGGAATGGGCCGGTCATGGGCGGCCTGATCTCAAGACATCATTTCATTGATCTATCAGGCAATGATCCCCTCGTAGCTCTAAATGAACTCTGGGAAGTTCGTGTATATGCTGCATCAACGCAAGATGACGTACATGTATTTGATTTGACGGTTACTCAAACCACAAACACAGACCGGCCATTAAAATTGCCTGAATATCGCTACGGAGGTATCGGTTTTCGTGGCCACAGCGACTGGGATGATCAGGAAAAGTGTTTTTTTCTGACTTCAGATGGGCTTGGGCGAGACGGTCATGCAACAAGAGCCAGATGGGCCAATATGAGTGGATATGCAAACAACCACCTTGCCGGGTTTGCCATTCTTGGTCATCCCTCAAACTTTCGATTTCCCCAGACAATGCGCATCCATCCCAGTGAACCATTTTTCAACTATGCCCCTACCCAACTGGGCGACATGGAGATTACCCCGGGTGTTCCCTATGTCACAAAATTCAGAATTGTCACGCATGATGGTGAACCGGACAGCAAACTGATTGATCGTCTTTGGCGAGATTTTGCATATCCACCAAGTGTGTCAATAATAGAATAAGTACATGGAATCCGGGTTTCCAACAAAATAACTTCCCCTTTTCTTTAAAAAAAGTAAAAAAATTGAAAGATATGATGAATAAAAAAGTAGTGCTCGTATTGATTATCATGGTGTTTGTTGCAGTTGCCTGCAAGGCTGACAGCACTGAATCATGGATCATTGAGAGTCCGGATCGTGACCTTGTATCCGAACCGGTATATGTGGATGTTTCAGCTCAAAATTATACCGATGGCGTGATTTGTCTCACTTCTGCGCAACATGGTCTGCAACCGGCTCAGATTGAACGCATCGATGACCAAACCTCCCGGATCTGGTGGCTGGCGACCCAATCAGCAGGTGAAACCGTACAATATGATCACGATCCTCATGCAAATTGCGGCCAGACCGCTTTTTCCTGGCGAAATATCGGTCCACAGTCAGATCGCCTTTTTTTAGGTGAAAAACCGGTCCTGCAGTATGAATTTCCTGTCTTCGATCCTGAAGATATCGAAATGACGAAAAAACCGTTTCATCATGTTTTCAGTCCGAACGGAGTGCGGATGATCACGAAAGGGCCCGGCGGTTTGTATTCACACCATCGGGGTATTTACCTCGGTTACTATGTCTATATCGATGGAAGCGATGAGCGAATTGACATCTGGCATGCCCGAAACGGCGAGCGAAGTGAACACAATCAGGTGATCCGAAAAATTGAAGGTCCGGTGGTCGGTGGCCATGTACTGTCGATTGACTGGAAAGATCACGACGGTGAGGTGTTTGTTGATGAGGTCCGGGAGATAAGAACATTTCTCCAGCCGGACGGACATCTGCTAATTGACGTTCGCTCGGAACTCACAGCGCTCAGGGATCACGTTCTGCTTGGCGGTGATCGTCATCATGCCGGTCTTCAGTTTCGCGCCGCTCAGGAAGTAGCTGATAACAGAGAAGCCACCCGCTTTATACGCCCGGAGGCCTGGAGTGACATACCCCAGGATGAAGAACTTGGGAGTGAAAATATCCACGACTTTCCCTGGAATGCCATGTTTTTTGAAATTGAAGGTCAAACCTATACGGTTTCCTACCTGAGCCATCCATCGAATCCCGATGAGGCCGAAATGTCGGAACGACTTTACGGACGATTTGGCGAGTTCTTTACGCAAGAACTGTCCCGTGGTGAAACACTTGTCAAGAACTATCGCTTCTGGGTGAAGCAGGGAGCGCCGCCGGCTCGATCCGAAATTCAACAACGCTTTGAGAATTATGCCGCACCACCCGACATCACACAATAGGCATTTCTATTGAGAAATTGGAGTAATGCACAAAAGTAAACCGTCAATTATCATCAATCGGTAACTGTAGAAAAAATGGAAAAGAAATCCCCAAAATACAGATTGGGAATTGTGGGTTGCGGAACCATTTCAAGGGTTCATGCCAATGCAATACGCAGCAACGAAAGAGCCGTACTGGTATCGGCTCACAGTCGGTCAGATGACAAGCGGAATGCTTTTTGTAACGAATTCGGCATTACCGGATATTCAGATTACAGTGAGTTTCTGGCCAGTGATTTGGATGCCGTGGTCTTGTGTACCCCTAACGGAACCCATTTGGATTACGGAATTCAGGCGGCCGATGCGGGCAAACACCTGATTATTGAGAAACCTCTTGAAGTGACAGTGGAACGTGGCAAGCAGCTCGTTGAACACTGCAAGTCAAAAAGCGTTGCACTGTCTGTGATATACCAGAACAGATTCATTGATGATGTGAGGAAAATGAAGCAAGTCATTGAAGATGGCACCATTGGACAAATGGTGATGGTCCGGGCATCGGTCAAGTGGTTCCGCGACCAGGACTACTATAAAAGTGCTCCATGGCGCGGCAGTTTCAAACTGGATGGAGGCGGAGCACTGATCAATCAGAGTATACACACCGTAGATCTGATGCTATGGCTCGCTGGACCCGTTGCCACTGTTCAGGCTTATAAGGGTACGCTTACTCACGACGATATTGAAGGCGAAGATAATCTGGTCGCATCATTGCAGTTCAAAAACGGTGCATTGGGAGTACTGGAGGCATCCACTTCCATCACCCCACCGCAAAACCGGATGATTGAGATTCACGGTACAAAGGGAACAGCGGTTCTGGATGGCGACAATTTTACAATTATGAGCAACGAGAATTCGTCGGATTCGAATGTTCCAGGTGATACTGAAAAAAAATCCGGATCAACTGGATCATCCAGTCCTCTCGCCGGTTTTTCAAACAACCATCATGCCGAACAGTATCGCCAGATATTTGATCACCTGGATGCAGGATCACAACCCCCGGTTTCAGGTGAAGAAAGCCTGAACTCCCTTGCATTTGTACAGGCCGCCTACAAATCAGCTGAGCAAAAGGCGCCGGTCCAGCCGGATCAGTTAATCCCTTTCACATCATCAACAGGGAAATAGTAGCACTTTCCAGAGCAGGGTAATGTTTCAGGGGAGGCGGTAATCACATAATCACACTCATTCAAGAAAAGTGGTATGAAGACAAACAAGATTGTTTTATGGGCTCTGACCTCAGCTCTGGGAGGATTTCTGTTTGGATTTGATACCGCCGTCATATCCGGCGGTGAGCAACAGATACAACAGTACTGGAATCTGAGCAATGTATTACTGGGCCAAACTGTTGCCATGGCACTTTATGGTACCATCATCGGAGCCATTTTCGGTGGATATCCGGCACAATTTTACGGCAGAAAAATTACACTTTTATGGATTGCATTGCTTTTCCTGATCTCTGCTGCCGGGTCGGCTATGGCACCAAGTGTCTACTGGCTCATGTTTTTCCGATTCATTGGCGGATTAAGCATTGGCGCTTCTTCGGTAGTAGCTCCCATGTACATATCCGAAATTGCGCCTGCAAATAAACGCGGACGCCTGACAGCACTGTTTCAATTCAACATTGTCCTGGGAGTTCTGCTTGCATATTTCTCAAACTATCTGATTGGAACCGGAGTGGAAGATTCCTGGAGATGGATGCTCGGCGTGGAAATAGTACCGGCTTCGGTATTCCTGATTATGGTGTTTTTTATTCCCGAGAGTCCGAGGTGGCTGATCGTCGCCAAAAACCGAGTGGATGAGGCGCGTGAAATTATCAGGATTATTGACCCCAACAACGTTAATGAAACGGTAAAAGCAATTGAAGCCAGTGACCTGGATAAAGGAAAAGCAGCCAGGATATCAGACTTCTTTTCCGGTCGTTTCAAATTTCCCATTCTTCTGGCTTTTCTTATTGCTTTTTTCAATCAGGTTTCCGGTATAAACGCCGTCGTTTATTTTGCTCCCAGGATCTTTGCGCTGACCGGCATGGCCGATGATACCGCGTTGCTTTCGACGGTCGGGGTTGGAGTGGTTAATTTACTGTTTACAATGGTGGGATTGATGTTGATCGATCGCTTTGGCAGGAAGTTTTTGATGTACATTGGATCGATCGGATACATCCTTTCACTGTCGATCATCTCTTATGCCTTTTTCACGGAAACATTTGTCGGAATGGTCGTGCCCTTGCTGGTCTTTCTCTTCATTGCATCACACGCAATCGGACAGGGCGCGGTGATATGGGTCTTCATTTCGGAAATTTTCCCGAATGCCGTTCGTTCCTACGGCAATTCCCTGGGAAGCAGCACCCACTGGATCTTCGCAGCAATTATTGCCGGAAATTTCGTGCACTTTGAAAGTCTGTTCGGTGGTGGACCCATTTTTGCGTTTTTTACAATCATGATGGTGTTACAGCTTCTCTTTGTCTGGAAAATAATGCCGGAATCCAAAGGCATTACACTCGAGGAGATGGAGGTGAAACTGGGAATCAGCAGAGAAGAACTGAAAGAAATTATCCCTGAAGATGAAATTGAAAATCGGTAGATTTTAAAATAGACTTCTCCTGAGAAAGTCTGCAGAATATTTTCAATGTATTTTCACAGGATGTCATACTGACTGATTAAATTTGAACACGCACTGGTGGTCAATCTTAAAATAAAATGATCTACCTTAACCAGTTAGCGTTTTTTACATCAAACCAAATGGAGTTTTTTATGAGAAATTTCACGATCTATTTTTTGACGCTGTTTGCATGGACGATGTTCCTTGCCACTTGTTCTCAAGCGCAACGGGCTACGGCGGACTGGGATCCTGAACTGACCGAGGTGTGGGAGCCGGTACCGGAGGTTGTATCACCAGGTAAAAACGGAGAACCTCCATCCGATGCAATCATTCTTTTCGACGGAGAAAATCTTGACAAGTGGGGAATGGCACCCCGGGGAAATCGTATGAATATAGTAAATACGGAAAAGGAAGATTGGACCACCGGACCGGTCGAATGGACCGTAGAAGACGGAGTGATGACGGTTGTTCCCGGAACCGGAGACATCATGACCCGCCAGGGTTTTGGCGATATTCAGCTTCACATAGAATGGAAAACTCCCGAAGAAATTGACGGGGATGGTCAGGGTCGAGGAAACAGCGGTGTCTTTTTACAGAGCTTGTATGAGATACAGGTGCTTGATTCCTATGAGAATCCGACCTATCCGAACGGCCAGGCAGGTTCTGTATACAAGCAGAAAAAACCACTGGTTAATGCAAGCCTTCCCCCAGGTGAATGGCAGACCTATGATATTTTCTTCGAGGCACCCGTTTTCCGGGATGACGGCCGGCTTGTCAAGCCGGCGTACGTCACCGTGCTGCACAATGGCATTCTGATCCAACATCGGACCCGTATTGAAGGGCCAACTGTTTTCAGAGGATTGCCCGAATACACAAAACATCCGGAAAAACTGCCCATCCGGCTTCAGGATCACAGAGATTACGTCAGTTTCCGGAATATCTGGGTTCGTGAATTAAAATTGTAGTTTCTGTTTGCTACTTGTCCCGAATCAGTTACATATCAATTTGG
>SKXL01000049.1 GCA_007128425.1 Balneolales bacterium | reverse complement strand
CTCATTCAGATATTTTCCCGGGAGACAGAGTATATTGGCTTTGTTGTGCTGTCGTGAGATCTTGGCCATTTCCTCATTCCAGGCCAGCGCTGCCCGAACCCTGGGGTATTTGTTTGCTGTCATGCACATGCCCTGACCGCTTGCACAGATCAGAATACCCATGTCGTGGTCGCCATTGTTGACGGCCTGAGCGACCAGGGTTGCAAAATCGGGATAATCCACAGATTCATCGGATTTGGTACCGTAGTCTATGGTGGTGATGTCATGTTCCATGAGGATTTTCTTGACTATCTCCTTCGCTTCATAACCGGCATGGTCCGAGGCTATCGGGATGATAACATTGTCTGACATATCTGGCTTTTTGTAGTTGGATTTGCTGATTTGTACAAATAATAAATATGCGCAAAAAAGGTGTGATTTTAAAGTGCTTGTTGATTCAATTCTGATTCAATCCGTTCTGATCCATTCAATTTTGCCCGGTCAGGGCGTACACAAGCAGATTGACACCCATTTCCAGTGATTCCCGGACCAGGTGATCGGGATTGTCATGCACATCAAAGGCCCAGCCGTCGCCCAGATTGGTTTCGTAGGTATAATAGAGCACCAGTCTGCCGTTACGGAAGATTCCGAAACCCTGTGGAGGTTTGCCGTCATGCTCGTGAATTTTTGGCAGACCATCCGGGAAGTCAAAAACAATGGAGTAGAGGGGGTGGGAGGAGGGAAGCTCGATCAGCTCTTCATCCGGGAAAATTTTTTCTATGACCGGCCGGACATAGGGGTCAAAGCCGTAGTCATCATCAATATAGAGAAATCCACCGTTGTCAAGGTAGTCCCTCATGTTGGCGGCTTCGGTGGCGTTGACATCGATGTTGCCGTGCCCTGTCATAAATACAAAGGGGTACTGGTGCAGTTCGCGACTCCCGATGGCGACATCATCGTATGATCGCCTGATGGATATCGGGATGTGCTTCACAGCGAAATCGATGAGGTTGGTGAGCGCGGATGGGTCATTGTACCAGTCACCGCCGCCGCGATACTGTATCCGGGCGATCCGGAACTTGTCCTCTTCCCGCACATCATTGCGGGGTCGGATCGTCCTGTTTGAAATGCCTCCGGGATTATGCCCGCCCGCGCCCGTAAGCGCAACATCACTTTTCAGTGCATTACCCGAGTGGAGCGGGGGGTGCAGATCGGCTGCCGATAGCCCGATCGTAAACAGGAAGGTGACGGCAAGTGTCAGTGACCTGAAAAGCATCATAAAAAAGTTTGTTGATACATACATTCGCAATATTGCCCCAACTATAACGCACAAACCGGTCTCATAGTTGTCATATGTTTTATTTTCAAATAATAGGGAGTTATCCTATTTTGTAAGGGCTTACATTTTTGATTTTTACCTTCTGCCATGCACCGGAAAACCGTAATAAATATGTCCAGAATAATTGTAATCGCCACTTTTTTTTCATTGACACTCCTTCCGTTTGCGGAAGCCATAGCCACCAAACCCGAGCGGTTGGAGCCGCCGTTCTGGTGGACCGGCATGCAGCACCGGGAGGTGCAGTTGATGGTCTACGGGGAGAATATCGCCCTGTCCCGTCCATCGGTAAATCACGATCATGTCACGCTTGAGCGTATCATCGCCGTCGAGAATCCCAACTATCTTTTCCTGAACCTCCACATTGGCAAGGAGGCCGATCCCGGCAAAGTGGACATCACCTTTCGAAGCGAAAACCGTGCTTTCACCTACGAATACGAGCTGCTTGAGCGCCGCGACAACACCAACCGGCACCGCGGGTTCGATCCCTCCGACGTGATCTACCTGATCATGCCTGACCGCTTCGCCAACGGGGATCCGTCCATCAGCGAGATCGAGGGGATGTTTGAAGGCGTGGACCGTGACGAACCCTTTGCACGTCACGGCGGCGACATCCAGGGCATCATCGACAACCTGGAGTACATCTACGACCTGGGCATGACCGCCCTCTGGCTCAACCCCATCCTTGAAAACGACATGCCCTATGACTACAGCCAGAATATCGGCTTCTATCACGGCTACGCTGCCACCGACAAGTATCGTGTCGATCGCCGGTTCGGGACCAACGAAAAATTCGTGGAGCTGGTCGACCGCGCCCACGACATGGGCCTCAAGGTGATCATGGACATGATCCACAACCACATCGGCACGCACCACTGGTGGATGAAGGATCTGCCCACCAGTGACTGGGTCCATGACCAGGAGAAATACGGCAATACATCCTTCCGCACCAACACCATCATGGATCCCTATGCCTCTCGCCACGATTACGAAACCACCGTGAAAGGCTGGTTTGTGGATGAGATGCCCGACCTGGACCAGCGCAACGAACTGCTGGCCACCTACCTGATTCAGAACACCATCTGGTGGATCGAATACGCCGGTATTGACGGCATCCGCATGGACACCCACCCGTATCCCTACAAGGACTACATGGCCGAGTGGTCGCGCGCGGTGCTCGAGGAATATCCCGATTTCAATATTGTGGGCGAAGCGTGGATGCCCAATGTGGCGACGACGGCCTGGTGGCAGTTCGACTTCCCGACCCGGAGCGGCTACAACTCATATCTGCCCAGCGTGACCGATTTTCCACTCTACAATGCCATTGTCTCCGGATTAAATGAGGAGTCGGGATGGGATACCGGCATGTTCCGGATTTACCTGACGCTGGGACAGGATTTCCTCTACACCGATCCGTTCCTGAACGTGATTTTTGTGGACAACCACGATCTGGACCGGTTCTTCTCGAGCATCGGCGAGGATTACGACAAATTCCGGCTGGGAATGGCGCTGATCTACACCACGAGGGGCATTCCACAGATCTATTATGGGACCGAGATCCTGAAGACGGGTGCCGGTCCGGATGGACTCAAGCGCAAGGACTTCCCCGGCGGCTGGCCGGAGGATCCGATCAGTGCCTTTACCGAAGACGGACGCCGGGAGCTGGGAGAGAATCGGGGGCGTCCGGTTGCCGAGGCGTTTGATTTTGTGAGGAACCTGACCTGGTGGCGCAAGGACAAACCCGTCATTCACTATGGTGAACTGACCCATTTTGTGCCTGAAGAGAACATGTATGTCTACTTCCGGCACGATTACGAAGAGACCGTAATGGTGGTTCTGAACGGCTCACAGGATGCGCACATTCTGGAGCTGGAGCGTTTTGAGGAGCTGCTTGGCGGGTACCGCTATGCGCGTGACATCGTTACGGAAACATGGCATGCCATTGGAACCACACTTGAGGTTCCGGGTATGACCCCCTTGATTCTTGAGCTGTTTGAGGAGCAGTAGCCGGCAGCAGCGAGATTCGTCGCTAAAACAATACCTTACCACTACTTTGCCTTTAATTCAGATTCGGCTGGAAAAATCCGGGTTTACAAATTCGGCGGCCGGAGAACTTCCACTTCTATGTCAAGCACAGACATGCTGCCGAACAGGCCGATTCCGCCATCGATGTTGTATATGATGTTCTGGATTTCACCTGGTGGCAGGGTTCCCGGACCTCCTCCTGTTTGCGATGACTGGGACCTGTAAAAATCATAGGTGTTGTCATCAATGGAAAAGGTTGAGATGATGTTCCATCCGTAAAAAGCGATTCCGATCCATGGCATGCGCAGAGTGATTGTACCGTCGGAATTCACATCGAAATTCTCCTCGTTCACGATGTTGGTGCGAATCCGGGTCAGTTCGTCAATGTCATTCGAAGCGTCTCTCCAGAAGGGTGTGAGATTCTCCTCGTCGGGATCGAGGGCTTCGGTGGCGTAAATAAAATAAATTTGCCTGTTGTTTGAGCGGTTTCGGGTAATCCGGAATTCCAGCTGTTCGCTGCTTTGATAATAGGATTTGTCGCGGATGACCTCTCTGACCGAAAAGGTGTCGGGTACGCTGGTCTCGGCGGTAATGCGATGGTTGTTGTCGCGGGGGAGTGTGATTTCCAGTTTATAGGTGCGACGGGGCAGTACAAGTTCCTTCTGGGCGTGCAGTTCCGGTTTATAGATTCCACGATTCGCCTGAAAGTACCGAAATGTTCTTTCACGGTTACCGTACTCATCATATTGATGGATTTGGATGTTGGCCGCTTCCACAGCCCGCTCTTCAAAGTAATAGGTCTCGTCGAAAGGGGCAGTGGTCGAAAGCCGGACTTCGGGCATGGGTTCGTTGGCTATGAGATAGCTTGAAACGACATACTGCTCCACGTAGTCGTCCTGGTTGTACAAGTCGCAACCGGCAGGTAATACTGAGGCGATTCCGATGGGCAAAACAGATATAAAAAAAACGCGATATGGATTCATGGATGCGAAATTGCGATGTTATAATTTTGCATATGCGTGATGATCAGAAGCTTACAGTGTAGCTGACAGCGGGAATAATCGGCAGCATGCTTGCCGTTTCGCGTTTGACCGGATTTTCATCAAAATCATATAAATAAAACCAGGTATTACGTCGGGAATAGAGATTGATAACCTGGAACTGCCACTCTGCGTCAGCGATACCGAAGAAGGTACTTTGTCGTGTAAAGCCGATATCCAGCCTGTGGTAGGCCGGCAGTCGCGAGGCGTTCACGCGGCCGACAATGATGGCATCCAGGGTTGAGCCGTCGAACGGGTTGTGGTCGAATGCTGTGCGTCCGAGTGGCTTGGTGAAAGCCTGCCCCGTTGCATAGCTGAACACGCCCGAGGCCGTCCAGCGGCGGGTAAGCCGGTAGTTGGCCACAATATTCACGTCATGAATTCTGTCGTATTTTGGAGGATAGAACCGGTCTTCGTTAAAACCGTAAAACTTCCTGCGTGTCAGCCCCCAGGTATAGCCTATGAATCCGTAAAGGCGTCCGCGTGTTTTCTCCAGGAACATCTCAAAACCGGAAGCATAACCTTCGCCGAAACGGAACAGGTCGGGGTAGTCCAGACCGGCCGGATCCGGCAGAAAGGGGTCAAACTCAAACAGGTCACGCATGGTGCGGTAGTAAAGTTCGAACTCGAAATTGTAACCGGTCAGGCTGGTGTTCTTGAGTCCGAGCACAAACTGGTCACCATAAGCGGGAGGGACTCCTTCATCGGTGAAGAGCCAGATATCAAAAGCGGAAATGGCCTCGTTGGTGAGCAGCGTCAGGAACTGGTGGTAACGTCCGAATGCAGCCTGCAGCCGGGTGGCTTCGGTAAGGCGGTAGTCCACACTCAGCCGGGGATCAAGACGCAAGTAACTGCCGTTGGCATAATAGTTGGTACGCAGACCGGCGTTGATTTTCCACCGGTTGCCCGGTCGCCAGATGTTCTGCACATAGGCCGAAGCATAATCGGAAACGATTTTTTCATCCATGGTGATGCTGCCGTCAAAATAGTCCTGCAGGCGGAAGATCTTACGGCCGCCCCAGAAGCCGGCTATCAGTTCGAAATCCTGTGACGGAAGCCACTCAATATCGGCCTTGGCCGAGAAATCGTAAATCCGGTTTTGGCGCTCAAACTCGGTTCCGCCGAATTCAAAAAGCGGATCATTGAAATATTCCGATCCGGTAAGGGTGACATTGGTAAAGATCCGGCGAGAGAGCAAATGGGTCCAGTCGGCGCTCAGCGTCCTGTTGCCGTAGAGCAAATTGAGCCGGCTGTCATCTCCAAACGGAAAACGAACATTATCGGTACCGGTGTAGGCGGCAATGCTCAGCCGGTTGTTCTCCCAGCGGTCGTAGTTGATTTTGGCGTTGATGTCAAAAAAGTAGAAGGCATCCGGTACGTTGTCAACGGTAGTTCGAAGAACGGCGAGCAGCGGTTCGAGCGTGGACCGGCGCACGGCCAGCATATACGATCCACCCGGATAGGGTCCCTCGATCATGGCCCGTGAAGAAAGCATGCCCAGGCTGACACTGCCGGCAGTACGGTTGCGGTTGCCGTCCTTGTTGTAGACGTCCAGCACCGATCCGAGCCGACCGCCGTAACTTGCCGGGTAGGCGCCCTTGAAGAGCTGCACATCCTTGATGGCATCGGGGTTGAAAGTGGAGAAAAAACCGAAAAAGTGGGAGGGATTGTAGACGGTGGTGCGGTCGAGCAGGATAAGTGTCTGGTCGGGACCGCCTCCTCTGATGTAGAGGCCACTGGAGAAATCCGATGCCGCCTTGACACCGGGCAGTAGCTGGACGGCCCGGAATACATCGGCCTGTAGCACGGAGGGCATGCTTTTGATCAGCTCGGTGGATACGGATGCGCTGCCGATGTTCTGCCGCTCTTCGGCCTCGCGCTTCGAGGTGATAACCAACTCATCCATGGTGAACCCGGCCGGGTCCAGCTCGATATCAAGCCGCAGACTCTGCCCTTCGCTCAGAAAAATCTGACGGCGCAGATCTTCGTAGCCGAGATAGGAGAATCGAAGCTCATAGGTTCCGGACGGGATGTTGTTGATCACATAGTAGCCCGAATGATTTGTGGTGGCGCCACGCCCGGTGCCTGTCAAGAGAATATTGGCGCCCAGCAGGGTTTCTCCGGTTTCCGCATCACGCAGAAAACCATTAATAGAAGCACGGGATTGGAGCTCTTCAGGGGAGGGATCGGTTTCTGACCCGGAAGGGTTCGCGGGATCGGTGCCGTTTGCTCTTTCTCCGTGAACCAGCAGGAAGACGGGAATACATAAAATCGTAAATAATAATCTGAAGCGGAACATCTGGTTTACTGCAAAAAACTTTGTAATGAGGCACTTGTGTAATGAGGCACTTGTTAAATATACTAACGGTACCGAAGGTGAGTGCTTGTATACGAGAACTTCGACGTTCTGTTTCGCGGAAGTATTTGCAGGCGCGATTCTCACGGAATCCCTTTGTTCGAAAAATTTGTTTTTTTCGTACCTTTGACTATGATCTGAAATTTGCCGCCACCGGTAATTTAATGCACTTCGACTCAAGTTATAAAGTACTTCAACAGCCATGAGAATTCGCAACTCCTTTTTACTGTTCTGGATGCCGGTTTTGGTTTTGGCCGGACTCACCGCCGGATGGCTGCAAACGGCAGGCGCAGCCAATAAAGTCTATGTGATCCGGGTCGAGGGGCTTATCGACAATGGTCTTAACATGTATATCGACAGGGGCGTTTCCGCAGCTGAGGGCGATGAGGATGCCATCGGGGTCATCCTCCACATGGACACCTTCGGCGGTCTGGTGGATGCGGCCGACAAGATTCGCAAACGGCTTCTTGCGGCGGAATTACCCGTGGTCACATACATTGATGCCAATGCGGCATCGGCAGGGGCGCTCATCTCATTCGCTACGAACAATATCTTCATGGCGCCTGGCGGCTCTATCGGGGCTGCTACGGTGGTGGATGGCGGCGGTGAGAAAGCGGACGAAAAAATTCAGAGTTACATGCGCGGACTTATGCGCTCTACGGCAGAGGCCAGGGGCTATGATCCCCGTATAGCCGAAGCGATGGTGGATGAGCGCATTGAAATCGAAGGAGTGATCGATGAAGGTGTGCTACTGACACTCAGTGCTTCCGAGGCACTCGAGCTGGGTGTTTCGACCGCAACCGTGCGTTCGCTGCGGGAAGTGGCAGCAGAGATGGGTTGGGAGGATGCGGAACTGTTCAATGTGGATGAACTGTGGCAGGAATCGGTCATCCGTTTCTTCGCTTCGCCGATTTTGCAAAGCCTGTTGATGCTGATGATGCTCGGCGGACTCTATTTCGAACTGCAATCGCCCG
>SKXL01000116.1 GCA_007128425.1 Balneolales bacterium | reverse complement strand
ATAAACTGAGCGCGGACGATAAAGAAAATCTCCTGTTAAGCCTTCTCAACATCATCAGGCATCTGAACAATACCGGTGTCATAACTATTCAGAGAATGTGTTTGACGTGCCGGCATTATCAAGCAGACAACAAGGGACAGCAGCACTTCTGCAAACTGCTTAATCTGCCGCTGCACAACTCGGAACTCCGGGTGGATTGCCCTGAGCATGAAATACTGGTTTGAAGTATGCATTGACTTATTTGGAAGTAATCGGCTAAACTTACCCTAAAACAATTCAAATCAAGCGGACGCATATGTGTTAGTTACACACATTCAATGATTTATCCATGCCGCTAATTTGCCGAACCGTAATCGATTGTCTTGAAGCAGGGTTAAAATATAATATCGTACGTCAAGTTTTGTCGTTCTCAGCGACGAGGCGGGTACCATGCCTGCGACACTTTTTCAAATGAAAAAATGCAAATCTTAACACTTTTCCGAACGAATTTGTGTAACCAGGATGAATATCTATCATCCTTACCCCTGCTGCCGGAACAGCACATTCGGCACCAGCCAGACGTACGCCGCCATGCCGAACAGCTCGATCAGTGACTGCAATACGATCACGAATAGCCAGGCCGGCAGCAGCAGGACCTGGAACAGCAGGCTGAGCGGCGAGAAGGCGATCGCCCGTTCGGCGTCGCCGTGGCCGGGAGACACCGGAGAGCAGGCCGGCGAGGATTGCGGCCAGGTAGATCAGGACCTGCCCGCATCTAAAAATAGACACGGTAAAGCAGTTTTACATTGCGTCCCGGCTCCGGCATTATCGACTTGATACGCGACAAATGATTACGGTATTCGGTGTTGGCCAGATTCTCCAGCGTAAGGCTAAATGTATGCAGCATTTTGCCCTGGCTCAGGTGAAACTGGCTGTAAAGGTCGAATATGGCGTAGGCGTCGGTCAACTCTTCAAATTGGTCCGTACGATTCTGTTGTGCGGCAAGACGTGTCGCTCCGCCGATTTTCAATCTGCTGTGTCCGTACTCCAGGAACAGGCGGCTGTTGAGCGGAGGCATCATGGGGACGGAAGCCTCCTTGTCCTCAAGCACCAGAAACGGAAAAGAAGTACCATCCTCAATAAATTCACCTTTCACATAGCTTGCCGTACCACCGGTTAGCAGCCTGCGATGCAGCTTAAACTGGTAGCTTGCTTCCGCTCCGGCCATCAGGACTTGATTCTCCGTAAATTGAAAGGTATTCAAATCATCCCTTCGAATGGAGGGCTCTCCCGTGTCCTGCGGGAAAATGTAATTGTTCATTTGATTACGGAACAGAGCCACATGCAGTTGGTAGCGATCCCGGCTGACCCGGAAAAAAAGTTCGTTTCCCCAACCGTGTTCGCGCGAAAGGCCGGGATTTCCGATTTCATAAGCAAAATTGGCCAGATGCGGCCCTTCGGCGTAAAGTTCTTCGATAATCGGTGAGCGATGGGTCAGCGTCACCGTTGTACCGATTCCCATGCCGGTTCGAATATTCCAGGTTCCCATTAACGAACCGGAGGGACCGGAAAAGTTTCGTGATGTGATATCCGAAGGCAGGAATATGGACGACTTCTCCTCCGGCGAAAGGTGCCGGTAGTCGTAACGCAGGGCCGCCTGAAGATTGAAACGGCCGAAATTACGCTCCTGAAAAGCATAAGCCGCCGCCGAATACTCAATGGTTTCCGGGGTGTAGGTCATTCCGCCGGAAGCATAATCCCTGTGCTCAAACCATATTCCAATCAACCCTTTTTCAAAAAAAAACAGACTATTGTGATGAAGGTGCACTTTGCCGTTTTGTGTCAACACCCCGAATTCGGCTCCTACCGGCTGCGGGATGGCCGGTTCATCGGGCTTCTCAAGCTCTTTGTGGTAGTAATAGGAGTAGTTCCAGGTCACATCGAACCTTCTGACCCAGCTATCTGAAAAATTTCGCCGCAATCGGCTTTCCAGATAACGGCGAAACATCTCCAGATCCACTCCATTCGGGTGTGCTTCGGCAAGCCCCTCCCCGCCCGGCACACCGTATTTCATATCCATGATGTTTCCCGAAAAACCAAGCATACCCCAACGATCGCTGTAACTTATTCCGGCCGAGGCATTCAGCGTGGTAATAGCGGTATTCTTTTGAGACCCGACAGGAGTATTCATGTCGGAAGTGTTTCTGCCGGACAGATCAAACCGGAATCCCATTCGATCGCCCAGGGACAGGCGGTCACTCAGCGGTCCGTAGCCGCGTATTCCGCCCGAGATTCCGTTATTGACGGTTTCTCCCTGCATGGTTCCACTCCAGTTGATGCGGTCGGGCAGATCATGTGGAATTTGTCCGCGGATGATATTGATCACGCCGCCCATCGTATTGGATCCATGCACCAGTGCCGATGGACCCCTGATCAATTCAATATGCTCGGCAGTCATCGGATCAATGGTCAACGCATGGTCGGAAGCCGTAGCCGACAGGTCGCCGGTACGGCCGCCATCCTCAAGTATCAGCAAACGCTCTCCACCAAGTCCGCGTAAAACGGGCCGTGCCGGTGCGGGACCCATGGATCGCTGTGCCATTCCCGGTTCGTCTTCCAGCGTTTCGGCTATGGTACGCCCCAGTTGCTGACGAAGCCGCCGCCCTGTCAATACGCGCTCAACATGTGTGGTAATCTCATCCTCCTGGATATAATCGGCATAAATGCGGATTTCGGATGATCGAAATACGGAGGTACGAATACCGATCCGTACCTGTGTGGTGTCGTCCTTGCGCACACGGACCTGTTTCAGTGTTGTTTCATAGCCCACATGCTGTACCCGGAGTGTCAGGGATCCTTCCGGGAGATTGCGAAGCTGAAAATTCCCCTGTTCCTGAGTAACCGCTCCCCGACTCAGGTCCTGTATGTAGATGGAGGCAAGTATTAACGGTTCCTCGTTTTCCACATCATACACAATGCCACGGATGACGCCGGTGGCTGAAATTACGGCTTTCCCACCTGTTCCGGCTGCTGTTTCGGCTTGTACTTCTCCACCTGTTCCGGTTACTTTTGCGGTCCCGGCATCCCCACCGGTTCCTGTAAATGCTTCCGACCCAATTGGCGATACCATCTCCGCCTGACCTTCCGTTTCTGCTTCGCCGTTATCATCAGCAAACGATGAGCCGAATGTCATCGACAGAAACAGTACAGCCGGCAGCAAGATACGGATTGAAAAAACTATTTTTTTTAGCAAAGAAACCATGTATTCCTTGGTCACCGCCATTTTAAAAGTGAACCGTTATTCAATCCATCTCCATTTTGACCGGCAGCGGGATGGTAGTCATGTCATAATGATCCAGGTGAAACAAATTTATCCGTAACCCGGCTTCTCCGTGAGAGAGGCCTTTGAGGTGAAACTTCCAGGTTTCATTCGTTTTGTCATATACCACTTCGTAGGGGCGGTCTTCCGGATCAAACTGATGTTCCCGGCTTCGGGGTAAAAAATATTGAAATTCAAGATTCCACTCACTATCGGGATTCTGCTGCCCGTCAAGATAAAATTCCGGGATATTCAGTCTCTGACGGTTTTCATCCAGGAAATAAATCGAGAGTTCCGGTGTCTTCCGGCTATCCGGATTCAGATGGTGATCCTGAAATACAATCTTGCCTCCAACGAAAAAAGATCCGACATAGATATCCTCGTCATGTATTACATATTCGTCATGTGCCCCGGTCGGATCAAAAAGAAACTGACGCAGGAAATAGGAGACCAATACCTTTCCATTCATCTCAAGTTCGTACCCGACAGCCGGCACATGATCCCATCCGCCCGGGTCAACCGGATTGTCTTCGCATCCCTGGAGGGACACGGCAACAACCAGGGATGCTATCAGAAACAGAAGTAAAGTACTTTGCGGTTTTTGAAATATTGAACTCATTGATTATATCCGCACTTCAAGGTGAATTATCAGATAGTTTTTCACTTACCGGATCCGGTAGTGCCGCTCATGGGGATACCGCCCGTCTTCTCTCAGGCCCTCGTATTCATCCACATGAATCATTAAAGGCGCACTGGCTTCAAACACTTTTTCCTCGGCAACGGAGCATTCTCGCAGAGTCGTTTCGGGATTACCGGGGTCCGTCCTGTCCCCCCTCTGTATGATTTGGCGGTCTCCTTCGCAGCGGTATAATTTAAATATGATGCCGGACTCACCGGGTTTGTCGGCACGAAAATGGAAAAGCCAGGAACCCATGTCACTATGATTTTCAATATTGGCAGCGCGGTTTGTTACATCATCCAGCCACTCCCATTCCAGACGATATTCGCCTTCGGGATTGATATCATCGTAATCGTCACTGAGCCGCTCCTCCGGGTATTGGATCTCATTGCCGCGGGCATCGTAAAAACGGATTAAAATATCATTGGTATAGTATCGGGGAGCGTAAATATTTCCACCTTCATGGGTCATGCTGAGCATTACCCTGTCATCAGAAACAAAATCAGGGGTTAATCCCTGCGGATTATAGGCATAGGTCCCGTTATCGTAGGTGACAAAATCAAGTCCCTCAATCTGCAACGAAAAACCGACAGGATCGGGATAAATGGGATCATCATTACTGTCGCTGCATGAGAAAACTCCTAAAGAAAACACGAATGCGGTAACAAGGATGGTTTGTGTCGCTGGAGTTCTCCTCACAACACTGTTATTATTTTTCATAATGGTAGTATGGTTTGTTAGATAAACTTGGTAATACCCTGGAAATAATAGTATCGGGCCTACTCGTTGCCATTGTAGCTGTTCGCCATTCCTGACCTGTAGTCGGTCATCAATAACTGTGGCTCAAAATACTATTTAGACAAATACTAAATAAGTAGCGCTTAATAGTAATAAAACTGCAATAAAGTTGCAACAATTATTGAGAAGAATCGGACAAGGTGCTGTTAGTGGTAACTCGCAAATGTCCTGTGGTGGACTGCGCCACAGCATCCACCACTGATGCGACATCTTCAAATTCCCGGGCAAGTTCATATCCGGCCGTATCACCACTCTCACCGCGCCCCCGACGATCCTTGGCATACACCGTGAAATGCGGTTTCAAATTGGGCCACAAAGGTGCCCAGCGCCTGTGGCCTGCAGCAACCCTGTGGACAACCAACAGCGGCGGTCCTTGTCCGCTCGTCCAGTATGCGATGCGGGTTCCGTCAAGGGAAAACACATGATTCATGACCGACGGCAGCGATATATGCATGGCGTTACTACTGTAAACATTTGCCAGGATGTTGGTCAGAATCAATCCGAATGAGATTTATGAAATGTTTTTTTCAGATTGCCACTTGCACCGAATCAAATGCAAAACAAGATCATAATTGTCGTCCGCTGCCTGCGATTTTTTGCAGATCATAGACAAGACGATCCAAATCAAATGGAGGTTTGATGTAACCCGATACACGGGCCCGGGGATCTATAAGCACCAGGGCGCCCGAATGATCTACGGTGTAACTGTCCCCGGCACCCGGAATATGAACGAAACTCATGCCTATCTCATCGCAGAATTTCTCTATTCCGGACATGGCGCCGGTAATACATCAAGACAGGTTGCGCGGGATGTTCATCCGGATCACAAAGCAAAGTACTCTTTATTGCCACTTATTATAAGATTAAATAACTAAAAATCAACTACTTGTATTGAATTTTAATAAAAAATAATTGTTCCTGGTTTTTCTGAATAAAAACTTACCGGATTCTCTCTTGACGTTGCTACTCCAGCACCCGGTTAGGCCGGCAGGAAACTCCAGCGAGCATTTTCTCTTTATCAGTCATCATCCGAGAAGAAATAGATCTGATTTTTTCTCAGGATGCGGCCCTTGAGAGACCATACGCTCCTTATTTCAGGTTTTCAGGCCATTGCCAGCTCCCGGCTGTACTTTTTTCGGTACATTACCGGGGAGAGGCCCGTCACCTTTTTGAATATCGTGCGAAATGATTTGGAGTCCAAGTATCCAACCTCATACATCACCTCATTGATGTTTTTCGGGGTCGTTTCGAGCTGACTTTTTGCTGCCTCCACTTTCACCCGCTGGATGTATTCCACCACGGTGTTGGCTGTTGCCTTTTTGAACCTCCGCTCCAGGCTCCTGCGACTAAGGGCCAGTTCGGATGCAAGAGACGCTACTGTGATTTTCTTTGTATAGTTTTCTTCTATAAGCTCTTGTGCTTGCCTTACACGCTCGTCGCCATGGTCTTTTTGTCCCTCAAAGATCATGAAGGGGGACTGACGGTCGCGGTCCGGGTCGATCATGAAAAGTTTGGAAGCGACAATGGCTACATCCCTTCCGGCATTTTTTTCGATGAGATAGACAAGCAGATTCAGATAGGCGTACGCCCCCCCGCTGGTGTAAATGCCGTCTTCGGCGGTCATGATCCTGTCGTCCAGCAGCTGCACGTCCGGGAACGTGTTCCGGAAATCTGCAGCATGCGCCCAGTGCGTGGAACAGGCTTTGCCGGCCAGCAATCCGGTTGCCGCCAGCAGGTAGGCGCCCACGCACAGACTGGCCACTTCGGCCCCGTTGTGGTACTGATCCTTGATCCAGGGGACCAGTTCCAGGTTGCGCTCCAGAGCATCCGGCCACCGGGTGTGAATGGCCGGGACGATGATCAGGTCCGTTCGGGTTATGTCACCAATCAGGCAGTCGGGCGTCACGGTGAACAGTCCGGTATCCTGCCTGGCCTCCCTGGCCAGTCCCACCAGCACCACTTCGAAAACCGGATCCCTTCCGAATTGTGCTGCTATTCCGTTCACCTGGTTGAGTATCTGATGCGTCCCGGCAATGTTTACCAGGCTGGTATGTCCCTCTGGAATCAGTATGGATACGTGTTTCATGGCAAAATACGTGTAACCCCATGTAATTTTATAAACTTATGTAAGATAATAAAACAAAATTGACAAATTCCAATGAGCGGGCACATCTGATTCAAAATACAGGTTGATGAAATCCAGAAGTAATTCCACCACGGCTCTGACGTACTCCCTGGCTTGATCAGTACTGTGTTCACCGGTAACCAAAACCACCGGAACCGTCATGTTCACGACCAGCCCTTATACAAAACGAGTCTTCTGACGTTTGAAGTCAGTGTCACGGCCACTATCTCATCCCCGACTGTACGTTTTCCGGTATGAATAGGGTATCAACTTTTCATCAAAATTCCTCCCTGGCACTGAGATTGGCGGTGGACATACCCATCTGTGTGTTGAACCACACCACGTCCGTACCCTCAAAAGCTGTTCCATCGAAAAGCTGACCTGATATTGTCACCAGTATCACATCGTTTTCCTGCGGTTTTCCGATTGCCTCAAGTACCTCCTGAATGTCGAATGCGAGTGTGAGATCCTCGAAACCATCCGGACCTTCATCGGTGCAGTCCATGCGATGGGGGGGCTCGCTGAATTGGCCTTCGAATGGCGTGGCCACATCCTCAAAATTCCAGCGAAGAGGTGCAATTCCCTCCAGTCGAATGCTTTCCGGATCTATTTCCATCGCATCGAAATCCTCGGATCCAAGTATGGCGGCAGGTAGCACGCCCCGGCTTTT
Organism: Balneolales bacterium; assembly: GCA_007128425.1. Taxonomy (GTDB): domain Bacteria; phylum Bacteroidota; class Rhodothermia; order Balneolales; family Natronogracilivirgulaceae; genus SKNL01. Next base: position 143 of record SKXL01000116.1, on the reverse strand, counting down.
CGGATTAATCGGATTTGGGCATCCCTGCGGCCTGATATCCAGCGCCACATTCAGTATCGGAACGATGCCCTCACCACGGAAATGGAAGGCGAACGACTGACCGTCGATCGTACCGGAAGTCGATCTGGTTGCCTCTCCCGGTT
>SKXL01000084.1 GCA_007128425.1 Balneolales bacterium | reverse complement strand
GTGTACCAGAGGTGGGACTCGAACCCACACGGCCGTGGCCACACGAGTTTGAGTCGTGCGCGTCTACCAGTTCCGCCACTCTGGCTAAAACATGAAATTACAAATTCCCCGGGCCAATATACAACCGGAATTTACCAATAATATGCTGAAACCTATCGTTGAATACGAGTGTTAGCATTACAAGAGCGGTAATTCTCGCTATTACTCGTTATCTTGATAATTCTACAATACCATAAATAAAGAAACGATTCGTGTCAGAAAACGCAAAAAACAAAGAGAATAAGGCCAACCCCAAAGGCAACCACCCACAACAGCCGACGCCCGGACCGTCGCGTATCATGATTTTCTATTTCCTGATAGCTGCGATTCTCGGGGTTTGGATACTGTATTCCTACTACGGCAGTCAACTTGCACCCGATCAGATTCAGTACAGCACGTTCCGTGGTGAATTGAAGCAGAACAACGTCAGTGAAGTCACTGTCCAGGGAGATCGTATTGAAGGCAAGCTGAATGAAGCATCCGGACGCCGTACGGCAGACGGCGACACCATATCCTTTACCGAATTTGTGACCTATCTGCCTTCATTTGGTGATGATGAGCTCATGGTTCTTCTGGAACAGAGTAACGTCGATGTCACCACCATACCCGAGCGTGATAACAGCTGGCTCTATTTTCTTTTCATGACCCTGCCTTTTCTGCTGATTGTAATTATTGCCATTGCATGGTATCGCCGGATGAACACCCAGGGGCAGGGTATGTTCTCCATAGGTAAGAGTCAGGCGAAGCTCCATCGACCGGGTGAAGGAAAAAGAACCACTTTTGATGATGTCGCCGGTACCGACGAAGCAAAGCGAGAGCTGCAGGAGATCGTAACTTACCTCAAAGACCCATCCAGGTTCGAAAAACTGGGAGCCAAAGTGCCCAAAGGCGTGCTTCTCTATGGTGCACCCGGAACCGGAAAGACGCTGATGGCACGCGCCGTAGCCGGTGAGGCCGGTGTGCCGTTTTACAGTATAACAGGTTCTGATTTTATGGAGATGCTCGTTGGTGTGGGAGCAAAACGCGTGCGGGAAATGTTTAAAAATGCCAAAGAAGCCGCACCAGCCATTATATTCATTGATGAGCTGGACTCTATAGGCCGCCGACGCGGAGCCGGTCTGGGCGGTGGTCATGACGAGCGTGAGCAAACCCTGAATCAACTGCTTTCCGAGATGGATGGATTTGAGACCAATGAAAGTGTGATTGTTATGGCCGCAACCAACCGTCCCGATATCCTTGACAAGGCTCTGCTGCGTCCCGGCCGGTTCAATCGCAGGGTGGAAGTTGGACTGCCTTCACAGGAAGACCGCGTCAAGATTCTTGAAATCCACGCTAAAAACAAACCCATGGCCGATGACGTCGATTTTGAAAGTGTGTCACGAGGAACACCAGGTTTCAGCGGTGCCGATCTGGAAAACCTTCTGAATGAGGCTGCCATGTTGACCGCACGTGACGACCGTGATAAAATCAGCCAGCGTGATATTGACATGGCGCGCGACAAAATCATCATGGGGCTCGAACGCCGTGGCGTGGTGCTTGAAGAAGAGGAGCGTCGGTTGCTGGCGTATCATGAAGCAGGACACGCTATCGTTGCCGCTGCTCTCGATAATACCGATCCCGTACATAAAGTTACGATAATTCCACGCGGACAGGCTATGGGGGTAACCCAGCAGCTGCCGGAGCGGGACCAATACCTTTACAGAAAGGAGCATCTTCTGGACCGCCTTGCCGTCATTATGGGAGGCAGGGCAGCTGAGAGAATGATTTTCAATACGGCGACCAGCGGTGCTGAAAACGACCTGAAACAAGTAACCAAGCTGGCCCGAAAAATGGTGCTGGACTGGGGGATGAGTGATACCTTCCGTTACACGGCACTCGGTGGCCAACGCGAAGAAGTGTTCCTGGGTGAACAGATGGGACATCAACGGGAGTACAGTGATGAAACTGCCAGGGAAGCCGACCGGGCTGTTAATGAAATTTTGAAAGAAGCCTACAACAGAGCCGAATCTGTGCTTAAGAAACACAAAAAGGCATTTGACCGGCTGGCGGAACTGTTGCTTGAAAAAGAGGAGGTTCTCGGTGATGAAATTCTGGAACTGGTAGGAAAAAAACCCAGGGAGCCCAAAAAAACAACCATAGCAGGCAGCATCGGAGGACAAAACGGATCACGAAACAGCAAAAGCAAGCAAAATGAGGAGAAAAATAAAGAATCCGTTGACAGTTCCTCCTCCAAAACTTCACTTGCACCCTCAAAAGATGGTGTTGCCGTCAATACCGACGGTTCTGCAAAGTCTTCAAACAGCGATTCCGAAAAAACCGATAAAACCGGCTCAGTCAAGAGTAAAAAATCTGAATCGGATGAATGATTCAGAAATCTCCCGGTTCGAGTGATTTGATTTGTCGCTTCATGGGATAAATTGGTTGTCTCGATTATCCAATACTGAACGAACAGAAGCTATGATGAGAGTAAAAAGAGCAGCTATAACGGTACTGCTTTCTATTTTGCTGGTGATCAGTCTGGTAGCAGCAGTTATTTTGATGCGCACGATAAGTTCCGGCTATGATATCCCCGATACAGAACATGTAAGCTATACCGATATACCACATGATGATGCCGTTCAACGGCTTTCTCATGCCCTGCAATATCGAACCATTTCCACTCAGGAAGATCGCGAACAGCACCGGCATGAATTTGACGCATTTATTGATTTTATTCGGGACTCTTACCCGTTGATTCACGAAAATCTGGAACTGGAAATCGTTAACAACTATACGATGCTCTTCAAATGGGAGGGATCCCGCCCTGATCTTTCAGCAGCCATGATGCAGGGTCACTATGATGTGGTTCCCGTGGAACCGGGCACGTTCGAAGACTGGACCTATCCTCCATTCGAAGGTACAATTGCTGATGGTTTTGTCTGGGGTCGGGGGGCTATTGATGACAAAAGCGGCATAATGTCCTATATGGAGGCAATTACATATCTTCTTGAGCGCGGCTTTCAGCCTGAACGAACCGTCTATATCGCCCTGAACCATGACGAGGAGGTGGGAGGCCGCCAGGGAGCTCGAAAAGTAGCCGATCTCATGCTGGAAAGGGAGATTGATATCGCGTTTTTAACCGACGAAGGAATGCCGGTTGCTGAAAAAATCCTTGAAGGTCTCGAACATCCCATTGCCATGATCGGGGTTGCGGAAAAAGGTTATGTAAGCCTGGAGCTGAATGTGAACAAGGAGGGAGGACACTCCTCCATGCCGCCAAGAGAAACCACCATTGGCGCGCTTAGTGCCGCCATCACCAATCTGAAACAGCAACCCATGGAAGGAAGATTTGCAGGGCTGGTACGGGAAACATTTCAACCACTCTTACCCGATCTACCTTTCATATATCGTATGGGACTATCCAATCTCTGGTTGTTTGGCGGGGTGATTGAGGAGCGGCTGGGATTCATACCCCATACCAACGCCGCCCTGAGGACCACCATAGCTCCAACCATGTTCCACGCAGGCATCAAAGAGAATATACTGCCTCAGACCGCTGAAGCTATCATTAATTTCCGGATACATCCCAATGACAGTGTCCGCGAGGTGCTGTATTACGTGCAGGAGACCATTGACAACAACAAAATAGAAGTGCGCGTGCTCGAAGGAGCGCGTGAGCCATCGCCTGTAAGTTCCACGTCATCGGTGGCATATCTGGACATGAAACAAACAATCCATGAAATTTTCCCTGACGTTCCCGTTGCTCCGGCCATGTTCCTTGCGGCAACGGACTCGCGCCATTTTACGGAAGTGACTGAAAACCTGCTTCGATTCCGACCAATTCGCGTCCGACCGGATGACCGTGGCCGGATTCACGGAACAAACGAGCGAATAGGAATAGATAATTACGCGGAAATGATCGCCTTTTACATCCGCCTGATCGAAAACACTACCACCGGGTTACAAGCCACAATATAATCAGCAGAACAAACAGCCAGGCCATAATCATGGTACCTTTTTGTTCCGGTGGAAATTCATAGCCGCAGTAGGGGCACACTTCCTCTTCTATCGAAGACTCAAGAGCGCAGGAAGGGCATTCACGCATTTTTTCTTTTATTCCAAACATCTTGAGAAGGTAAGCATCCCAACTCAGAAAATCACTTCGGCAGTTCAGGTGAATATCAGTTGCTGCAATCAGTTTCGGGTCTCTTTATTTTTTTATGACGTGTTTTATTTTCTTTGAAAAACTAACACAATGCGACCTGGTGTTATGAAATCATTATCTTAATGTTGCAATTCAGCCCGGAATAACAGAACCCAACCACATGGAATCACTGGTTTTCATAGACAACGAAGACATCACCGATCCGGCCACAAATTTGGCCATAGAGGAGTATGCTCTTCGCTACCTGGCCCCGGAGCATGACTACCTGATGCTTTACAGGAATAATCCGTCTGTGATAGTGGGACGAAATCAGAATGTCCTGGAAGAAATTGACGACACCTACACAAGGGAAAGCGGTATCCGGGTGCTTCGCCGGCTGTCAGGTGGAGGCACGGTTTACCACGATCCCGGCAATCTGAACTTCAGTTTCATTACCCGATACGAACAGTCGCGTCTGCATAACTTTCATTTTTTCAATGCCCCGATAGTGCGTATTCTTCGCTCGCATGGTGTTCCGGCAGAAATGAACGACCGCAACGATATCCTGGCGAACGGCCGGAAGATATCGGGCAGTGCACAGTTTTCATCCAAAGGCCGCATGTTCAGCCACGGCACTCTACTTTTTGACTCAAAGCTTGATGAAATCGACCGGATTTTATCCGGCCGTATGAAAAAGATTCAATCGCGCAGCCACAAATCGGTCCGGAGTGCGGTTGCCAATATTTCCGGTTTTCTGCGTGAACCAATGGACATCATAACATTCCGGAACTGCCTGTTTCATGGACTGATTCCGGATGGACGCCCGGATTCCCGGTATACCCTGAGCAAAACGGACCGCATGCGCATCCGTGAAATTAGAGATTCCCGCTATCGCACATGGGAGTGGAATATCGGCAGATCGCCGCGATTTCAACTTACGCGCTCTCGATTGCTGAAGGATTTGAATGTCACACTCAGTCTGGAAGTGCAAAAAGGGCATATTGAGAAGTTGCAGCTTTACGCTGCAAAGCCGGACAGGCCTGCCGGATCGTTCACGCGAACAACGGATGTTTCAACGCTGGATTTTGAGACCGGAAAAAAAGTTCTTGATACAATTAGTCATCGGTTGACCGGGCTGCGTTACGATCCGGATGCCATTCGGACGGCCCTGGCAAATGGCAGACTGGAGGTACATAACTCCGAAGAAGAACCGGTTGCCGGATTTATTGCAGGAGTATCCAACTTGCTTTACGGATCGGATGAGTGACTCGCCTGAACCAACATCTCCTACCTTGTAAAAATCCAGGAATCCGGATTGAAATCGTTTCTTATTCTTAAAAGCTCTGTTTCTGCCTGTTCTCGTGACGGGTGACTACTATATGCCACCACGTGAAGATCGCGGTCTGCGTCAGCTTTGATGATGGCCCGGGAAAATCCTTCCGCCAATAACTGCTCACGTAACCGTTCGGCATTATCCCGATTTCGAAATACACCGGCTACAATCAAATAGCGATTTTCCGTAACATCCAGGTCCTGGACGGCAGAAGTTGGGGCTGGAGAATCCAATTCTGATTGTATTATATCCATGCGGTTCTGCAGGTTTTGAAGCTGTCGGTCATGGGATGTCAACTGATCCTGGTAGGTAGTGGTAAACAGGTGGTTGAATTCGTTAAGCGTTTGGTTCAGTGACTGAAGCCGCTCGGCAAATTGCTGTTTGATCCGGTCACTTCGTTCAAGTTCGGCCTTCATCCTGGCTATCTCTGCTTCCAATGCCGGTGATGGTGTGCCGGATCTGTAATGGCCATCATGCCAATCGGTATGACGAACACCGGTTCCCCCCAGTTTCAGGGAGATGCCGGCACTGGTATTGACAAACGAATCTCCGCCACTTATCCATCCGGTATTCTCACCGCTGCCGGGAATACGCTCGTATCCGTCAAGGAGGTCACTGTCTGAGTGATTGAGCTCGGTCTGCAGAAAGAGGTCGATGCGGTTGCTGATCCGAAATGCCGTTCCAATGCCGGTCCGCATAATCAAGGCCATACCTGTATAATTTTTTGCAGCATAACCCGGATAGTTCAGGTTGTTTACTCTTACATCCGACCTCAGCAGGTTAATGCCTGCTGTGGTGTACAATGCAATTCTCCCGGATACTCCCGATGAGTTCGTGAGCATTCGAAGCACGTTTACTCTTGTTCCGAGTCCGGCGGCAAAGTAATCATTAGTAAAGCCGGTTTGATTCATCACCTCACTGGAAGCACTGAATTGCCCGGCTTCCAAAGTGCCATAAAATGAAATCATCGGACTCATGGAGTACCGCATATTGAATCCTCCCTGGCCGGTAACCCGGGAGTCAAATGTGAAATGTCCGGATGTAACCCCACCTTTTAAATCCAGGTTCCACCGGCCAGGCTGTTCCTCTGCCCGCGCTCCGGATACAGAAAGTGAACCCAGAAGCATGAAGGTTGATGCGAAGACGACAAAAAACTTCATCTAATTATCCTTTTCATTTAACATAGACCCATGATTCAGGATTGATCTCCACCCGTACTCTTTGCATTTCCTGCAATGCTTCTTCTCGTGTCGGATGACCACTGTAATTCACAAGATAGTAGTCTCTTCTGCGGTCTCTTTCAATGGTTGCCTGATCGAACCCGGCATTTTTAATCTGACGCAATTCGCGTTCGGCCCTTTCCATACTGCTGAATACCGCAGCAACAACAAAGAATCGGAATTCCGGCCTTTCCTCACGGCGTATTTCTGCCATTTCCGTGATGTCATTGATATCGGACTGCATCATATCCAGCCGGTTTTGCATTCGTTCCAACTGGTCATTGTATCGATCGAACCGGTCATCACGTGCATCGTTGATCAGATGACTGAACTCGTTGAGTGTCTGATTCATGGACTGAAGGCGCTCAGCCAGCAGCTGCTGCTTCCGCTCTTTCTGCTCGAGATTTGCTTGCATGCGGGCCAGATCGGCGTGCAATGACGGTGTCATTGGCTCCGAGCGTTGATCTCTTTGATACCAGTCGAAGTGCCTTACGTTGCTGCGCCCAAACTTGACTGTAATACCGGCACTCGTGTTGAAAAAGGAGTCGCCACCGGTAAATCGCCCCGTGCTGCCACCATCGATACGTTCATAACCATCAAGGAAATCACTGTCAGAATGGTTGAACTGTGCCTGGACGAAAATGTCCATCCTTCGGTTGATCCGGTAACTAGCACCTGTGGCAATGCGCAAAACAACGGCATTAACCTTACTGTCTCTGCTCCTGTAACCGGGTGCCTGGGTGCTGCTGACATTCAGGTCACCGCGCATTAATCCAATTCCGGTCGAGGCATATAAACTGAATTTGTCGGTGACCGAATTCGGACCGGTTAGCATGCGTAGCAGGTTCATCCGGGTACCCACACCGACAGTGAAATAGTTATTCTCAAATCCAGTTGAACTCTGCATGGAGCTCGCTGAGCGAAACCGGCCAAATCCCATATCTCCGTGAAACGAGACAATTGGATTCATTGAATATCGGACATTAAAACCTCCCTGCG
>SKXL01000036.1 GCA_007128425.1 Balneolales bacterium | reverse complement strand
GGTCCAGCGCCTGTTTGTTGAAGGCAAACAGCCATATCGCCTTATCGGCTGATACGAAGTTGCCACGGATATCCAGAGGGATGCCGGCACGGGAGGTGAACAACAGGCGTCCGTCGGATGCGCAGACCACCTTGGCTTTCGACGGATCGTCGAAATCGGCCTCGGGGCATACGGTCTTGCCGAAGACGATGCGGTCGGGATGCTCCCGGTTGTATTTCAGCAGAGCCCGAAGGTCATTGATATTCACAAGCGGTTCGTCGCCCTGTATATTCAGATAGCTGTCGGCCTCCACCTGGTCGCTGATCAGTTTGATGCGAGTGGTCGCGCACTCGGCGGGACCGGTATTCACACAGTTCATCCCGTTTTTTTCGCAGTATTCGGTGATCACGTCGTCTTCGGTGGCAAGGTAGATGTCTTTTTCGGGGTGCACCTGCGCACAGCGTTCCCATACGTGGCGGATGACCGGCTTGCCCATGATCTCAATCATTGCCTTGCCGGGAAGGCGTGAGCTTTTCATTCGGGCGGGTATTACAATTACTTGTCTCATGTCGGTTTGTTGCGTTTCCGTTTTTTTTATATACTTTTTTAATTATATGATTCTCATTCTGTTAGAATCGTCCTGATAAGAATCATTTCAAGACAACACCGTCTTTTCACCTGTCGCTGGGTCCGTGCTGAAGTGCTGTATTTCAAATGCAACAGTGGAATACATCTAATAGTCAGTCCGCACGGTGTTTGACAGAGTTCCGATGCCCTCTATCGACACTTCCACGACTTCGCCACCGGCAATGACCGAATTTTCGGCGTTGGCCGGGGTGCCGGTGAGAATCACATCCCCTGGAAACAGCGTGAAAAAGCGCGAGAGAAAGCTGACGACTTCGGCGTCTCCGAGGATGCGCTTGTCCGTGGCGCTCTGCTGCATCACCTTGTCGTTGATGGTGTTGGTCATGGGAAGCGCGGATGTATCCACACCGGATACGATAGCCGGACCGAGGGGGCAAAAGGTATCCCACCCCTTAGAGCGGGCCAGGTGGTGATCGCGATCCAGGCAGTTGCTCATGGTCACGTCGTTGGCGACGGTGTATCCGAGGATTACATCCGGCGCCTGTGATATCGTCACATTTCGGCACTGCTTTCGGATGACGATGGCCAGTTCCACTTCGGTCCAGACCTTGTTGTCTTCCCGGATGACGATCTCCGCACCGGGTCCGATCACCGCCGACGTCGGCTTGAAGAAGATGACGGGTTCGTCGTAGGTGTCGCGTTCGCCGACCAGATCCTTGTAGTTGTAGCCCAGTGCGATGATTTTACCGGGTTCGACAGGTGCCAGCAGTTCAACGGCATTCAGTGGAATCTCATCACCGCCGGTCTCGGGATTAGCATCGAAGATGCTTCCGGTGATGCGTCTTATGGCGCCGTTGTCGACAAGGCCAAAGGTGGTGCTGCTGCCGCCATCCATCTCCCGCTCGCTCCGCAGCTTGTATCGGACAATTTCCATTCGTTTATTCACAACAGTCGTTTTGCAATTTCGTATACCCTGCTGGTATATCCCCATTCGTTGTCGTACCAAAGGACGAACTTCAGCATTCTCCCCTTGTTGAGATGCAGCCAGCGCATATCCACCACGGCGGCGTTTTCGTTTCCAAGGTAATCGATGGAAATGAGGGAACGGCCGTCGAGTTTCAGCACGCCGGGATAGGTTTTGGAGTACGCTTCCAGGGCGCGGACAATTTCCTCTTTTCCGGTCTCTTTTTCAAGCAGGAATACGCCATCGATCGAGGAGACGATAGAGGTTGGCGTACGGAACGAGGCGGCGTGGAGCTTTTCGGAGCTTTCGGGCAGCACCTTGTGCATGGCATTGCAGAGCGTGGTCTCTTTGGGGATGAGACTTCCGACACTGCTGCGTCCAAGGGCATAATCGCGCCAGAGGTGGCCCGGACTTGAAACCGACTTCAGCGTGCCGTCGAGCAGGTTCTGGTACGACAGCCAGGGATGGAGCGTGGTCACCTCTCCCATTTCAATGCCAAATTCTTTCTCTATGAGTGTGTAAAACGGCGCCAGGGCATTGGCATCACAGATGCTGCTGCTGACCACATGGTGCCGGTCCTTGTCATACGCTTCGGAATTGACACCGTACATGTATGAAAAATCGACACCTTCATTGGGGGCGTGGGTCACAACGACCTTCCTGACCGAACCGCCAATCACTTCTCCGGCCTGCAGAACATTCTGCAACACACCCGATGCTTCGATCACAATATCGACACCCAGTGATGACCACGGTACGTTTTTGATCTCCCTCTCCTGGTACAGTTTCATGTGCTGTCCATTCACTTTTATCGCATCGCCATCCACCTCCACCTTGTCGTCGTGAAGTTTACCGTAGGTTGTGTCGTACTTCAGCAGGTAGGCATGGTTGTGGATATCTTCGTCGATATCGTTCAATGCCACAATTTGAAACAATTTGTGTCTCAAATTGATTCGGGTAAATGCACGCCCGATGCGTCCGAATCCGTTGATTCCGATTTTAATCATAACAGCTCCTCGAAGTTAGTGATGATCTTGATGCATTGATTGTCACGGAAATACTCCTCCCATTTTGAAAATTGCGTATACTTCTTCATGAAGATAAAATCGAGGCCGAACTCCATGGCCACCTCGTGATCGTGCCTGCTGTCGCCGATGAGCAGTGCCGGTCTGTCGAACTTCAGACGTTCGAGATGGGTTGATTTTGTATCGGGTCCGGCGAATATGCCGTCAAAACGATCTGCGTTGTTCTGCTGCAGTATCTCTGTAATCTCGCCGGCATCGCCTCCCGACAGTACATGGATGACGGCGCCGGAAGCTTTGCATTTTTTGAAAAACCTGTGAAAGCCGGGGGTGGTTTTCATTCGGGTGAACGATGCCCGGTTCAACTCGCCATAGGCCTTCAGTATGTGCTCTGCGGTTTCACGGTCAAAAACCGAATTCACTTTCTCCTCCCGCGGGATGCCATTGTTGCCGGTGAAGAAATCAACGAACGACTGTATTCCTTCTTCATCGTCCAGATGATCCGACACCGCATTGCGGATATTCGTTTTCTTGATGCTGTTCGTATCGGCCACTACTCCGTCAAAATCAAAGAAAATAGTACGATATGGCGTAATGTCAAATTCAGGCATGTGACTTGTTGCCGGTCTGTTCTTTCCTGTCGGTCCGATTTTTCCTGTTCAACCCGAGCTTACCCGATATCTTGTTGAAAGGCAACGCGGAGAAGTAGAGCCGGGTCAGATAGCTCAGTTTGGTTCGGCCCTTCACCTTTCTATGTTCTTTAAAGGCCTTCATGGTCCGGTTGTTGGCAAATTTCTTGAGCAGGACGGCCGTTTTACCGGAATGCCGTTTCAGCAATACTTTGACGGTTGCACGTTCGACTTCCGCGGTATTCACCGTATTATTGGTGACCATATTCACCGAATCCTTGAAGTACCTGGCTCCGATATGGGCGCTCCATGCCATTCCGCCGGCATATTCAACACACCGCAGCCAGGTATCGATATCGCCGCCCCGCCTGGCGCGACCGGCAGGAAAACCACCGGCTTGCTGTAGCACCTGTTTGCGGATACATGTCACCGAGGTCCACAAAGGTCGCAAACCCGATATGTACGCCTCAAGATACCCATCCAGGGTGAGATAGTGGCTTCCATCAGCGGCATGTATTTTAAAATAGTCCCCGGTCCGTATGGCACCTCCCGGCTGGACGATCTCGCGACCACATCCCAGCACTTGCGCTTCCGGGAAGGTACGGATCAGCTCCTTATAGTTTTCAAGGTGATCAGGGTTCCATTCGTCGTCGGCATCCAGAAATGCAATCCACTCCGCATTGGCCTTTTCAATACCCAGGTTGCGCGCAGCGTACCCGCCCGGTCCGCTCCGGCTGCGTTCAAACAGGCGGATGCGTGGATCTTCGAAGGCGTTGACTTCTTCCATACTGTTGTCGGTGGAAGCATCATTGACGATCACGATCTCAAAATCGGAACAGGTCTGGTCCAGCACAGACTGCAGCGCCCGGTAAATGTGCGGTCCTTTGTTATATACCGGCACTACAACGGAAAAATAGGGCCTCGTACTTTTTTTCATAATGGGTTTTGCTTTTTCAGGTCTCTTTTCCGACCTGGCAGCATTTTGGTTAATTCAGTTCAGCAACGATGTTATTTACTGCTGCACGCCCTGTCTCTTTGAACAGGAAATCGGTATCAAAGTTGTTCAGGTTCATCGCTGCAATCGTTTTGATGACATCCACGATTTCATCCGGTTCGGCAACGTGACGGATCCCGTTCCCGGTTATTTTATTAAACAGATGTCCGATACCATGCAGATAAAGCCTGATATTGTTCACCTTCAGGAAAACCGGCACAGCCCCGTAATTCATCGCTTCGAATGAAAGTGTGGATGATATGGTCACACAAACCAGCGTATTTTTCAGGCTTTCATCCAGGCTCGCGCTGAAGTAGTCGTGCCACTCGATGTTTCTGATATGCGCGTATCTCTTTTTGATTTCAGCAGGTATAGGGTAATTGGGGTGGCTTCGGATGCGGATCGTGTGCTCCGGCATTTGCCTGGCCGTATCAACGGCGGTATGGATAAACCGGTCCAGATCTTCTCCGTTGATAAACGGCTTCATGATCTTCTGAACGGCAAACAGGACGATACGCGGGGAGTCATCCGTCTTGTGACGGATACCGCTTGTCTTGGTGCCGGTTCGTACATCCAGGTTGGGATGGCCGACGGTGCGCACTTCGATACCGGGATTGTACAATTCGACACTTTCCCTGAAGAATTCGCCCCAGGCCAGAAAACGATCAAACGGCATGTTCCGCCAGCCCGTCTTTGGCACCGACGTACCGATGGAGCCCCACTGCAGGCAACTTGTTTCACATCCGGTGACCCTGCTCACGAATCCAATGGTATGAAGTATGGAAGTGTCTCCCTCGACAATCAGTGCTTTTTGGGGCCGGTAATCGAGCCAGGTACCCAGCACCTTGTCGATGGACCGGCAAACGTTGGCAGCAAGATAGTATGCCGGATTCCAGAATATGGGGAACGTTCGACCTTCCTTCATGAGCCGGCTGCGGCCCACCGCTCCGTTAATTTCACGACGAGCTTTGCTAAAGACATAATACCTGGCCACCTTGCCCTCCTGCTCCAGACGCTCCATGATCATTTCGGTGTACGTGAAATATTTTTTCTGATTTACCGGAATCACCACATCTACCGGTGTTTTATTTCCACGCCGAACTCTGGACAGGAGCCAAAGCAACACATCCTTGATCACCCGGATGGGGTACTCCAGTGGCCCCATTCTGATTTGGTCAATTTTTTCGTTGATAACCCGATCAATCCGTGCTTCATCCACCCGGAGACTGCCGGACCGAAACAGTCTTTCGATTTCCGGATCTTCCATCACCTTCCAGTACATTTTGTCTTCAATGATCTGGCAGAGTTCAAAACCCCTGTATTTTCTGTTAAGAAATCTGCGCTCTACTTCCGTCTTGATTTTATTGATAAGTAATTCCTGAAGCATACAGGGTCTTTCCATGGCTTGTTTAAATGGCAACATGGGAGTGACGGTGTTACGTTCACTCCTGGCTGCTGTCAAAACCTGGCCATTCACAATCATTGGACGTCGGGTATGAGATGGATAATATCCTTAATGGACATCATATTGTCGCGCGCTTCGTAGGCGCGCCGATGGGTGAGAATGCGTTTGGCCGTGTCGACCATGGCGGGATAGGCGCTGCGAAGCAGTTGATTGGCGTAAATAACGATGTTGACGCCGGCTTCGGCCAGTTCTTTTTCGGTTATGGTGTCGTAGCTGGAGGGCACCACAACCAGCGGCACGTTGCGTTCAAATTTGGCAAAATGCCCGCAGAACTCCAGAATCTCGTCCGGCTTCTTTTCCTTGGAGTGGATCATGATGCCGTCGGCTCCGGCATCAATGTAGGCTTTGGCGCGATCCATCGCGTCTTTCATACCCTGTTTGAGGATGAGGCTTTCGATCCGTGCGATGATCATGAAATCTTCGGTGATTTGCGCCGCCTTTCCGGCCTTGATCTTGTTGCTGAAATTGCCGATGGTGTCCTGCTGCTGGGGAACATCGGTTCCGAAAAGTGAATTCTTTTTCAAACCGACCTTGTCCTCAATTATAATGGCCGAGACGCCCAGCCGCTCCAGGGTGCGAATGGTGAAGCCGAAGTGCTCGACTTTGCCACCGGTGTCTCCATCGAAAATGATCGGTTTGGTGGTGACCTCAAGCAGGTCGTTGATATTGCCGATGCGTGCGGTGATGTCCACCGCCTCGATGTCCGGCTTGCCTTTCATGGTGGAATCGGTGAGGCTGCTGGCCCACATGCCGTCGAACTCCTGCCGGATCCCGTTCATATTCACGTGGGTGTGCTCAACAATAAGTCCGGATAGACCGCTGTGCGCTTCAATAATACGCACCACTTCCTTGGTGTTGATCAGGCGTCGCAGCCGGTTGCGGCGCACATCCGGGGTAACTCCCACCTCGCGCAATGCCTTGTTCAGCTTGGTAGAGGAGATCCCCTTGGTATACGGAATCTCGATGAGCTCGCCGCCCCACTCTTTCAGGGAATCAATGACCTGCTGTCGTGTCCGCTTTTGCGGTCCTTCACGCCAATCATCCCCGTGCACCACATAGTCGGGTTTGAGCTTTTTCAGATTCGGACGGTAATCCAGCTGTAATTGCGGAACCACCCTGGCAACACCCTTGAGCTGCTCGACCACCTGCCTGCGCTGCTCGTATTCTAGATAAGGCATTCGTTTATAGCTGGCGATGGCTTCATCTGTTAGCAGACCTATGGTCAATTCACCCAGTTTGGCAGCCTCTCTGATGATGTTGAGGTGACCCGGGTGGACCAGATCCGCACTCATTCCTACGTAGACTTGTTTTACTTTTTTGTTTGCCGGCATGGATTTGTCTGATTTTTATTATTTATGGATGATAAGGTCCAGTTTTTTATTTCTCAGGAGCTTTTTGGCCACCTTTCTGTCGGGAATGATGTGCCACTGCAGGTTGATCTGGTTTTTCATATCCGTCTGCACCACCTTTTTGTTCACCTTGTAGGTATCGCGACGCTCGAAACTGATACCGGCAATTTCGTATCGGCTTTTGTAACCATTTTCGTCGATGGCGAAAAGCACGGCGAACATGCCGGTTGACGGGCGAAGATAGGGTGAAAAATCTTTTTTCTCATATACATTTCGTTTCAGGATTCCGGCGTATGTGAGTCGCGCAAATTCATAAAGGGACAACTCACGCCATGCGTTGAAAATACCCAGCGGCATCCTGTAACCGCTAATTTTTTTGAGGATGGCATCTCGCTCGCCCCGGGTAATTACACGGATGTTTTCCGGCTGAATTCCGAGATCCAGAAGAATATTGACACTGTCGTTCTCCTCGGTATTGTAGAGGACGAATCGGGTATCCCTGTATTTATGCATATTGCTGATCAGGGTTCCAATAGGCGCCCCCGTTGCCTGATATCGCTCAATCCGTTCGAAGTTCCGGATACTGTTGCCATTGATTACGTTTACGATCTCTTTGCCGTCACTGACCAGGTCCTGAAACAGGATGATACTGCCATTGACAAAGTAGATAGTTTCGCAATCGGGCAGTGTACTATCGGGTTTGGAGCCCATGATGGCTACGGAAGGGTTGACCATAATACTGCTTTCCTCCCTTTGTTTCAAAATCCGTTTACCATGTCGGTACATATACAATTTGCCTCATTGCTGCGATTGCCTAATAACTGAGCGTTGAACACAATCCGTACCG
>SKXL01000183.1 GCA_007128425.1 Balneolales bacterium | reverse complement strand
GTTCAGGTGTTGTGCCGTCAGAACCTGGTCTCCTTCAAAAATCGGGTAGGTGTTATATGTTTTGGTCATGACTCTTCATACTTAATGGTTCCCAAAATGGATCGATCCAGCAGAATCGGATTCTGTTCATCTTCTTCCGAGCAGATGTGGAGTTTTGACACCGGATAGACACTCCGGATGCCTGCCATAACCCGGATCAGTTTTCCGGTGGCGCCGGCCAGGTCATTGCCGACAGGACGGCTTTTTGCTTTGAGCCAGTCCAGGTATGCCTTTTCAAATTTTTCCATGTCTTTTTCATTGGCCCAGCAGATTTTGGCATGGATATGCGCCGGCAATTCGAGCCGGGCCGTTTTTTCAAACAGGCGCCTGAAATCCATCGAACGGAATCGCCTCGGCCAGTATGGCACAATGATGGACAGCCGGAATGAATAGGGATCCCGGAATCCGGGACATCCGGTTCCCTCGCCTGACAGGCAGACGGGCAGCAATGGGTCCCCACTCTGTTGCGGACGAAGCAGGATGTGTTCCACCAGATGGAATCCCTCCTTGTTGCAGATCCCGAGTTTGTTGGTCAGGAATTTGAGGCCGAATTTTCGATTTTCTTCGCTGACAAAAAGCTGTCCCGTACCCAGAACGCTGCCTTCTTCGTCCAGGAGATTGAAGTAGTAGCGATTGTCTTTTGAGATGAGGAACACGTAATGATCCTCCTCGCCACCCAGTCTCTTGACGGTTTCGACCGCTTTTTCACAGACCTCCTCCGTGGGAAATCCGGAACTCCGAAGCAGCACGGATCCGTCTTCGTCACGGAACCGGAATCGCCATTCACCCGCCGCATCCTCGTAGACGTCGAAAAACTTGTCCGCCTCCCTGCAGATCAGCGAGCGCCTGTTGTAGTTGCGGATTCCGAGCAGCCGGCAGAGCCGTTTTTTGTAGCCGGATACGTTATCGGTGTTCCACAGCCGGTCCTTGTCGGTGTAGTCATATGACTTGCCGCGCTCCGACGACAGGGCGGGCACCTCTTCCAGGAACCGGATTTTGTCATCGATCAGCCGGTCCATCCCCTCCGGATCGCCGGCGGTGTGGGCCAGCAGCATATAATCGGTGAACGATTCCCCGAAGCGTGCCAGAAGATGATCCAGGAATCGGTTGCGGCGCTCGCGGAAACCGTCCGGGGATTCAATAATGGCGTCCAGGTGCCGGATATACTGAATAATCTCACTATCCGGAAGCTCCGTGGCTGCCAGAAACTCATTCCGGAGTTGCTGCAGCTGCTCGCGGTCGTGCAGATCTCCGGGTGAAAATCCCCGCTCATCCACAAATCGGATGAAGTGCAGCAGCACGATCCAGATGCGGGGCGGATCCTCCTTGCCGAATACCGTGCCGGATCCCGGGAGGATGGTGTTCCACTCCGATGTGGACGGCAACGCGGATTCCGGCAGAGAGAACAGGATCTGGTTGAAATAGGTTCGGCGAAGTGTACGATCGAACGAGAACAGGTGCTTCAGGTTGGCAAGCTGGGCGAGGTAGTTGGCCAGAAGCTGATCAAAAAGCGTCAAAAATGCTTGCAGTTGGGCGGCGCGGGCTTTTTTTACAGGTGTGAGCGGATCCCGAATGCCGCTGCGGCTTACCCCGTATGTATCGGGCAGATCTACCCTCACCGAGGTGAAATCGGTGACACCCCTGTTTTCACCCTCTGGAACCGGCAGGTCGTTCTGCTCTTCCGGGGAAAGCTTGGCTTCGCGCTCGGATATCTGCATGTCACGGAGCAATTGATCGGTTCGCTCGCGATTGGCATGGAAGGGGATGTTATCCTTGTAAAAAACGATTTTCGACCTGTCTGTGGACAATCTGGGGGCCCGGCCATCCGTGATATCCAGTCGCCACTCGGCATTCCTTTCCACCAGCTCGCCCTTGTAGCTGCTTGCCAGCGATATCGACCGGATTGAAACCACCCCCTCGATATCCATGATCAGATTGATCAGATCGGATACGTTGATACGGGTTTTCAGCCGGGAGGATTCCAGGTCGGCATCGGTGATGAAACCGTGATCGAGCGCCGGTCCGTTAAAAATCTCTTCAACGGGCATGCCCTGTTTCAGGAGTTCGCCCAATGAATGAAACGGCACATTTGGTGCAATATGGGTGGATACGGCGTGAATGATGGCGGCCATTACTTTGGCCAGATCAGCATCGGTCGAGACAGTGATGTCGGCACAAAGTCCCACTTCTTCGATGTCAAGGCCCTTCAACTGATCATAATCCTCGCAGAGATTTCTGTGGGTATGCAGCACATTCCATGCACGGTATACGATCTGAAGCGCCGCATTGATTTTACCCAGGTACAGCGCTTCGACACCATGCCGTCTGATCTGGTCGCGGACTTGCGCTATGGGCCGGTCCTTGCCTGTGGCGCGCACACGAACATTCCGGACTTGCTCCTCGTCATCATCAAACAGAACCGACACCTCACTGTGGAAATGGAACCGGCCTTCCGGCTCTTTAACCGTCAGCTTGACGCTCTTTACCCTGCGAAACGCTTTCCGGTCATCGAACAGGCGATCCCAGGCGGGCAGGTCGACGATGATCTTTTCCTGGTGCAGCGGGATGTCATCACCAAGAGGAATTTCGACAGTGTAGTGGTTCAGATCACCGGAAACCGGATCATGGTCCAGCTCCAGTGTGATATTGTAGAGCCCTCTCAGATTGAGCTGCATCAGGTTTTCCTCCTGATCGTACTGCAGCCGGCTTCGGCGGTGGTTGATGAAGACATCCGGACCGGGTTTATGAGCGGTTTCAATCCAGGCGTTTTTAATACCCCTGATATCGATCAGAAGCTTGCGGTAATCGTTGATGGTGACCGGAGCCGAGCTGAGAATTTCCCGGGAGGTGTAGAATTGCTTGTCGGCAGGCGGTGAGGTGACGGATCGATCGGCCAGCAAGTCCCTGACAGGATAGCGGGTGCGCCAGCCCACATCGGTGATGGCGTAGCAAAGCAGTTCAAGCAGCGTGATACCCGGGTCGTGCGCATTGTAATCGGTCCACAGGTCGCTGGACAGCCGCTCGATGTGCTGCAATCCCTCCTGCCGGAGTTTGGCATAGTCCTGGCCGGCGGTGAGCGCAGGGTTCCGTGATATGGTAGCCGCCTGTTTCATGCTGCCCCCGACCCGTTGTGGATGATGTGTTTTTCCGCCGAAGTCAGAACGGAGCGGGAGGATGCGGCCGTCGCCTCATCCACTTCATGGAAGGTGGCTTCGGTTTTGTGGAACATTCGAACATCGGTTACAAAATCCACATAGTTCAGCTCATCAATGAAATTGACGATCATCGATTTGTGGATGGCGCCGCCAAAACGGAAGGCTTCCTTGCGTCCCAATGTCCATGGGGACAGATACCCGCGTATATCCTCCGATAGCTTTTTCTTGAAGAAACCGACATCCGCATCCCCACGGAAAACGGCATTAAGTTCTATCCGTACCGGTTCAAAGCGGGGGTTGATGACGGTCAGTTTTTCAGCAGCAAAGGCCGGGAGTTTGCCACGCAGGTAATTGCGGACTTCCAGCCGTTTTGAAAAACTTGCTCTTGGCTGCAGTGGATCCATGATATTCTGATTGGACAGATCCGGTACAAGGAGCAGGGACACGTATCCCGGGGCAAATTCGGCCGTGGTCAGTTCGCCGCCGGACTCTTCGTAATCATAGGCCGAATGGTTGATGCATTTTGCCAGCCAGATATCGGGAAACTCCTGAAGAACCAGCCGCTCGTAGTCATGAATGGCTACTCCCCGGTCCTTGTGCCTGAGCCGCTCGCTGATCCTGCGATAGTGATCGTTTCCGCGGCCGGACACCCTGCCGCTGACGGATGACCAGGGCTGATCGACCGATTTGATGTCGGACCGCGACTGCTTGAACTTTGCAATTGTGCCGGCGGGCAGCGGTGTTGCAAGATATTCGGGATCGTTGTCGCGGTCTTTGAAGGAAGCCGGAAAGGCCTGGGCGCGGATGTCGATCAGTTTTGGGAAGCGCCGGGCCTGCCTGGCGACCGATGCCTTGATCCAGTGAAGTGGCTTGCCGGTCTGCAAAAGGGGGTCGCCTAATGTCGCATCTCCGGGTATCTGAAATGTGATTAGCCCTGTTTTTTGCAGGCCAAGGGTTTCGTCGCGATAATCCTCCTGCGGTTTGAGTCGCCGCCACCGGTTATTATACAAGTAGAACCACCGGATGGCCGTCTCCTTGCGTTCCGGATCCTCGCTGCCTTCCTTGACCACAAACAGCATGGAGACATTCTGTGGCGGTTTCAGTGACTTTAGTCCAATGAAGAGCTCACCGTCTGAGACTTCGGTTCCCGATGCGATGTCTGCCGAGAATTGAGGCAGCAGGAATGGACGGCTGGAAACCGCCGAATCCGCACGGAGCTGCGGATCGCTTCCGAAGGGATAGAGATGATGCAGCACGTGGCGACCGGCCGCCACATCGGGTGCTTCCTCAAATAAAATTTCGGCAACGGCGTCGTAATCGGCCCTGATCTCACCGATTTTGGGGATGAACGGCTCCGTGGGTGGAGATGAGATGTCGTCATTCACGGCAAACTCGGCCAGTCTTGACCGGTAGCGCCGGTGCCAAAACGGGTCATCCGGCGAAACAAGTTCAAAACCGATGAAACCGCCGGTCATGCCCGCCTGGTATGACCGGAAATCCGCCAAGTCGGGATCTTCACCGGCAAGTTGACCGGGTGCTATGTTCACACTGCTGCTGAATAACCCGACATTTTGCGTCTTAAGCCATCCGGCAGGTGAAAGGACCAGCCCGTCCACCCGCAAACTGCTCTCATTGTAATTTTGACCATAATTCCGGTAGTAGTTGTTTAGTCCATTTTTCGGCCAGCCGGTCCAGGTTAATTTTAGCGAAAGGGAGGTAACATTTTTGGAGAGAATTTCGTGACTGCCGATCAGGAAACGCGAACCGGCATCCGGTTGGGGTCCGAACGGGAAAACAGGCTTGGACGGATCCAGCCGGCCAAGGTCATTCTGGAGCACCAGGCTGCTGATGTCCCTGACACTGACGGCCACCCTGCACCGGGTGATCCGGAAGCTCCGGAGGGAGTGGTAGATGTGGCGTTCGTCATCCGGTATCAACTCAATTTTTAGTACGGGTGAACCGACCTGGAACCGGCCTTCATGGACTTCCGGATCAAAATCGATTACAGGCGGCTCACCGTTGTTCAGGCGGACCTTGAGCATCCACCCCGTATCCACTTCCGCGTGTTTTGTAAACTCCGCGCTCGTCGGGTCCGCAACTTCTGCCGGATACCAGCCGCTGTCGGTCGTAATGAATGCCCGGAAACATGTCCCTGCTGGTTTGTCCAGATCCGGTTTTGATTCCGATGAAAAAATCAGGAATACGCTGCGCTCGCCTTCGGCCATTCTCAAAACCGGAGAAGCAGCGGCAAAACCAAGGAGCGCATCATCCATTGTGCGGCCGGATTCAGGCTGCGGCTGCCCGAACGGGGCCCATCCGGTGAGTGGGTCATCAAATGCAGCTCCCAGACCGTCTTTGGAGTTGGCTGCGGGTGCGGCATAAATCCCGGTTTTTTCTGTTTTTCCGGTGTAGACGGTCCTGATTTCGGAAACCTGTGCCTTATTCAGAAAAGAGTCACGTGTAACTTCGTAGAGGACTTCGGTTTCCTTTTCATCTTCCCCCGCTTTAAGCAGTGTCCCCTGCTTGATCATGGTCGCGTCAAGGTGCCGGGCCACCTCGCCGATCAAATAGACCTTGTCGGGTACGGCAGGCAGGGGCTGCAAGCGCAGGACATCGGAGTAATAAAAATCGAGATGGCGCCTGGTCATCGTATTCATGTCATCACGCGCGTGACCAAACAGGCGGAGAAACGAAAGCAGCAGCCCCATGTGTGGTTCGTGCGAGGAGTGATTTTCAAGAGAGTCCTGCAGATATCCCGCAGATTCGTTAACAGCTCTGGTAACTGTTTTGAGGCACTGTTCGCTTATCGATTCAAGCAGGGGCAGAGCGTGTCTGATTTTTTTGATGGCCGGGACGGAGGAGTTTTTGCGATCGGGACCATAGGAGGACAGGTCTGGAGACAGTGAATCAATTACATCAACCCAGGAAAGCCCGGGTCCGTTTTTGCCGGAATCTCCCGGTCCGGTTTCGGATCCCCCACCATTTTCTCCACTACCCGACGCCCCCAAGGGATCAGCAGTGAATTGCTGTTTGATCCACACGGGTTCGGCCGTAGTGTTCGTGAATTGCGCCCACGAATGATAGGAAGCCTGGTGGAGTGTTTCCGGATCACCGGCCCGTCTCATCAGCGATGGTGATATGATGGCACCTTTATAGAGCGCGGCAAGATCATAAATGGCATCCTTCATCCCGGAGGTGATCAGCCGCTTCATAAATGAGTGCAATGCGAGCTGATCGGGTATTTTCCGGAACCAGCGATTCATCCGGATGAACAGGGCAAAGTTGAGTTCAAACAGGCCCCGGAATGCGGTTTCAACGGTTCTTCGGTCGGAGGAGCTCTTTATCAACCCGGGAAGCAGTTCATACGCTGCACGTTCCCGGCTGATATCCGTGCCGGACACAAGAGCAATTAGTGCTGAAACGTCCTTTTCAATAAGAGGCCTCCAGTGGCCCGAAGGCTTGTTCGAAAGGTCGTAGTATTGAAGCGTTTCCGAGTAGTCGAGCAGGTACCGCAGGATGTCCGAGTCTGAGCGCTCATCAACCTTGACGAAATCCGGGTCAAGCGGCCGGGGCATTCGCTCTTCGCGGCTTGTTCCATTCCGCACCAGCAGGTTTTTATATCGACAGGGTCGGCTCATTTATGCAGGTCGCTGCCTTCTTCTTTATAGTGGGGAAAGACAAAATTGAAGCGGGAGTTGGAGCCTTTGATTTCGCAGGTAAGCTCCATCTGAAGGTGCCCTTCCTCATCGATGGTTTCAAGATTGAGATCGATAAGGCGAATTCTTGGCTCATGGAACAGGATGGCATCGCGGACCAGTTCCCGGACGTAGGTTTGCATGGTGGTATCCAGTGACTCAAAGAGATATTGCGAGAGGTCCGCGCCATAATCAGGTCGCATGGCACGTTCACCTCGTACTGTGGTGAAGAGAATCTCAAGGCTTTTCCGGATATCCTCTATACCATCCGTCATCCGGACCCCGCCCTTTGACTTGCTGAATTCCGGTGGAAAACCCCAGCCAATCCCGATATAATCTCTTTTTTCGTTCATTACTTACTGATTTCGATTGGTACATGCATTACAATGTCTGCTGTTCATCCGATCTGTACGGTTGGTTCCCCGATCACCGCCATGGCTCCGCAGATGGCAGCATCGGTTGTACGCAGGGCAGGTTTGCCTTCGAACAGAACGGTGGTGCTGCCCATCGGGAAGGTGGATACGGTGGGATGGGGTGTATTGGGGGGTATGGCGCAGACATGTGTATCTGTCGCGACTGCCGCCGGCATGCCCCCGACAAGGACGGTAGGCGCCCCCGGCCCCATGACCGTACCGCCGTGATTTGTGGTATCCATTATGCGGACTGAAAATGCCATAATTATTCGTTGCTTAGCAGATGGATTGCTTGTCTTTTGGTTGCTCGTTGAGTTGATTGTCTGTCCATAGGCTGCATGTCCATAGACTATTTGTTCATTGATTGCCTGTTCAGTTGATCTTGACCACGGATCCTTTTACTTCCGTTATGGCGCTGCTGGCAAGTGTAGCGCCGCCGTTGCCTTCGGCTTCAAAGCCGGCACTGGCCGAATGAGAGATGTTAAGCCCTTCCACATTCACATCACCCGACGCACTGATATGAATATCGCCTGCACTTTCGATCCGGATGCCATCCGGTCCCATTTCAATGGCGTTGCCGTTCTG
>SKXL01000159.1 GCA_007128425.1 Balneolales bacterium | reverse complement strand
GCGGCATTCCAGACAGGGTCGTGCGTTTGGGCTTCCTCAAGCTCAGTATAGGTGTATGTGTAATCCCGACGGTCAACCGAGTGATCCGATAGCGTTTCACGAGCCCAGGAAGGAAGGGAGTCGAACTGATCATATGCAGGGGTATGCCATGCAAAATGGAACCCGGTCTCTCTCCAGGTGATAATCTCATCCAGAAAAGATTCGATGGATGCATCTCCTCCAAAAAAACCGCTTCGCTTTCCATTCACAGGACGCGCGTCATCGAGGTTCCAATCCTTCGGCTGCATGCCAAAAACTTCCTTTACCACTTCAAATGAGGAGATTTTACCAAAATGCAGCCATGGACTCAACCGGCTGGTGCTCTCCTTGTCCGGATCGTTTCGATCAACCTGATAACGCAACAGATCGTTGCCAATAAATGCATCAAGACGTTTCAGCGCCGCCTCTCGTGTGCCCTTTATCTCAATCGGACCGATATTATCGTTCAAGCTGGAAAGACCGTTTACGAAATCCTTAATGCATCCAGATGATTCCAGGCGATCCAATCCCGTTTTTCTCTTATCCATAACCTCTTTCGGGAGATCGGGAAGGCCATGATTTTGCAACTCCTTCAGCGGGTGTTCCTGTGGCGGATACTCCCAGCACTCCCGGAACATTTTCTGCATCATCCGCCTGAATACATAAGCGGAATAGGGCGCTTTGTTCGAGAGTGCCATCGGAATGATACCGTTCGAATCAATGGTGTGAAATGGTATTT
Organism: Balneolales bacterium; assembly: GCA_007128425.1. Lineage (GTDB taxonomy): Bacteria > Bacteroidota > Rhodothermia > Balneolales > Natronogracilivirgulaceae > SKNL01. The sequence continues at coordinate 23,070 of SKXL01000159.1, read as the reverse complement.
GAAGCTCTTTTTCCAGCTTTTCATTGCGCTCGCGCATAATGAAAACCGGGTATTCGTCCGATATCAGGATGGCAGCCCTGCTGCACAGAGCGCGCACAAGTTTGTCATAACTTCCACTCTTTTGCTCCGGATATGGAATATAAAGAACAGATCCGGCATCACGCAGGTGCCCCACATGCTCGGCCATACCTTCCAGTATAAAAGTTGATGTCCTGGCAGTTGCCCAGGGGTAATCGCATGCCAGACCCTCCAGTATCACCAATGGCCGGCCTATTCTGTTTGCGTATGCAACAGCATATTCCAATGCGAAGTTGTAATGCAGCCGTCGATTAATCTGCATCCAGTAGAGCACGTACTCGCCATTCGCCACTCCTTTGATTCGGATATTTTTGCGGTGTGAATTGATATTTTTCATAAACTGTCAGGACAGTTAAAAATTCGTTTTTTCTTCAGCGGCATAAAACTCAAGAAAGTTTATTGCAACGAAATTCGTTCCGCCCACATCCCGTTATCGCCTCAAGAGTATCACCAGGATGAAACATTTGCTTGCTTAACGGCGTATGACATCAAAAGAAACCTTCACCTTGACTTTGAAATGATATGGCAATGACAAGAAGACTCACAAAATCAGCAACGGACAAGGTGCTCCTCGGAGTTTGTGGCGGTATAGCAGAATACCTGGGGTGGGACAGTACCCTCGTTCGTATCATATTTGTACTGGCGGCTATTTTTGGATTTGGTTCATTTATTCTATTTTATGTTATCCTCGCTGTGATCATGCCCCGGTGACAGCGGTTCTCTGATACGTCATAAATATGTATGAAAGTCGGCATCATCGGTCCGGAACCCATGGCACTGACATGGGAACAGCATCTCAGGTTCATCGCGGGTGTCCATGAAGTTGTCATGGCCCGAACTATTGATGTGCTGGATGATGTAGCCGCCTGTATCATACTCAATGATGCCTCCTCGCCGGATACGCACAATCATTCGTTTCACTCGGCACTTAAACGCGGCATCCATATTCTTTGGGTCGCACCTCTCCCCACCGATCACCGTGAGATCAGGAAATGGTTTGAAGCATCCGAAGAATCCTCGGCAATTATTATGTTTTCGATGTGGTCACACTTCTCTCCTGCTACTCAGTGGCTGTTCAACCACATTACGCCTCCGGGAAGAATACACATACACAGGGAATGGCCCGGACCAGAGCGCACTCCTGATTCCAGGACACTTTACCGAATTCTGCTTGAGGAAGTGTCTCTTAGCCTGGAATGGAGTCGAAGTCAAATGCTGCGTATTGAGGGCGATGTGCATATCCCGACCGATCAGGATGCCGGTTTACCGGTCATGCAGCACCTGCACATTCGCTTTGGCAACGGCTCAACCAGCTCTCTTTTTTTGAATCCATACGGATTGGAGAACCGGCACTCCCGTTTTTTGATGGGGAAAAAGATGGCCGCTGTGTGCCAAATCAATGAACACATCATAAAAAAATGGATTCGGGACGGTGCAAAACAGGACACACCGGAGATCATGCGATTTGACTTCCACGAACCCGCCCGGCACTTGCTGTCTCACTTTATTCGTTCCACAAGAACAGGATGTAAACCGGTATTCGGCATCAGTGAACTCTACAAGCTCGCCAATGTCATTAAGCATTTCCACGAGCACTGAATAATTGGGCTCATTTTACGAAACTACCTTGAGAAAGGTCCTGATTTTCTATATTTGTTCAGGGGTAAAAATCATAGACACGTATTCCGGATATCAATCGTTAATCTCAAGATAGTTTTTGACTATGAAATCGTTATAAAATCCGCTATTCTTGGATGCATGTACCAAAACTAATAATTATCGCACTTATGAAACAACTGACTTTCTACATTTCTGCATTAATAATGGTTTTTACGCTTTGGAGCTGTGGAGAAAACGGCACTACCGTAACCGAAGATGGACTCGAAATTACCGACATTGAAGTCGGTACCGGCGAAGAGGCTAATGTCAATGATTTTTTAACCATCCATTTCAGAGGCTCTCTTGAAGATGGCCAGGTATTCGAATCTACCTACGAACGTGATGAACCCATTGTGGTTCAGGTTGGAACTGGCCAGCTTCCGATTCAGGGTTGGGATGAAGGAATGATCGGCATGCGTGAAGGGGGAAAACGTAAACTTGTCATCCCGCCTAATCTTGCTTTCGGAGAAGAGGGTGTAGAGGGCTTCATACCCGGTGGTGAAAACATCCAAATGGATATCGAACTGATATCTATCATGAAGCCACCGACGCCATGGGACTATGATGAAACCGCTCTGGAAACCATGGAAAGCGGACTTCAGTACTATGTACACGAAGCCGGTAATGGCTCATCGCCCGATGCCGGAGATATGGTCTCCGTTCACTACTCGGGTTATCTGCAGGACGGTACCATGTTCGACAGCTCTACCCTCAGAGATCAGCCATTCGTGTTTCAGGTCGGGCAGGGCCAGGTCATTCCCGGATGGGATGAAGGATTGCTTGACATGGCCGTAGGTGAAAAAAGAACACTTGTAATTCCACCTGAACTTGGTTACGGTGAACAGGGAGCCGGTCAGGTCATTCCACCGAATGCCACCATTATTTTTGATGTAGAACTTATCGAAATTAATTGAGATTCAATTGGATATTTTTCCATAAACTCACCAAACGACCAGATCAGCATGGCCGCATCCATAGTCCGCTTTCGTCAGGTTGATGCCTTTACCCGTAAACCCTTCACCGGTAATCCGGCCGGTGTAATCACAAACGCCGAACTACTCAGGGCGACCGACATGCAGAATATTGCACGCGAAATTAATGTCTCCGAGACGGTCTTTGTCCTCCCGGCCGAAAACGAAAACAACGACCTCAGGCTCCGATGGTTTACACCAACCCAGGAAGTAGACCTGTGCGGCCATGCTACCATAGCTGCTTTTCATATTCTGGCAGAGGAGGGTGAGTTCGGACTGCAAGTCAATGAGCCTCAATCGTTTCTAGTGGAAACACGCGTTGGCGTACTTACCGTTGATGTAGAGTGGTTTGATCTGCGTCCCTATATCAAGTTCACTATTCCGCCGCCGCAGTTTTTTCCCTATCCGGGAGATACACGCTATCTTTGCGGGGCGCTTGGACTTTCTGACATTGAGCTGAGTCAGAAAGTGAAGCCGCAAATCACAGGCAACGGATTCTGCTATGTGCCGGTAAGGAACCTGGAAAGCCTGGAGACTCTTGAACCCAATCAGCATCTTTTGCGTAAGCTCAATGAGCGTCACGATCTGAACGGCTTTGCCGTCGTAACTACCGATACGGGAGATCTGGAAGAGGATTGGGTGATGCGATTTTTTGCTCCCTCACTGGGTATCCTCGAAGATCCGGTCACGGGTACGGCAAACGGACCAATGGCAGCATTTCTATGGGCAAATGGGTTTCTTGACATAAACAAGAAGCATTTCTCATTTCGTGGCCTTCAGGGAGACAATATCAACCGGCCGGGAATAGTTCATGTAAACATGATGATCAAAGACGGGGAGGTCAGTGTCATTGAAATTGCCGGTGAAGCTGTGTCAGTCATAGATGGCAATATCAAGCTTCGCGGCGATGCAGCTGACAGTTTTTAGCATAAACCCGCAGGTCGGTATGGGTCACCAGTGGATGTATATTTTACAACCTCATCAAACCAAACGGCAATGAATATTGCTCCAGAGCTTGAAGATCGCTGGAACCTGTTGAATAAAGAGGCTAGGCCCGGATTGATTGAGAGTTTGTCCATCAGCGTTACTGACGTACAGGATGGAATGGTAAAAGCATCCATGCCGGTATCGAATTCGGTCATGCAGCCCTTTGGAATTCTGCATGGTGGAGCATCCGTAGCTCTTGCAGAAACGGCAGCCTCACTTGGGAGCGTAATGATCATCGATTACAAAAAAGAACGGGCTTCAGGGATAGAAATCAACGCCAATCACCTGTGCTCTGTAAAAAATGGGGCCGTCCATGCCACGGCTTCCCTCACACACAGGGGAAACCGTATTCACGTTTGGGAAATCCGGATTCATGATGATCGTGAACGGCTGGTATGTATCAGTCGATGCACCGTAGCCATCACACCGGCATGAAAACTTGACTGCATTGATTATACTGCCATTCAGCTTCCTGCTTCATATTCGCATTCACAGCATTCCGTTTCCCTTGCCGTTATTCCATTTCCCGTGAGTGGAAGGCCTTTTGCAACCTGTCTGAAAGCGATTGGAAAACAGAAAACATGACCGGAACAATTACGAGTGTGAGGAAAGTCGCAAACATCAGACCACTAATGATGGTAATGCCCATCGGCCCCCAAAACTGTGTGCTTTCCGTGCCGAACTGAAACGCCGGATCCATATTTGTGAGCAATCCGATATAGTCAATATCAATCCCGAACGTGAGTGGTATCAAACCAAGAATGGTGGTCAGCGCCGTCAGCAAAACCGGACGCAGTCGAATGGATCCTGCCTCCACAATCGCCTGCATGCGAGGTAACCCCTTGTCGATGAGCTGCTTTATGTATTCAACAAGTACAATATTGTTGATGCACACAATGCCCGCCAAACTTATCACACCAACAAAAACCATGACACTGAACTCGGTACGGGTAACGGTAAGTCCCAAAATTACACCAAGCAGACTCAGCCCCACTGCGATCATGATGATAAACGGGATAATCAGACTATTGAATTTTGCAAGCAAAACGAGAAAGATCAGTACAAAACTTATAAGCAGTGCCAAGGTCAGGAATTCAAAGCTTTCTTCCTGATCCTCACTTTCGCCGGTGTACTTCATGGTATAGCCTGCCGGAAGTGATGTCCGGTACGCTTCAAGATAATCCTGAACTTCCATCAATACCTGTGGCCCGCTGAAACCCGGTCCGGCATCCGCCTCAACAATAGCGGTGCGAAGCAGGTCAAGCCGGGTAATGCGGCCGGGTCCGGTCCCCTCTTCAAATTCAGCTACGGATACCAGCGGCACCTGCAGCCCCATCTGGTTGATGGTCAGATCACGCAGCTTGTCGAGATCATCACGATCTTCCTTTCGCAGGCGCACTACGATATCATATTCGTCCTCTCCATCACGAAAAGTACTGGCCTCCAATCCGTTTATGGCAATACGAATCGTTTGTGCGATATCAGCCAGTGAGAGCCCATACTGGCGGGCCCTTTCATGATCAATGTGGATATTGTATTCAGGAAGACCGCCGCTTACGTTATCACGCACACCCACAAGACCCGGAATTCGGTTGGTATACTGAGCCTCGCGCAGCTTCTGGCTCACCTCGCTGGTCATCTGCTCCACCTGCCTAAAATTCGGACCCGAAATCTCAATATTTACCGGTGCTCCGGTAGGCGGACCGATTTCCATTCCCTGAACCTGTATACGGGCATCAGGTATTTCACCGATTGCATCACGCACTTTGGCCAGGGTCCTGCTGCTGGATTCTTGCCGATCTGAAAAATCGACCATATTTAGCGAAATCCTTGCCCTCTCGGCACTTGGTATTCCGGCCCCAAAACCACCTGTTGCAGCAATCCCCACATTCACCTGGACGTTCTTGATACTCTCCCTGGTCTCCGGGCTTTCGTCCAGAAGCGCATCCAGCCTGCTTTGAATTTCCCGGACCATCTGATTGCTGGCATCCACATTCATGCCCAATGGACCTTCAATATTGATGTCAATTCGGTTGGGATCGGTATTCGGGAAAAAATTGAGACCGGTCGGCGTCATGTTGAATACAAGCAGGATCGCAAACAAGGCGCCAAAAGTTGAGTTCAACAGACGGGATCGGTTATCCGAAAGAATGATCGGTGTCTTTCGGGTGCGGAACATACCAAGAAAACCAATAATCATCACAAAAATCGGAATGCCCATCACGGATGCAACAACCTCGAAGGTCACATCAGCACCACGCAGCGAAAAACCTGCCAACGTTAGCAGAAACACTACACCAACTATAAACCCGCCAATAACACTGCGCCTTCCACCAAGAAATACCGACTCGATCGTATGAATGATAATGCCTGTAATTCCCACAAAGAGTAAAAAGATCCCCAAAATGAGAATGGGTGCCGTAGCTGCGGGCAAAGACATCGGACCGATTTGGATTACCGGAGCGGATAAAAACGCAGACAGGACGCCACCAGCTACCAGAAGCAGAAAACCCAATGTAAACGCCGACAGGCTGAACATGTTCCTGAGATGGGCACGATGAACATTGTAATTCCGTTGCAGCATCCAGGTGAGAAAAGTTTTGTACCATTCAATAAAGGCAGGTAGCAGCCTGCCGGTAAATATGATACTCAACGGTTTCACTGCCAGTCGGTACGTGATGGTAAAAAACAGTATCACCAACACCAGAACAATCAGGGTGATGTAGTTGTTGATGCCCACAACCGCTGCGACGATAAAAACACCTGCCAAAATTACCGACGTGGTGAGACGGTTTCGTTTTTTCTTCTTTTCGGAATCAAGTCTTACAAAAAAACCGGTCAGGGACGGATATATGATCAGTGCGATGAAAAGCGAACACAACAGAACAATAATGAGCGTCATCGGGAGATAACCCATGAACTTGCCTATGATTCCCGGCCAGAAAAGCAATGGCAGAAATGCAGCGACCAAAGTGGCTGTCGAAGCCAGCAAGGCGTAGCCAACTTCATTGGCACCCAGTTGTGCCGCCTCGAATCGCTCGATTCCCTGTTCCCGAAATCGATAGATGTTCTCCACGATAACCACAGAGTTATCCACCAGTAGTCCCAGGGCGATGATCAGACTGAAAAGGATAACAAAATTGATGGTGAGCCCCATGAGGGACATCACCAGAAATCCGGAAAAAATTGCCAATGGAACCGCTGTCCCAACCAGAAGTGCATTGCGAATTCCGAGAAAAAAGACTAGTACCAGAACCACAAACAGCATACCACTGATAATGCTGTTTTCAAGATCTGTGATCAGATTTTGGATGTCATCACTTGCATCATTGGTCAGCACGATCTGGGTACCTGCGGGGAAACCGAACGACTCCAGAATTTCATGAACCTGCTCGGATATTTCCAGAATGTTTGATCCCGAACGCTGTTTGATATCAAGACTGACAACCGGGTTTTCGAGTACTTCCTCCCTGGGGATCGGGATCAGGTCTCCATTGTCATCGTCAATGCGAAAGGCCTTGAGGCGGGCGTAACTCTCACGGTCCTTGAAACCGTAAACCACCTCGGCCAGATCACGCATATACACCATTCCAAGTGGTTTTGGCCCTCCATTACCACCACCCCCAGCCGGTGCAAAAACGACAAGGTCACTGATCTCATCCGGGTGTTGAAACTCCCCGGTGATGCGCAACAAATATGACAACCGGTCAACATCCACATTACCCCCGGGTATCGTAAGATTCTGCCCCTGAATAGCGCCGATAATCTGTTGGAATGAGATGTTGTATCCCTTCAGAGCACTGAGATCGACATTGACCTGTACCTCCCGTTCCAATCCGCCAATGATGTCCACTTCACGGACTCCGGGAATGGCCTCGAGCTCATCCTCCAGCCGCTCAGCAATCTGGGTCAGTTGAGCAATGGAGTAGTCGGCAGCCAGATTGACTGTCATTATTGGGAAATCATCAATGCTGAATTCGGTGATAATCGGATCTTCTGCATCGGATGGAATTTCAGACCGGGCCAGATCAACCTGTTCTCTTACCCGCTGGCTGGCCACAATATTTTCCACAGCCAAATCAAATTCAACAATGATACTGCTGAATCCCTCAAACGTAGTTGATGAAATCTGGCTTACCCCTTCGATACCTTGAAGTTCACGCTCAAGTGGCTGGGTGACCAGTGACTCCATGTCGGCCGGACCGATCCCGGGATAAATGGTGCTGATAATAAATAAAGGAATGTCGATGGACGGTGCCGATTCCTTGGGTATCGTTATGTAGGAATAGAGTCCGGAGACGATGAGAATCCCTGTCACAACAAGGATCAGGGTTCTGTTCTTAATGGCTTGATCAATTATTTTCATGGAGCTGCAGGCAATTATATGCTCTTACATTGTCGATTTTAATTTTGGCCTGTCAACCAAAGGCTGGACAAAATCCGGGGTTATTGGTACTGTTCGAAACTTCGGCGGTTTTGAATCCGCACCAAATCGCCATCACTCACATTGGTCTGGCCGGTGACAATCACGTTTTCACCGGGATTCAGTCCTTCTTCAATCACGATCATTGCTCCGGATGCTGCACCTGTGACTACCCTTCGCGCCTCTGCCACGGTGTGATCACCATCCTGAACGACCACGAAAAGCCGCAGTCCATCTTCATCTCGTACCAGCGCAGTTCGCGGAACGATCAACACATCATCAAGAACTCTCCTGGTAATTTGTAAATTGACCACCATTTCGGGCTTAAACAGTCTGTCTGAATTATCCATCACTATTTCGATAGGAAAAGTGCGGGTTTCCGGAACAATCAGGCTGCCGGCATATCGAACCTCCCCTTGCAACTCCTCTCCGCTATAGGAAGCCAGCCTAATCGCAACCGGGGTTCCCTCACGAATGTCATTGATGTACCTTTCCGGTACTCCGGCGTTGATGCGAACCCGATCGAGATTGACCAGCCTGAGCACGGGCATCCCGGGGTTTACCAGTTCGCCGGCGGTAACCATCCGATCTTCAATCCTGCCGCGGAACGGCGCTGATATCCTTGAGTCGCTTAGCTGTTTTTCAGCCTGATCGAGCTGGGACCGAGCCTGATCACGCTGTGTGCGCACCTGGTTGTATTGCAGCGCACTAATGATCGAATCTCTTAGTAATGGCTCCTGTCGCTGAAGTGCGTCTTCGGCAAGCTCGTAATTGGCGCGGGCCATTTCAAGAGAAGATCGTACAATGCGATCGTCGAGACTGACCAGTTCCTGTCCGCTCCGGACATGTGTTCCGCGGTCGGCAACTGATTGCACACGACCTGCAACCTCGGCTGATATGATGGCATCTTCCATTGCTTCAACCGATCCGGTGACCCGCACAACCTCGGCAAAGGATTGATACTCCGTCCCCAGGACTTCCACCACCACCTCACGAACCTGAGCACCATTATTTCCATCGTTCTCATTCTGACCGCACGCTGTGAACAAGACAGCCGCTATGATATTCAGCACGATCGCTTTCCTAACATTCATGGATTTATTTTTTATCAATTTGTATTCTTTCGTAAAAAGTATTCGTTGTTACAGACGGTCAATGGAGGCACCCAGCACCAGCTCGAATTTGCTTACGGCCAGGAGATAATCGTGCACAGCGGCCAGAAAAGAGAGTCTGCTTTGGTCTAGCAACATGGAAGCCTGGCGCTCTTCCAGATTATTTCCGACCCCTTCGACAAGTCGGGTTCGGGCAAATTCGTAATTGACCTGTGCCTGTTCAATATTTCGCCTCTGGCTCTCGATCCGGCGTTCAGCCGTGCGCAGATTGCGCATCGCCTGATCCACCTCAACCCTGATGGCATTGGAGAGATAATCATAGCGAAGTTCGCTTCTCCTTGTTTCAATCCGGCTCTGTTCCACACGGGCCCTGGTTTGAAAACCATTGAATATGCTCCAGCTTACATTAATACCCACAGATATATTCGGATTCCAGTAGGTGTCATGGAAAAAACCCCGGCTAGTACTGCTGAACCGAAACGGATTGTCCGGATCGGCGGGGTCCGGCCCAATGACTGTTCTGTTATCCGGAACCCTTCCAATATAATCCAGATTGGCAAATGCACTTACAACAGGCCGATATGAAGACCTGTTGATTCGTTCATTAATACGATTTATTTCAATAAAACCCTCGGCCTGTTTGAGGTCCGGCCGAAACTCCCTGGCAATAGAGACGGCCTCATCCAGCGTCATCTCAGCAACCGGCTGCATGGCCGCCATCGTCAAATCGCCGTCCAGAGAAACGGGCCGGGACGGATCAATGTTCAAAACCAGGCTGATGCTTTTTTTTGCGAGCTCCGCCTGATTTTCAGCCTCGATGAGTTGTGTTTCAAGATTGACCAGTTCCACTTCGGCACTCAACTTCTCGTAACGCGAAGCAAGACCCTGTTCCACGGTCTGCGAAACATCATCCACCGTTCTCCTGAGACGGTTCACACTGCTGCGAAGCACCTCCACCTGTTGCAAGGCAAGCAATGCCGAAAAATAGGCCCGGCGTACTTCGTCGATGACCACCTGACGCTCCCGGTGAATCGCATCCTCACTCAGTTGCTTGAACTGCTCTGCGCCCTGAATGGCAGCAAATGCCGCGCCGTTAAAGAGGGTTTGGGTGATGTTAAGTGATAGTACAAACTGGTTGTCCACGCTGAATGGATCATCATCCAGAAACGGTGGAGTTATGCCGGCATCTTCATACCCTTGCATCTGCCGTTCCAGATACTCATCGAAAGTTAACTCTTCTCTGCCTTCCAGTCGTGCTTCCTCGTTATATCTGAGCCAGCCTATAGCTCCAAAATCGGCAAAAAGTTCTTCCGCCCCGCTTCCTGCAAATGGATTGGCAGTAACCAGGTTTCTGGTATAATTTCCCATTGCATTAACGTGTGGATAGACACTGCCCCACGCTTCCAGGACCTGCCGGCGGGCCGTTTCCCTGTCAAGCTGTGCTTCGCGCAAGCCAAAATTGTTTTCCAGTGCGATGTGTACAGCTTCATCGAGTGTAAGGGTAAGGGTATCACGTTCCGGAGCGAATCGCGATTGCCCTTCAACTGTTTCTGCCTGGCCCAAAATCATGGTTGAGAACAGGATGAGTATCAGGCAGAAACTTTTTAAAAGATATAAAAACCACGATGTGGGCTTACACCGGGCGAACTTGCTCTCGACAAACGGGTAACCGGTTTGAAATCCGTGAAGCTGAAAAGTGTGTAACATGGACATTAATATGTCTTGAGTATCAATTTAATAATGTTCTGAGTCTATTTTTTTGTCTGTTTCGTCAAATTTTTCAGATTTGCATTACGTCTCGTTCATCGCAAATGCCGAAGCAGGTTTCGAGCACATTCCACAGCCGGGTTAAACAATTGATTAACAGGTTCGTTTCAAATAACGTTTCACCCATTCAAATCTTTTGTCATTTGGTCAAAGAGGCTGGACAGATGATTCTTGAGTCTTTTTTTCATTGCCTCTTTAGATGCCTTTTCAATGCCAAGGAATGGAAAACCATCCTCAAACATGAACAAGTTCACCAAATAACTCTCGACCGTTGAGCTGAATGTTAATACGCTTAATTCGATATCAATGTTTCGCAAATGTCCACTTTTTTTTGCTTCAACCAAAACACCCATAAACATGCCGTGGACCTCCAGCATGGTCTTTTGTAAATCTTTCAGGATGTCCGGCCGCTGATTCAGCAAACCGATCTCTCTGATTGCAATTATAACCGGTTTCGGATTTTCAAATGAATAGTCGACAAACGCAAAAAGGAATTTCCGAAATGTAGTGACGGCGTGATGCTGCTGGCCGGTTATCTGCTCAAGCAACTGCTTTACGTTCGCCGAATGACGATCGATAAGTTCTTTGAGAAGCTGTTCCTTTGAACCGAAGTAATAAGACAGCATGGCAACATTTACTCCTGCCTCCTCGGCTATCATTCGAGTTGTTGTGCTGCGATAGCCATTTACGGCGATCAGTTCTTCAGCAGCATCCAGTATGGCAAATTTTTTTTCTGACATTAGCTAACATTCCATTAAATAATTCCGTTTTCAACAGGACACATGTCCCGCAATCTTTCAAAACGATATATCCCGGTATTATGTCCATCGTTCCAGAAAAGCTGAATAGCGTAATTACCGACCTGTTGGATGCGAGTTATCGACAGGCTGCGATCTGATACTTCAAGGAAGATTTCGGGGTTTACAGGCGAACCCATATTGTCATGGCCTCCCTGACAAAAAACACAGGGACAGGCACGTCTGAGGCCTTCCAGTGGATATCGGCTGTGGTGTCCGTCTGCCCACATTACCTGAAGCTCATTAATTTCCGATTTAACTGTTATTTTTCGTATCTGATACCTGGCTGCCATCATTTTTTTTAACAATATTATCCGGTTTTTTCAATATGATATCATATACTTGATGCATCATTGTAACCAATCAACAGCACAAAAAACAGAATAATGCCGGAAGCCATTCATAAAACCCTGGCCAAAACGGCTTATGCCCGCTATACCGACAAAGGCTCACGCTTCTACGCCCACGCATATCCGGTAATGGATCAGAAAACCATTGAGCACCGGCGCTCAGAACTTGCGGTTACGTATCCGGATGCCACGCATCACTGTTATGCATGGAGATTCAATCCGTTTAATCTGCAGGAATATGCACAGGATGATGGCGAACCAGCCGGCACAGCCGGACTTCCAATTCTTGGTGTCATCAAATCCGAAGAACTTGTAAATGTACTGATTATTGTAGTGAGATACTTTGGCGGAACGAAACTTGGCAAACCCGGACTTGTTCAAGCGTACAGAGAAGCGGCCACTCTTTCCGTAGCTGCTGCAAGAAAAACGGCCATTGACCGTTTCATACCTTTTCGAATAACATATCCTTACGAGCAGGAAAACCGGATTTGCGAATTGATCAACAGGTACCGGTTGGAAACAGATGATGAACAATACCTTGAATTTGTCACCATGACCCTCTTCTGCAAAGCTGATCTTGCTTCCAGTATGTATGGCATTCTGGAGCACCTGTCCCATCTTGGCATTTCATTCCGTCAACTCCCCGAATGTTTCCGACCGGTCGATTTTCCCGAATAACCTGCCTATACCCGAAATCCACATGGAAAAAAAGATGAAAATATATACAAAGACCGGTGACAGCGGCGAAACATCACTCTTTGGGGGGCAACGTGTATCAAAAAACCATTCCCGAATTGACGCCTATGGTACTGTCGATGAGCTCAACGCAATCATCGGTATAGTGCGTTCATCCGAGCCCAATCCGGTGATTGAAGATATGCTTGATCGCATTCAAAACGAACTGTTTGTGCTTGGAGCCGACCTTGCCACCCCGCCTGAGAAGAATACTCACATCGATCGCATCAACCAAAATTATGTATCCAGACTAGAGAAAGACATCGATTTCCTGGAGCAGGATCTTCCTGCGCTGAAGTCATTCATACTGCCGGGCGGATCATCCGGTGCCGCTCAACTGCATCAGGCGCGGACTGTCTGCAGAAGGGCCGAACGCATTTGTTTCTCTTGCCGTCAATCTGAAATTATTTCCGATGAAGCTCTTATCTTTCTCAACAGGTTGTCCGACCTTTTATTTGTGATGGCAAGGCATCAAAATCAATCCAAAAATATAAGTGATGTCATCTGGAAAGCGCGATAGCCGTTTTCCTGGTTTGCAAGTTACATCTCGTTACGGTCATTATGAGTCTCACCAACAAACAAAAAAAATTTATCCGGGACCATTACCGGAAAAAAAGCACGGCCCAGCTATCACGGGAACTGAAAGCGGATCGGGATACTATAGCGGCTTATGTTGAAACCATTGAACCTGAGGCTCACAGTGGGAAAAAGGTATTTTTCTTCCTTCTGGCCATGCTAATACCCGTTCTCTTTTTTCTGTTTCTGGAAAGCTCACTTCGGTTATCCAACTACCGTGGAGACACCCGCCTTTTTCTGTTTCCCGAAGAATATTTTGAAGGTGAATACGGTTTCGCCAACAGAAACTTCAATGCCCGCTATTTTTTTAACGTCACGAATCTGCCCGGATACTCCAACGATGCCTTTCTGACCCAAAAGCCCGACACTTCCTTCCGCATCTTTGTCATGGGTGGCTCTTCCACAGCAGGTTATCCATACGGTTTCAATGGAACATTCTCGCGTGTGACCGCCGACGCGCTTCAGGATATCCTGCCCGGTCGTCTTGTGGAGTCAGTGAATCTTGGAGCATCCGCAGTAAACACGTACACACTGTATGATCAAATACCAGAGATTCTGGAACAGAAACCCGATGCCATTTTTATCTATACTGGTCATAATGAGTTCTATGGAGCCCTTGGCGCCGGATCCAGTGAACAATTCGGAGCTTTCCCGGGATTTGTACGTACCTACCTGAAGCTTCAACGCCTCAAAACGTTCATGCTTCTGCGTGATGGTATTGCGTCTTTCTCCCGCTGGATCGCCTCGGGTATTTTGGGTGAACCGCATCCCGCCAGTGACGGTACTTTGATGCAACGCATGGTAGGGGATCAAACGATAACTTTGGACAGCCGGACATTCGAGTACGGAATAAATCAGTTTGAAAGCAACCTGGATGCCATTCTGGCCAGGCTCCGGAAAGAGGGTTTACCTGTTTTTATATCAAGCATTACCAGTAATATCAAGGAACAAGAACCCTTTGTCTCAATTGAAACCCCGGAACTTCCTCCGGCAAACCAGGTTTATCAAGAAGCCGGACGTTATTACCGGCAGGGTAATTACGAGCGTGCCTATGAGCGGTTCGTTTATGCCAAGGATCTGGACGGATTGAAATTTCGTGCACCCGCGATTTTCAACGATATCATCCGCCAGAAAGCGGAAAAACACGGTGCCTTCTACGTTCCGGTATATGAAACCATCAGAGAGCACAGTGAGAACCGGATCACCGGGCTCGACCTGATGCTGGAGCACCTTCATCCCAACAAAACCGGCTACTATCTCATTGGCAAAACATTTTATGATTCCGTTGTTTCCAGTGGTATTCTGGATGATAGTGCGGATTACTCTATGCTTAATTCCTGGGAAACGTATTATGATAACATGATGATGACGGAGCTGGATGATCGCATTGCCTGGCACAGGGTCCGGCTGCTCACTGCCGGATGGCCGTTTACAACCGAACCAACACCTGATGGCTATCCATCCGGATATCAGCCGGAAGATAAAATTGACCGTGTGGCTTTTGAAATCGTGCACACCGACAAGCGCTGGGATCAGGGCAAACTTGACATCGCAGACCATTTCCTTGAACTCGGATACCCGGAACTGGCCCTTGCCGAGTACAAAAGCCTGATCAGGGATCAACCCTACAACCATTCACCTTACGTATATGCCGGCAGGGTTTTGCTCCAATATCTTATTGACTTTGAGCGTGCCAGGCCGCATTTTGAGAACGCTTGGCGTATTAATCCCTCTAATTACGCTGCAAGAATGCTTGGCTCCATTGAGGTAAACGACGGAAACTACGAGCGTGGAATAGTACTTCTGGAGAAAGCACTCGAATTCAACTCCAATGATGTGCAGGCCATGTTCAATCTGTCGGGTGCGCAGGCGCTAAGTGGTGATCTGGAGACTGCGTATCAAACAGCCAGAAGACTCGAGCAGATGCAACCCGACTTCCCGGGTCTGAAGCCGTGGATTGCCCAACTGCGGCAGAGGCTGCAAAGGAGCAGCTGAGATCCAATTAATCTTTTTTGAAAAAGGGTAAAATAATTACTAACTACTGATACACGTATTCTATAAATGAAACTCATCATGTACCGAACGATTCTTCTGTTGACTCTGCTTGCCATGACAACACTTGCATCATGTGATGCATGGTCCGGAAATTCACATTCAGGCCAAAATCCGGATTCTGCTATGGCCGTATCTGAAACTGATTCCTTACAACTCCCGGCCATAGAACCCACACTGAATATATTTGGTATTGATGAGCGTCTTGAAGTAACAACCCACACCGTACGGCGTAATGAATCCCTCTCAACCATACTTCGAAAGCACGGTCTGTCTCCACATGACATACACGAACTAAGCAGGGCTTCCTACGGTGTATTTGATGTGAGAAGAGTGCGCGCAGGGCAGCCTCTTCATATTTATTTTTCACCGGACAGCATGCAAAGCGAAAGCATCGCCTATGTGGTTTATGAGGAAAACGCATCTGATTTTATCCGTTTCAACCTTCTTGATTCCATATCCGTTGAGCGAGACAGCAAACCTGTTGAAATTCTAACCCGCCTGGCCGGCGGCATCATTAACAGCTCACTCTATCAAGCCCTGCGCGATATGAATGTCGATCCGCAACTGACAAATCGCCTCGCTGACGTTTTTGCCTGGCAGGTTGATTTTTATCGCATACAGCCCGGTGATCATTTCAAGGTGTATTTTGAGGAACGTCTAATTGATGGGAATATAGTTGAAATAGGCCGGATCAAGGCAGCTGTATTCACTCATCGCAACCAGGAATACTACGCTTTTCATTACATGCAAAATGGCAGGAATGAATATTTTGATGAGCACGGTAATTCTCTGAGACGCCAGTTTATGGCGGCGCCGCTGGATTACTCACGCATCAGCTCACGGTTCACAAATCGAAGATACCATCCTGTACTCAAAAGGAACATGCCTCATCATGGGACCGACTACGCAGCGCCGATGGGAACTCCGGTACGTGCCGTGGGAGACGGCACCATCACCGCGGCAAGATACGACCGGAACAATGGAAATTACATCAGAATCCGGCACAACAGCGTATATGAAACCGGATATCTCCATATGTCACGTTTTGCATCAGGCATGCAGCCCGGTGCCCAAGTGGAACAGGGACAGATTATCGGCTATGTGGGTCAGACAGGACTCGCTACCGGCCCACATCTCTGTTTCCGGTTCTGGCAACATGGCCGTCCGGTAGATCCCCGCAATATCGATCTGCCTCCTGCAGATCCCATTCAGGATGCACACAGGGCATCGTTTTCAACCCGGAAATCAGCGCTGATGACCAAACTCGAAGTTGACCCGGACACTGTGCTTGATCGTCCTTCTTTTTTCGCTATCAGGATTGGATATGACGGTGTCCTTTCGAACCATCGCTCCTATGATAGTTCCGGCACCGGAGAGATGTAAACGATATATTACTGAAAGCATAAACATGTAGCGATATGTCAAAAAAAATTATTCTTATCACTGGTGCAAGCCGCGGAATTGGATTTGCAACTTCCAGGTATCTCGCCGGGGAAAAACACCAGGTGCTGGCAACGGCCAGATCCGGGGAACTGCTTGACTCCCTGAAATCATATTCCAAACGCATTGACTGTGTGGCCTGTGATCTCCTTGATGCCGGATCACTCCAGAAAATTATCGATTATGTGCGGGATCACAATATGGAAATACAGGCACTGATACACAATGCCGGTGGACTTATCAACAAGCCATTCCGCGAGTTGACCGATCAGGACTGGAATACGATGTGGGAAATGAATGTGCTTTCAGCTGTAAGGCTTTTGCGTGCCTTGCTTCCCTTCTTTGCAAAACAGGCGCACATCGTGACCATCGGAAGCATGGGGGGATTTCAGGGCAGCTCCAAATTTCCCGGCCTTTCAGCATACAGCACCAGTAAAGGTGCACTAAGTGTCTGGAGTGAATGCATGGCAGCTGAACTGAAAGATATGGGTATTTCTGTAAACTGTCTCTGTCTGGGCGCTGTACAAACTGAGATGTTTCAGATGGCTTTTCCCGGAGTTAAAGCCCCACTCAAGTCAGCTGAAATAGCTGAATTCATTGGTGATTTTGCTTTGAAAGCTCACAAATATATGAATGGCAAAGTGCTTCCGGTAGCCTTGGGTGATCCCTGATTGCAGTTTATTGATGGAATACGTTATTTTCCGATGTCCATTGTATTACCATCATCTTTCGGAACAATTATATCATTATCATGTGCAGACACAAAATGTATTCGGCAGCCGTAATCCTTCTTGCAGTTACCAGTCTCTCCAGTATTCAGCACTCACATGCTCAGGCGCTGCGAATCGTCACAATTAACACATTTAATGGAGCAGTGACAGGGGCAGCACTCGGTGGAGCAACCATTGCACTCCAGAACGAATACGATGAATACCCCCTCCGGTTTGGTCTGGGACTGGGCACTATTCTGGGACTGGGGACCGGGTTCTATGACCTTTCACGAACAACCGGTGGGCATGGCTACTATGTAAGTGGTTTCATAAGCTCAGCCAATACCACCGGAACCATAATACTCCTCGATACTTTTTATGGCGCAGCAACAGGCGCAATTGTTGGTATTGCCGTAAGTTTGATGAATAAAGATTCAGATATCATCAAAGGGTTGCAGTATGGAAGTGGTGCCGGTGCATGGGCTGGTTTTGTTTTTGGACTTATTGATGCATTTGCACTTAGCACCTCCGGCAATTATGATGCTTTTTATGATAATTATACTCACCAAAACAGTTCACCGTCAGGACTGGTGGAAATTCGCTCCACTGATGATAAATACACCATAGGTTTTTTAAACCCTGTATTTTTTCAGTCTGTTCATGCAGTCGGGCAAGAAAATCTGGCAGCAAAGACCCATTTCGGACTTGAGTTTACAAGGTTCAATATCTCATTCTAGCTGTTCTCGTTGCCGGGTAAACCGATGCGATGGAATGTCCTGTATGAATCAGCCTGATGTGCAAAAAGGACTTCCCGTTTATTGCACATCATCCATTTTTTTCCCCATAGTGAGCAGGATACTCCTGACGGTTTCCATGTTTCCGGCAAGAGAAGGACGAAAGCCGTCGTTCAAGTAGTTCCACTCTTTGGGTGGATTTCCCATACGAGTTCCGGAGGGATCAACTATGTATCCTGTTTTCCCGGCTATCACCTCCCTGAAATCTCTAAGATCCTGTTCATCAACGATACCGTCATGCAGCGGCATTTGCTGCATGAGTTCGGGAATTACAGGCGGTGGTGTTATCCAGACAGGTGGATTTTTACAGTTTTGCAGTATGGCAGACTCAATAGCATTGATATTTTCCCAAAATTCGGCAAGCGAGACCAGCGTGCGTCCAGTGGTAAGATGCAACCTCATAGCATCCTGGCTTCCCAGTGCAATAAAAACCCAATCGGGATCCTTGGCCATGACATCTCGTTCCAGTCTTCGCAATGCGTCCGCGGATAGCGAATCACTGATACTGGCATCGATAAACTGAAACTTGGCTTTGGGTATTACCATATTCAGAACTCTGCTGAAAATATGAAACCAGCTTTGACGATCATCGGTTAGGCTGTCACCGATTACCGCTATGGTATCATCGGGTTTGAAAGGCAAGTTTCCGACTTTATCCAGCATGGCAGCATCCTTCAAAATCTCCTCGGCTGCCTGACGGACCTGACCGTCAAAACTATCCCTGATTTTTTTAAAATTTTCGACATCAATACCGATAAAATCAGCTACAGCTTCCGGGTCCTGAACTCCCTGAAAGAGTGGAAATCGTTTTTCGATATTAGAGAACTGCACCAAGTACTCAAGCAGTGCTTCTTTTTCTTCCTGTTTCATTCTCCCCCTTGTTAAAGCGTCCATTTGAAAAGTGAAATTGGCAGAGAACCATCACCCTGTTATTGTCTGTAAAACTGCAATTCCCGGCATTCATCAATCGGCATATACTGAAACAAGCAGTGACATAAAAATATAGCTCAAGATGTGGCAACGAGCAACTCTTTTACCAGCTTTGGTGTACCCACAGAAGCGCTTGCATGAATGAATCGCACATTAGATTGAAATCGATACTCTGGTTCTGCAGGATCTATCACATATATGGGCGCATGCTCGGGTACCAGATCAACCAACCCGGCAGCCGGATAAACCACAAGTGATGTGCCAATAATCAACAACTTGCTGCATGTAGCCACTTCCAGGGCGGCCAATTCCATCATGGGCACCATTTCTCCAAACCAAACAATATGTGGCCGTAATTGACGTCCTTTTTCATCCATATCCCCCAATCTTATATCCTTGAATCCAATGTCCCAGATAGGCTCTTCAGAATCCACCGGCCTTGCTTTGGTCAATTCACCATGCAAATGAATGACTCTGCCAGATCCGGCTCGCTCGTGGAGGTCATCAACATTCTGTGTAATAATAACAACGTTGTATTGCTTTTCAAGCTCAACCAGTGCTTCGTGACCTGCATTTGGCTTCGCATCTTTCAATTGCCTGCGTCGTGAATTATAAAATTCGAGCACTTTTTCAGGATCTCGATGCCAGCCTTCTACAGAAGCTACCTCCATAACATCGTGTCCCTCCCATAATCCACCAGAATCCCGAAACGTATTGATCCCGCTTTCAGCACTCATTCCCGCACCTGTTAATACAACAAGCTTTTCTTTATCCATAAAAATACATATATTATAATTTAGATATCATTATAAGATACATTTCAATTATCTTTTCATAAAAAATAAAATTATTACAAACCTTCCAAAAAATGATTAAAGCAACCCTAAAATTGAATCCGAAATTTTTGACATCTGCTGAAATTGACGACCACATTCAGATTCTTGATGAACCCGTATCACTGGGCGGTAACAACCAGGGACCGACGCCCGTACAGAGCGTATACGCAGCATTAGCCGGCTGCATCTGTATGACATTGAGAATGTACGCCGACAATAAAGGAATACCACTGGAGCAGGTTCGTGTCACGGTCAACGCAGAAAAGAAACCCGTTGAGAAAAATGATGAGCGATTTCTTGAATATCCCGATATGGTGGACAAAGGAATGGTGCGCTTCATCCATGTGGAAGTTGAAGTCACCGGAAAACTGAACATTGAAAATGTCAAAAAGCTGGATGTCATTGCCGGAAAGTGCCCGGTTCACAAGATGCTAAAGCATGGAGCATGGATTACTCACGAATCATTGTTGGCTGAATCCGAGGAAGTATACGAGCTTGTCTGACAGCACCAAGGAATCTGCTGATGCCATGCAGGAATCTCGGCACAAAGTGTATTAACAGCCACAGCTGAATCATGCATTGACAAATCCAAACCAGTTACCATCCTGATCAACAGATTCAGTGGGGGGAATATCTTTGGTATGATGGACCTTTTCCATGAGATTTCGTATGTCGCTGGTTAGCACCTCCAGGGTATTGTGAATCAATTGACTGTGAAATCCACGCTCTCCCAGCTGTATAACCATATTCATGGAAACTGTGTACCCTAACATCTTCCCAAGGATGACCTGTTTTCTTTGGCTCAGATTCTGGTCCATAGAAAAGTTCGTATATTTTTTGATGTACTCCGATGCCTGGCTGGTTAGTTCACTGGAACTCAGGTAATCATACAGATTGGTGAGGCCAGACTTTCGCATCTTTTTCTGAACGGATTCAGTGATCTGCTGATACAATATGTCATTTGATCCCTCGAAGATCTGAAAAGGCCGGCTGTCAATCACTCCTTTTCCGGCCATATGATCCAGACGGTAACCGTTGGCACCTACCAGTTGAAGGAATGACTGTGCGGCATCCTGCATCATATCAGTAACAACAGATTTAATGGAATTGGCTGAAACATCTTCCAGCGAAAGATCCCTGGTTATTGCCGCGTGTTCACTTGTATATCGGCACATTGCTGAACAGGAGGTAAACCAGGATTGAATTCTGACTATTCGCTCTTTGACCTGGTCATACTGAAACAGGCTTTTTCCACCGACATTACGAGTTTTTACGTGTCTAAGAGAATCATCCATAATCCGTCGCAAAAAACCCATGGCCATACCTGGAAATTGAAGGCGACTTCGATGCAACATATCCAGCATCATCTTGATGCCCGTGGAGGCCGGTTGCAATCGATAGCTTTCCGGAACATGGGCATCGATCCTGTTTCGGCCATATGGCAGCATATACAAACCGAGGTTATCAAAATATTCTTCGACTTCTACTCCTTCATTTCTTGTATCATGAATAAAAAAATCAATATCGCGGGCGAGTCCACCGTCATCTTTCCGTTTTCGGGCAGTTAACAACCAATAATCTGCCCAGCCAGTCAATCCAGCCCAGTGTTTAATGCCTGATATGTGATATCCCTTGTTTTCATTCCTGTAACTGGTTTGCATATGCAGGGCATCCGACCCGTAACCAGGTTCCGTAATCATGAGTCCCCCCATTGCCTGATCTCTGTTAAATCGTTCCATGATTTCAGCAGTAACATGCTTTTCTGCATATCTGGTGACAGGCTGAATAAACAGAGCACCGTTTATTCCCATCATGAGAGAAAGCGGTAATGATTCGTAAGAGGAAACTTCCAGCATGCTGAGACATTCGTCGACTTCTCCTCCAAATCCACCGTGTTGTTTTTCTATGAATACACCCAGTGGATTACACTGCATCACATCGCGCATCATTATTGGCGGAATTCCTCGCCTCAGACTCACATTCCGATGATTATCGTATTCACGAAACAGTTGTTTTAGAACGATGCGATAATGCGCTATAAATTCATCAAAAGATTGATGCCGGCTTGATGCTTTTTTTTGATCTGATTGCAAAACAGAAATATTAGGTTCAGGTTAGAAAGTTGCCTTATTCATAACCGTTGTGGTATTATAAATATAAAAGATAAGAATATATTATTTTTTCTAAAGTCATAGAATCTTCACCATTAACATAGCGTTCCTGTATCACGCAACTCAGAGTTTAAGTGACAATAGATGTTTGAAAAAATACTCGAGGGTATTAGAATGGCAGGGAACATTTCCGACTCGGATATTGGGTAGTTACCGGCAGTATTATGGTTCACTCGGGGATTCTTGTATCTACAGGCAAAAAGAGAGAAAGAAATCAAACAAGAAATTTCATGCCTATCGTCGTGACGTTGTCTGTTGGTAAAACCAGCGACGGCCCGCCGGCGGATCGGAGTCTGCCAGGGGCCGTCGGAAGGGGGGATAAAAAAAAAGATGATGAGGCGACGACCTACTCTCCCGCTTTGGGCAGTACCATCGGCGCCTGGGAGCTTAACGGCCGTGTTCGGGATGGGAACGGGTGTGGCCTCCCGGCTATAATCACCTCATCAAAGTCAACAGGGGATTTGACAATGGGGTAGAATCAGGAAAAAACAATGCGGGCCGGCCGGCCCGGACACAGGCGCTGTGCCACGCCTTGTGCAGGACAAAGTACAAAAGCCTTAAGAGCGATTAGTACGGTTTGGCTGAACATGTTACCATGCGTACACCGACCGCCTATCGACCTGGTCGTCTTCCAGGGCTCTTGGGGGAATACTTATCTTGGAGTGGGCTTCGCGCTTAG
>SKXL01000173.1 GCA_007128425.1 Balneolales bacterium | reverse complement strand
CCTGACGGCGTAGAGCGGCCGGCTGAATTCACCCGAGAGACCGGATGGGGTATTCACGCTGAGAATACTGCCGCGGTCCATCAGCGCCACACGGTCGCAGCGCGAGGCCTCATCCATGTACGGCGTGGAGACGAGGATCGTCAGCCCGGACGCGCGCAGGTGCCCGAGCATGTCCCAGAATTCCCGGCGCGACACCGCATCCACCCCGGTGGTCGGCTCGTCGAGGATGAGGATCTCCGGCTGGTGGATGAGGGCACAGCTCAGCGCCAGTTTCTGCTTCATTCCACCGCTGAGATTGCCGGCACGCCGGTCTTTAAACGGCTCGATCTGATGGTAGATATCGCGGATAAGGTGGTAGTTCTCCTCCACGGTAGTCTGGAAAATGGAGGCGAAGAAATCTAGGTTTTCACGGACGGACAGGTCCTGGTAGAGCGAAAAGCGTCCCGGCATGTAGCCGATGCGTTTGCGCAACTCCCGGAAACCGGTGATGACATCGTGTCCAAGCACTTTTGCCTCGCCGCTGTCCGGCAGTACGAGTGTGACGAGGATGCGGAACAGCGTGGTTTTCCCGGCACCATCCGGACCAATGACCCCAAACAGCTCACCCTCGTTGACATCCATCGAAATCCCCTTCAACGCCTTGATGCCGCTGTAGCTTTTCGTAAGGTTTTTGACGGATACCGACATGGGTTCAAGTGTAAGCTGATTGGATTGCGTGCAAGGTTGACGCCGTTCAGTATGCTTTCAATGACCGGTTGTCAGAACCGGACTTCGCCGGGCATGCCGATTTTCAGGCGTCCGTCGTTGCGGACCCGCACTTTGATGGCATAGACCGTGGTTACCCGCTCGTCGCGTGTCTGAATCGTTCGCGGGGTGAACTCGCCCCGGGAGGCGATCCATGAAATTTCGCCGCTCAGGCGATCGAGTGTGCCTTCCGGGCCATCGAAAAGGACTTCGACCGGTTGTCGCAGCCGGACTTCCCCCAGCTGCGCCCCGCTGATATATGCGCGCAGGTACATGGTTTCCAGGTCGGCCAGCTTGAACAGCGGCTTGCCGGGCGCGGCCATTTCACCGGCTTCAGCGTATTTGGCCAGCACGGTGCCGGACACCGGTGCGCGGATGGCCGAACGTTCGGTCCTGTCGCGCAGCTCCGCCATCTGCGCATCAATCACACGGGCTTCACTGCGAATGCTGCCCTTCTGCGCATCGGCGGCATCAATCTGCCGGTCCAGAATACGGATCCTGCCCGAAACGTCGTCGAGCTGGCGCTGCGTGGCCGCACCGTCATTGAACATGCGCCGGACGCGTTCCAGCTCCACCTCTGCCACGGCTTTCTGTTCGCGGTGGACATCCGCCTGAGCCCGGGCATTCACCAGCCGGGAGAGGACCGCCTCCCTTTGCGCTTCAAGTTGTCGGACCTTGAGGTTGAGTGGGATCGTATCCACCCAGCCCGCAACCTGTCCACTGTCCAACCGGGCACCTTCCTCCACGTCGAACGCAATTAGGCGCCCTCCGGTTTCTGCGGATACCATCACTTCGGTGGCTTCGAAATTGCCCCAGGCATCGGTGGTGTCATTGCCGGGGCCGCATCCAGCCAGAAGGATGGCCCCCATGGTGATGAGGAAAGCTTTTGCCATTTTTCTTTGTTATAGATTATCTGTCGTCAAGACCCTGGAGGATCACTGTCCAGGAGTTGCGTTTTTTCATTACATGAGCTGCTGCTTTAAATTACATGTTTCCTGTCACGGTTTGCTGCCGGCCTGATCATAACTGTCCCAGGGTTGTGAGGTAATGCTGCCAGGAACGGGCCAGCTCGATCCGGTGCAGATCCCGGTTGATGACCGCCCGCCGGCGTTTTGCAAGCTCGCTTATGTATTCGGTGGCCGTGATGGCGCCATGATCCAGGCGGCTGGCAGCATCCCGGACGATATTCTCATGGAGTGCAATGATTTCCTGGTCGGTGCGGATTGTTTCCCTGAGCTCGGCGATGCGTTCGAGGTCGTGCTGCACCGCGGCATGCATGTTGCGATCAAAGATTTCCTGCTGGTTGTCGACCATCCGTTGGCGGATGTGCAGGATTTCCCGTTCCCGGTCTGCGGTCCCCCAGTTCCATATGGACCAGCTTGCGCGGACGCCGACAATGTACCAGGGTTGGAAGCTTTCCTCGAACATGTTGAGTCCCGGCCGGCCATAGGCTGCCTGTCCGAACGCCGAGATGCGGGGGCGGTAGGAGGCGGTCACCAGCTCCTTCTGTTGCATCAGCTCGGAACGCTGCGCGTCAAAAAGCGCCGTTTCTGGACGCTGACGGAAATCGGGGAAGATACGGGGGTCGGGTCCGGGTGGTTGATCCGGCATTTCCGGGACCTCCGGCATGAGCAAAACGATGTCGCCGGGCAGATCCGCATCCAGCAGTATCGCAAGGACCGAAACGGCCGACTTCTCACGCGCTTTCAGCGACCGTATTTGCTGGCTAATGCGGAGCTGTTCCGCCCGGATGATGTCGGCTTGCGTTGCCGGGACCGCGCCGTGCTCCACCTGTGACGTGATTTCCTGAAAGCGACGGGTCAGGTCCTGAGCGGTGATCTCAAGCGCTGTCTGCTGTGCCCGGAGTGCGTGAATGGCGAACCATGCGTCGTTTACCCGATTTCTCAGTTCATGCTGATCCACCCGGATCCGGCTCAGAGCGACGTCCGTCCGGCTGTGTTCCAGTTCGCGCCGGGACCGGGTTCGTCCTCCGTCATAAAGCCGCTGTTCCAGGTCCAGCGCGATCTGGTAGCGATCCCGTGGCTGTGTCGGAATGTCGAAGCCGTCGGGTGCGGCCGGCAGCCGGATGTCGATTTCAGTGACATCCGATTGATACTGCGCCAGACCAGTGAGCCGGAGCTCGGGCAACCATCCGGCCTCCGCGTTCCTGACCTGCAGGTCGCGGACCTGCCGCTGCATTTCCGGCTGTCCGGCCAGAGGATAGCGATTGTGCACCATTTCGTAAGCCTGTTCCAGCGTCAGGGTGTCCATAGCGGTAGTACCGGGCGGCCGTGGAACGGCAGCCGTTTCCGATACCATTGCCGGAACCACCGCTGATGCCATCACCAGTAAAAACAGCAGAAGTTTTTTCATCTGATCGGATCCTTTTTTGCTGTCTGGATAAACGATACCATGTCAGTGCCGCGAGTTGTCTTTCGGTTTGTCATTCGTATAGAGGATACGGAGCAGATATAACAGGATCTCCTCCTCCCTTCTCACGAGGAAATCCCGGTATTGCTGCTCGTCCTTTTTCAGCAAGACCTTTATAAGGGGTCTGCCAATAAACGGGAAAACGCACATGCTGATCATGCTCAGGATGAATTGCTCCGGATCGACCTTGTGGCACCTCCCGGACGCCATTCCATCCTCGATCTGCCGGATGAAGGCAGCGAGCAACGGTATTTCATCCACATTGGCTTCCTTGCTAGTGCTATCTGACGATTCGCGATTTGATACCCCACCCACAGATGCATCACTACCGGTATATCCATCAACAGGTCTGCCTTCGACACCCGGTACGGTCTCTTCTACAAGTGAGATCAGCCGTTGAGGATTACTGGACAGCTCCTGCATGATGAAAAGGGGCAGTCCGGGATTTTCCAGGAGGGTATTCATGTAAGAGCCAACGAATGTCCGTATGCGGGATTCCAGCGACAGTGACGGATCCCTCAGGATACCGATAAGCGGGATCAGGAAAAGCCGGATATCCTCCCGGAAAACGGTATGAAACAGTTTGTCCTTGCTCCGGTAGTAGTAGTGCAGGGAGGCCTTGCTTATATGCGCCTCATCCGCGATTTCCTGCATCCGGGCACCACCGTACCCCGAACGCTGGAAGACCCTGCGGGCCGCTTTGAGGATGAGCTGCTCTGACTGCAAATCCTTTTTTTGCATTTGTTACAATCTCTACTGACTTTATGGTTTGACTATTTAGTCAAGACAATCTACAATAATCCGGATGCGAAAGCAACCGATGTATTGACCAAGCGGTCAGATTTTTAGTCAACCCCTCACGTACCGTAAATTGCGTTGCAGGATGCTATGCCCAATATTGGTTATTCCCGATTGTTTTATCGGGAGGGATCGTCTTTTTCGGCCGCCCTGCTTGCCTGGCGCATCACGTTACGGGCAGTGGATGCATACAGAGGTGTGATCGGCACACCGGCGGATCGAAGAGCACGGGCTGTCCAGACATTGGACGTTTTGGGGATGTAGTATCGGCCTCGTGCCGTGAAGAAGGCACTGTTGCCATAGCGGCCAATGCTGTGATATACAGGCCGACCTTCCTCATCGCGCCGGAAATAGTGTGCTATGAAATCCGTCAATTCATCCATTCCTTCTCGTGAAAGATGGAGCGTGACCACATCCGCACCGGGAAAATAATCAGACACCGGCACATTCATGCCGACCACATGCAACACACTGCGGCTGGGCCAGAAAATGGCTCTCAGCAATACAAAAAAAGAGGGATCGGGATCGGGGTAATACTTGTCATCTCCCCAGCCTACTTTCAAATAAGCCGCCTCGGGCATACTCTCATGCTCCGGAAAAGAATCACTCAGGTGCTCGGATTCCACAACCAGACCGGCATGCCAGCCCACTTGTACAATGTAAACAGGGATAGGGCGCTTGTCCGCATCATCGGGATACAGTTCTTTTACAGGACCCAGACAACCCGTCAGCATCAAAGCTGCAATCAGGCAGCCAACCAGAATACCAGACTTGAACAGAGAATCAAACATCTGGAAATGCAATGAAATTTCAATGTTTGTTGTTTTAACCCACAAAATAACAAACTAAATAACAAAATCGGGGATAATTGCCAGGCGTGGATTGTTTCAGCTGGTAAAACCCGTTTCGAGTATATGGAACTTGGAATTTACACGTTTGTTGAAAATACACCACTCGCAGGAAGCGGTGTTATCCTGTCACCCCGGCAGCGAATGAGAAATCTGATGGAAGAGGTCGAGCTGGCCGATCAGGTTGGTCTTGATGTGTTCGCTGTCGGTGAGCACCATCGATCGGAGTATATCTCCTCTGCACCATCGGTGATACTTGCCGCAGCTGCGGAACGAACCAATAGGATCCGCCTCAGCAGTGCCGTGACGGTGCTTGGTTCTGAAGACCCGGTCCGGGTATTCCAGCAGTTTGCCACACTGGATCTGTTGTCCGGAGGGCGTGCCGAAATCATGGCCGGACGCGGTTCATTTATTGAATCTTTTCCACTTTTCGGATACGATCTCCAGGATTATGACGAAATCTTCGCAGAAAAGCTGGATCTGCTTATGCAACTCAGGGAATCTGAGCATATTACCTGGACAGGAACGCATCGTGCCCCTATCGATAAACGGGGCGTATATCCCCGCCCGGTACAGGAGCAACTTCCGATTTGGGTAGCCGTGGGCGGCACGCCGCAATCAGCGGTCCGGACCGGTACACTCGGACTCCCGATGGCCATCGCTATCATTGGCGGACAGCCGGCACAATTTGCCGGCTTTGCACAGCTTCACCGGGATGCAGCGCAAAATGCCGGGCATAGCACACCCCCGATTAGCATAAATTCACATGGATTCATTGCAGAAGATTCACAGCAGGCCAGGGCTGATGCATTTCCCGCATTCAAGGTCACCATGGACCGAATCGGACGCGAACGCGGCTGGCCTCCCATGTCACGTGAACAGTATGATGCCTCATGCACCATATACGGAGCTAACGTGGTCGGTAGTCCACAGGAAGTAATCGACAAAATCCTGCACCAACACGAAATATTCGGTCATCAGAGATTCCTTCTTCAGATGACCGTGGGAAGCATACCTCACGAGAAAGTGCTGCGATCGATTGAGCTGTTCGGCTCCAAAATTGCGCCTGTCATACGAAAAGAGACAGCGACCTCAAAATGATCCGCAACAGGACTGTAACAATGGTGCCGGAAAATGAGCAGGAAGTGGTTACTTAACCACATCCACTACTTCGATCTCAAAGGTAAGGTCCTCCCCGGCAAGAGGATGATTGGCATCCAGCTTCACGGTTTGCTCGGTTACATCCGTAATAACAACCGGAATGGCACCTCCGTCTTTTTGCTGGATTTGCAGCTGCTGGCCGACTTCGGGCTCAATATCCGGCGGGATCTGGCTGCGTTCCACATCAATCACCATATCATCTTTCTTTTCACCATATGCCTCATCTGACGGGATGGTTACCGTATTGGAATCACCGACATCCATGCCTTCGACTGCTTTTTCGAAGCCAGGAATCAGTTTGCCCTCACCAAGAGTAAACTCAAGCGGTTCACGCTCTTTGGATGTATCAAATACGGTTCCGTCAGCAATGGTTCCGGTGTAGTGTACTTTAACTTTGTCGCCTTTTTTTATAGTAGCCAATTTGTTTTTCTTTTGGATTCATAATTAGCACTCGCCCTCTTAACTGATTCAGTCAAGGGATAGTATACATGAATACTATTTTTTCTGATTCAAAATAAGCATCCTTTTCACCAATCAACAACCACATCAGCTGCCGGGTTCCGGATCATCAGGTGCCCAGTTTTTCATGCGGCTGCGGATCACCCCACCTACCTTGTCAATACCTATACGCTCCTGCTTCATGGAATCGCGATCGCGAATCGTGACGGTCTGATCCTCCAGTCCGTCAAAATCCACCGTAATGCAAAACGGCGTGCCGGCCTCGTCCAGTCGCCGATACCGCTTGCCGATCGATCCTTTTTCGTCGTACTGTACCTTGTAGTCCTCGGCCAGTTCTTCGTGGATCTTGCGCGCCACTTCCTGCAGCTCCGGCTTCTTGATCAGCGGGAAGATCCCGGCGGTTATCGGCGCCAGGCGCGGATGCATCTTGAGCACCGTGCGAGTTTCGACCGAGCCCTCCTTGTCCCCGGGCACCTCTTCCTCCCGGAAGGCGTCGCAGAGCACCATCAACAGGGTGCGATCCAATCCGACCGAGGTCTCCACTACGTACGGGATATAGCGCTCCTGCGTACGTGGATCAAAATACTCCATCTTCTTGCCTGAAAACTTCTGGTGCGCACCGAGGTCGAAATCGGTCCGGTTGTGGATGCCCTCCACCTCCTGCCATCCGATCGGGAACTCATACTGTATATCCACGGCCTCTTTGGCGTAGTGGGCAAGCTTATCCTCGGGATGGTCATGGAACCGGAGCTTGGACGGACGGATGCCGATGCTCTTATGCCAGTTCAACCGTTCCTGCTTCCAGCGCTGGTACTCTTCTGAGTCGGTTCCGGGCTTCACAAAATATTGCATTTCCATCTGCTCGAATTCTCTCATGCGGAACACGAACTGGCGGGCCACAACCTCGTTTCGGAACGCCTTGCCGATCTGCGCAATACCGAACGGCACCTGCTGGCGCGTGGTGTTCAGCGCGTTGACGAAATTGACGAAAATGCCCTGGGCGGTCTCCGGACGGATGTACACCTCCGAATCCTCGCCGGATGCCGTGGCTCCGAACTGTGTTTTGAACATCAGGTTGAACTGCCGGACCTCGGTCCAGTCGAACGCGCCGGAATCCGGCCCCTTGATCTGCTCCTCCATGATTATGTCGTACAGATCCTGGTTCACCGACTTGCGGGTGCCGGCCGAATCCAGCAGTTTCTGCACTTCTTCTGCCCGCTCCTCGCTGCCGTTCTGTCGCAGCTTTGCGATATGATCCTCGATCAGCAGATCGGCGCGGTAACGCATTTTGGACTGCTTGTCATCGATCATCGGATCGCTGAAGCTGTCGACATGCCCGCTGGCTTTCCAGACGGTCGGGTGCATCAGGATGGCCGCATCCAGCCCGACAATATTCTCGTGCTTCTGGGTCATCGCCGACCACCAGGCCTGGTTGAGCTTGCGCTTGAGCT
>SKXL01000031.1 GCA_007128425.1 Balneolales bacterium | reverse complement strand
TATGGACGTCAAGGTAGGTGAAGTAGCGATCTCCCTCGGACATAAGCGCCATGATCTCTTCGTTTGAATGAACGGTCAGTGTATCCATTTCGGGGAAATACTCATCCCGGATCTGTACCATTCGGTCCTTGTTCAGCGTGCCGGTATGCATCAGGCCCGTCCGGCCGTCAAACACTTCGGGGATGTCATCCATGGATGTCAGCGCGGGGCGTGCCTCGTGGCTTACCAGCACGGATATGTTATCCAGATAGGGAGGGCTGAACTGCACTACTTCGCGACGGGGTTCCGTGATGGTTACGTTTCCCGTACCGACCAAGCCGTCTCCGGCATCGGCAACCCGGTTATAGAACCTGCTCCAGTTCGATTCCGGCTCAAATGCAAGTTCAAGTTCCACCTCGTAGGTGTCTTCGGCCCAGCTTTTAAATAGCCGGAAGATTTCAATCACCGCGCCGGTGAGCTTTCCGTCATCGTCCGTATAGGCGAATCCGCCTGAGGGAACATAGAGAATATGCAGGGTTCCGCGACCCTGATCCCGGATTTGCTGCCACGAATCGCCTTCTGTTTCGGCATGGGTCTCACGATCGTTTCCCGGCTGACATGCCAGCAGCGCAAGGCTTACGGCAATCAAACACAGGCCATTAAAACATGATTTCAGTGCGGATGTAACGGAAAAGCCGGTTTGCCGAATGCTGGTTGCTGGAATGTTGGATAACATGGATTCGCCCGAAAGCTGTTTATTCAATTTTTGTGTGGGCAAGTAAATTATAATCCATTCGGCGAAAAACAAACCGCTTTGACAGTGGTTAGTTCACCGGCGAATCTGTTGTCTTTTGCGACATTTCCAGTAAATTAACTGCAACATGTTTTACCAGGGTCGGCGCAACGCTGCGGGTTATGCGCTGGTCCGTTAGCTTAAAGTTTACATAAATATGAATGATCCAACACAATACGCCGTGGGTTGGGGAACGCTGACGCTTATCAACGCCGGTTTGGCACAAAGCAAAGGTCGGAGCGGATTGGCATGGTGGCTGATCTCGATCTTCCTTGGTCCGATCGCAACGTTCCTGATCGTCGTTTTGAAACCTGTTGAGAAAAAGGATATCTGAAGCCGAAGAGCTTATGGCTTCCAAAGAGTTTTCCGTCAATTCGAATCAGGTAGTAACTCTGATGTCCGAGTCCACTTGTTCGGCCTACGATTGTGAATTTGTAGCATTGCATCTGAATTTGACGTTCAACTCGTCACATTTGATAAAAAAATTCTTGCTGAATTTCCTGCAATAGCGATTCATCCAAAAGATTTCGCAGTTAGTTAACCTGGCACTTTTTCTGCGATGTAACAGTCGTTTTCAACCGGACGGGTGGACAGACTTCGCCCGTTCATTACAACAATCTCCCCGCCGATTAAACGCGAAGCGTCATAAAAATCCTCACCCATTGCCATCAGCAATTCACTCCTTTCCCTACTATGATCACACGTTTGGCACATATCTGTATTCACACGCAAAACCTCACTGAAACCGAAAGGTTCTATTGTGAAGTGTTGGGTCTGGAGAAAGGATTTGTTTTCGTAAAGAACGATGCTCTGTTCGGTTTTTATATCAACCTCGGTAACGGCTCTTTTATTGAAGTATTCAAAGGGGATCCCGAACCGGTCGGCAATATCAATCATCAACAAAAGGCAACTAATGTCCGCCTTTACTCGTAAATAGGCATGTAAGCGCATGTTTATTACGCCTGGAAATAAGTGTGTGTCATTAAGTCCGGATAAAAAAATCTAGTGAAAGCGATCATATTAAAGGAATACGGAATGCCGAATGGTCTTGAGATCGGGGAAGTGGCAAAACCGGTTCCAAATGACAAGGAAGTACTGGTGAAAATTCACTCGGCATCCATCAATGATTGGGATTGGGGGTTGGTCAGGGGCAAACCATTTATAATTCGTCTGTTTTTCGGTCTGAAAAAGCCAACAATAACGATTCCCGGGGTGGACGTTTCCGGAAAAATCGAAGCGGTGGGCGGTAACGTGAGTTCCTTCAAAGTCGGTGACGAGATATACTACGATCTGTCGGATTGCGGATTTGGCGGATTTGCCGAATACGTTTGCGTACCGGAGGAAAAATTATCCAAAAAACCTTCCAATATAAGCCATAATGATGCCTCTGCCCTGCCACATGCCGGCCTGCTCGCCCTTCAGGGACTTGTAGAGAAGGGAAAAGTGAAATCCGGACAGCGTATCCTGATCAATGGTGCCGGAGGCGGTGTCGGGACCCTGGGAATTCAAATCCTGAAACCGTATGGGATAAAGGTTACCGGCATTGACAGTGCCGAAAAACTCGATTTGATGAAATCGCTGGGATTTGACAGCGTGATGGATTATAAAAAAGTGGACTTTACCGATACCGGAGAGCAATACGACCTCATCCTCGATACAAAATCAAACCGATCCGTATTTAAATATGCACGATCCCT
This sequence comes from Balneolales bacterium, assembly GCA_007128425.1. GTDB lineage: Bacteria > Bacteroidota > Rhodothermia > Balneolales > Natronogracilivirgulaceae > SKNL01. The sequence continues at coordinate 5,483 of SKXL01000031.1, read as the reverse complement.
CAAAAAAAATGGCACGTATATCACCGTTGGGGGATCGATGTACAGATTGTTCGAAATCGCAGTGTTGGGACCGCTGATATCACTATTTACCGGTAAAAAGCTGAGCATACTCATTCATAAGCCAAATAAAGGGTTAGACCAGATTTCCAAACTTGTGGAAAAGGGACAAATAAGACCTGTTGTTGATGGCCCCTACGGATTTGATAACATCCCTGAGTTGATTCAATATTTGGGTGAGGGCAGGCATTTGGGAAAGATTGTAATTGAAATTGAAAAGAACGCTGGTGCGGAGTCTGCTTATCGGGAAGTCAGCAGAAAACACCGTAAATCCCTGGATAAACTTGCTGAATAATGCCTGAGCCTGCCTTCCTGTCACTTGAAATATTCTGTAGGTTGCTTGTAGTACATTACCAGCCCAGCCGCTTAAACGCTGGCCCGTCAAAAAATCCTCCCCCATTGCCATCAGCAATTCACTCCTTTGCAGCTATGATCACACGTCTGGCACAAATCTGCATTCACACGCAAGACCGCGTGGCTGGTGGGCCTGTCCTCCCTAGCCTCGGCGCAGGCGGCCCAGATCAAAAACCGGCATGGGTTTTTTAGGGTAACGCGGTACTTCGTAATAATTATGATTGAGTCTTACGCCCCTTTATGGTTACACTGATAACAGGGGAGCTGTTTTCAGGCAGGCGAAGTTTGTCCCCTTCCATCTGGAGCTTTTTTTGTAGTGTAGACTCTTCCTTGATTTTACTTAGATCCACAGGATCGGTTAAAATCGAGTCGATTGAAGCAGCTTCGGTATCAATCAATACGGTTACGAATTTGGGAGAGGTAACGATTGAGTCAATTTCAAATCCCTCTGCAATAGTGCCTGTGGTGGGTACTTTAACCGGAAGTTCGGTAGTAACAAAATGTTTCTTTCTTAGCTGTAGTGTTGGTGGATCCGCTTTATATAAATGCAGACCCGCCGGCAGTTTAATATTGTTGCTGCCGATATTGAGTTCCAGTTCTTCCAGATCTTCGGATGTCATATCAAATGAAATTATTGCCTTTGAGGGATCGAAGTTTCGAAAGGCCTGTTTAGATCCTGAGAGGGTTAGCCGAGCCTGAAGCGGTGCTGCATCCTGAAGCGTATAAAAGGTGGATTCAAGGTTGCTATACTCAATGGGTAGGTCATAGGTCCGGAACACCGTCTCCGAAGGATATGCGAACGACAGCCACAGTATAAAAGCCAGGCTGGAAGCGGCCAGGGCAGTTTTCATATTTCGGCGTTCGGCCCATAGCTTAAATGAAGCTGGGTCGGATTGATGGTATTCGGCCCAAAAATCATCGAGATGTTTTTTAAGATCAGCGTGGGATTCCAGTTGCTTGATTTGGCCATTTTGAGCAATGCTGATCGCTCCCCGTTCTTCAGAAACCACAATTATCAGGGCATCACATTTTTCCGAAAGTCCCAGCGCAGCCGTGTGCCGTGTACCACCGATCGATAGTTCATTCAAGTTGGTAGAAAGGGGGAGATGGACACCAAACTTTAAAACTCGCTGCCCGTCGCTAAGTACCGCTCCATCATGTCCGGGGGCTTTGGTATTGAAGATGCTGTGCAACAGCGGAATCGTAATCTTGCCATCGAGTTCAATGCCGCCGTGAACATGCCGCCCCCAGTCTTCCTGGCCTTTGAAAGCTATAAGAGCCCCCATTCGTTGATCCGCCATCTTGCATATTGCTTCGGTAAGAATGCTGGTTGCCATATCCGAAGAGACTGGCCCGGATTTATTGAAAAACTTATAATTGCCGATGCGGTCGATTATTCGCCGTATATCCGATTGAAATACAACAATAAATCCGATCAGGATAATGATAAAAAGTCCTTCGATAAGCAGTTCCGTCAGGTACATTCCGGTAATGCGAGCCAGTACATATACTGCAAGAATCAACAAAAAACTATACAGACTGTGGCGCGAGGCTCTTTGACGCAGCAAGTTCAGTACGATATAGAGGAAAGAAGAAATGATAAGAATATCCAAAACATCAACAACTCTAATATTTTGGAAAAAGGTATAAAGAGTATCTTTAATGGTTTGCCATATAAAAGCTGTCTCGATCAATTTGCTTTTCCAAAGTTTTAAAGTTGTGATGGCTTACCAGTAATAAAAGACTTGATTATATTAGACTTGCAGTGACGTAGTGGTCAAATACTGACATATTAATCTTCCCTAACCAATTTTATCACGATGGCAACAAGATGAAGCCGGGTGTTGTATTCATATCCGCAGGAGTATTTTGGAAACATTATCCACAGTTGAGCTGCTTCCTCGCCCCGAACGTATTTTTTTATTTTCTACGGTATTATCCTGATGAAAAATTGCTCTCTACTCTTCAAGCCACGTCTAAATTTGGGAAATAATTAACTGAATAGTATTACATATTTCTTGAAATCTGTTGCATAAATATGATTCCTTCCATCATTATCATGTATCCGTCCTACGAACCACGTGTTGACTTGAAGTTTTGAGGGTACAGGGACCGTACCTCATTATACTTCGTAGTATTGATTTCGATTTCCTCCACGGGAAGATGATCCGGCAGCTGCACGCTGCGCTCCACCCGGATTCCCTCGATCATCATCACCAGATCCGGCCAGCGAATCTGCGACTGGTGAGCCTGGATGCGGGGGGTCGGAAAGGTGCCCTGTTCCAGACGTTTATACCAGAGCACATACCCGCCAGGCTGCCAGTGCAACAGTTTGACATGCGTGCGCCGACGATTCACAAAAATGAAGACCTCACCCGAGGTAGGTTCACGGCCCAGCTCACTGCGAACCAACCCGCTCAGCCCGTTGAAACTTTTGCGCATATTACACACCCCACGGTACAGGTGATAGGTACTGGTGCTGCTCAGCGAGAACATGACTACCAGGCCCGGATCAAGCTGCTGATCACCGACCGGTTAACCCCGCCAATCCGAAGCCGGACTCCGTTGGGATAAATGATTTCATGGATTTTTTTATCCAAAAGCTACACCCAAATTACGTTGCCAGTAAAGACGTGGTTGGTAGGATGCTTACATAATAATCATGTAATGATTGAGTTGATTCACATAAAACACATAACACCTGTTTTTTAAAAAAGGAGGTACCACAATGCAAGAATTTAAATTGACATATACACACCGCGGGCTGTCAGTTCTTGTGGGGATGGTTCTACTTTTCTGTTCTCTCGCGAGTCCAGAGATCTTTGCTCAAGGTGAACCATCAACCCGGACAACAGATCAGGAGGAAGCGAACAAACGAGTAGCACAACAGATCTACGATGTCTGGGATGGGAACGATGAGGGCGTTCTCGACGAACTGATCGCCGAAGATGTTGTCCTCCACAGGCCTCACTATATGGGGGGAACCGTGAGTGGACTCGAGGCATACAAGAACAACCTGCGGATGGTCCGTGCGGCAATTCCGGACTTGTTCTTCCGGGCCCACAAAGTTGTAGCTGAGGACGATAAGGTGGTTGCTTATGCGACATTTGGCGGGACTCACAAAGGTGAGCTGGCCGGCATCGAACCGACCGGAATTTCCGTTGAGGTGGATGACTTTGTTCTCTACCGTTTCGATGACGGAAAAATCGCCGAAGTAATCACCCGCCCCGATTTTTTCTCACTATTCAGGCAACTTGACGCAGTCGAACATCCGGCAGGGCCACCTGAAAAGTAACCCTTGCAGAGCTGTTTCAGCGTACACCTTGAAGTATCAAGGCCAGGGAACGATGTGCAGGCCATGCCTGTGCTCCATCTTTGCATCGGTAAAGATGCCGGCTTATATTGCTTCCCTGTACCATATTTTGTATCATGTATGGAACAATACTTAGAAATTCACTTGTCCTCATGAAATGAACATGACAGCCTCCAGCCGACACACAGGAGGATGATTAAAATCTGTCATGTGAATTCTATGTGACCTATTGAATCAGATATTATAAACGCATGAAACGCATACATCTCGATAAAGACATCCAACCACTTTCGGCTTTTCGGGCCAATGCGGCCTCGATTATTGAGAAAGTAAAAAAAGATCACAGACCTGTTGTCATCACTCAACACGGTAAAGGATCTGCTATTCTACTCGATGTTGCCGACTATGAGGAAATGGTTGACACAATCGAAATGCTTCAGGAAGTCAACCAGGCTCGCAGAGAATTGGATCAGGGAAAAGGAATCCCACACGATAAAACTATGAAATCTGTAAGAGAGCGCTTGAGTCAGCTTAGATGAAACTTGTTTGGTCACCCCTCTCCCTCAAAAAACTTGATTATTACGCTGATTACATTGCCCGGGATATTATCGATGCCGCATTGGCTTTTATTGACGAAATTGAAGACAAAGCTCTGAGCCTAAAAGATCATCCGCTCAAAGGTCGAATTATTCCGGCTTTAAACGATGAAATGAAGCGGGAACTGATTATTAAAGGCAACTATTTGCTTTTATACGAGATTAATGACAATACTATTGAAATTCTGACGATTCGACATGTTAAACAGAAACCAAAAAATTCCGGAAACCAATAATATTGTAAGTAGCTTGCTCAACACGCGCTTCAACCAGTCAGCGGCCCTTGCTTTTATTCAATTAGCAGCTAATTTGAAGTCAACCAACTCTTCCCGGTTCCGATGTGCCGCTGCTGGTTAAGCGCTGGGCCGTTATTTTACCATTCGATTCGTTCTCTTAATTTATTAAGGAAAGATAAAAACAAGTTCTATAATTCTTTCCAAAGCTTAAGAATGGCAAGAACTCTTTCTCGTGTTTCGCTACTTAGCTGAGAAATTTCTTCATCATCCAGTAAGCCATAATCGTAATACATCACCAATTGATCCAGTGCTTTGGAACGGCTGAAACCATCGAACATGCGGGCCAGCTTTTTATCACCATCGTGAACAATTTTGAACATCTCAATATATCGTTCGTGGGCATTGTCTTCTTCCTTATGAATGACCTTATCGACATCCCCCATCACCCGCTCGCAATATCGCTGTAAGGCAAGTGGCCTTAATTCTTTAAATATTTTCCAATCGCTTTCTTTCATTCGATCATTCACAACCAAAGAAGTTTTCCAATGGATTTAGTCGATTAGCTCAGAGCTTTGAGAAGGTTGACTAAATTTTTTCATCGCATCTTTGCCCCGCTTCTTGTATTTCTCCAATAACTCCTTGCGAGTCAATCCTTTGGTCTCTTCATAATTCTCATCACGAATAGACCGAGTCATTTTTACTGTATCAAATTTTTTATTCTTCATAATTGGTCACCTCACGTGGTGAATAAATATCTATGGATTTTAGACCATTTTCAATGTTAACGGCATTAAACAGACGAATCTTATCATAATGGACTATATGTTTAAAATTCCAACTAACCAGAACATCCACATTAGCAAGTGATGCTAAAGCAATGTGTAATGCATCGTCACGAAATTTTGGAGTCAGAATTTTTCGATTTAC
>SKXL01000058.1 GCA_007128425.1 Balneolales bacterium | reverse complement strand
TTGTTGGCCGCATCCCGGTACTCGTCCATGTACACCCGCCGCTCGTCACCATAAAGCGTAGGGACAAAGTCCAGATCGCCATAGGACCTGATGGACGGTGAACCCCATGCATAGGTAACCTGGGTATTGAACCGGCCCTGGGTATAGCCAAGTCCCGCATTTAACACATGCATTCGCTGATCCGGTAAGCGCACTTTCTGGCCTGGCCGGTCAATGTCCGCCTCAGACATGGCATAGGAGTAGTTTGAATACACATCAAAATTACCCATAAAACCCGGCAGGAAATTCAGGTTTTGTTGCCAGCTAACCTCAAAACCATATACATTAGCCTCCTCTCCGTTAAGCAGTGTCTCCCGTCTCCAGCGGGCAAAGGTCCCCTCTCCATCAATTCCATCAGGTCTGATCCGCTCCGTGAATTCAAAAATGAAATCCCGCATGAATTTGTAGAACACTCCCACACTGAACTGGCCTACGTTCATGAAATAGTGTTCGAAAAGAAGGTCCAGATTATTGGAAAGCATCGGATTAAGGTGTGGATTGCCTTCATTTATCTTTTCACTAGAATAATCCCAAAGCACATTTGGAGAGAGCTGGCGTAACGTAGGACGACCAATGGATCGAGAGAATGCCATCCGGATATTGGTCATCCTCCCCAGAGAATATATTAGCTGTGCATTTGGAAAGAGATGGGAGTAACTGTTACTTGCCACCGTATCGACGGCACCGAGAAATCGCTCATCTTCATCTATAGTGCCTGCACGCCCAGTGTATCGGGTGACGGTATGCTCAATACGCAGACCACCCAATAGCCGGAACCGACCGAGTTCAAGTGTTCCCATGCCGTATCCCGCTGCGATGTACTCATTCGCATTGTAAAAACTGGTCCCCGCCCTAAAGGCCCATGCGTGCAGATCCATATCGTATTGGGGGCGATACGTTCGGTTGAACTCATGCATCCGGTGAACATCCAGGATGAACGGCATGTGATATGTCCAGTGTGGCCGGTTAAAAACCTGGAATTCCCTTCCCAGATAGGTATCGAAGTTGTTCAGAAACAACTGACGCTGATACTGCAGACGAAACCTTTCGCTTATTCCATCGGACATCATCATCAATGCACTGGAACCGAACTTGAGTGATCCTCGCGTCAGAGGGATATTCAGATCCATCGAGCCGGTGAATTCATTGCTTCGATGGTAATCCCAGCTTACCTCCTCCCTGAATCGATTGAAAAAGTCCGATTTCTCAGGAAACTTCCTGATCAGACCGGTATCCAATATTTCCAGGACAGGATAGTTATTGCCTCTATCAAAATTGAATCGGTGCTCGAAAGCTTTTAATGTACTGTACTCGGGATGATATCTGTCCACTGTCGTGCGTCCATGTCCCCAACCAATGTTGTAATCCAACTCAAAACGATCAAACAGGTGTCGGGCTCCAACACGTGCGGTCAGTTGCCAGATATTCGAGATATCCAGATTTGACAGATAGAGCATATCTCCCGCGCGACCGGGATCTTCTAAGCCTCTGGTTTCGGTCGGGCTGTAAAAGTCCCGGAATTTCCACTGCATTTCGTGCAGTTCCTCTGTCCGACGGTCATAGTTGACATTGGTCATCACGAAAAATGTGGTTCGGGACGTCGGCTGAAGTGTGAATTGTGTACCAACAGAGTAGCGGTCACGCGGATCATAAGTAAACCCGTATCGCAAGTCAGTCAGGATATCACTTGGCCCATCAATCTGTGGGAAGTTTGACCAGTCCCAGTCGGTACGAACATGTTCTGAGGAATTGTTCGTGCGGAGATAACTCAGGTTCAGTCCGTAGGAAAAACGTTCCGAGGGGGAATCACCAATACTGAACGTGATGCGGCGAGACAGGCCCATATGATCTACGAAACGGGAATGCCATCCACCTCCGAGTCGTGCGTTCATTGTCCGCTGTCCTCCGATGGGTCGACGCGTGCTGATGTTGATGGCCCCACTGAGGGCATCAGCATCCATATCCGGCGTAATCACTTTGATCACCTCAAGCTGGTCCAACATGTCGGCCGATATGGTGCTGACATCCACACTGCGATCTTCGCCGGTACTGCCCATGCGCTGACCGTCCATCATAATATTGGCCGACCCTGCGCCTACTCCTCGAATGTTCGCACCGCCATGACCCATTCCGGCAATGCGTTGCAGCGCATCTGATACGGTCCCGTCGGCAAACTGATTGATTTGTTCAGCCGATACAACCGACCGGATGTTGAGAGACTGTCGTTGTATTGTCAGAGCCCGAGATTGTCCTCGTTGTTGGGCAATAACATACACTTCACTGCCTTCTATATACGAACCTTCCAGCTCGGCATTCACTTCAAGTCGCTGTCCATCGTGTAGTGTGATTTCAAGTTCGACACTGTGATAGCCCAAATACGAAAATACCAGCACATTTTCTCCGGCCGGCACTCGCCGTAATGTGTACCTTCCCTGCGCATCTGTAGCCGTACCAACGATTAAATCTTTTACAACTATATTGGCGCCGGGCAGCACCTCGCCTGTTGAGGCATCGCGGATTTCTCCAAAAATCGTTCCGGTTCCATTTTCCAGATAATCAAGTGGCATGTTATTACCGATGCCACCGTATGAAAAAGGCGTAACTATTACCAGGCTGGTTAAAACAAGGAGCGCTCCAATTACTTGTATTGTGATAAACAGGCACTTTTCCCATTTGTACTGTTGCAAGCGCCATGGACTGGTTCTCATAACACCCCGGTTATAAATTTCACAACTGATATCACGCCGGCTTGTAAATTCGAAATGCAAGCCCATCCCCACATCCAGCAGATCATTGTCTTTGGGTCAAATCACTAAAACCAATGCCTGCCTACTCAAAAACATACGTTCATTATATATAATGTGAAATCGATTACAGAAAATAAATTCATATGTAGCATGAAGTTATAAAACCAAAGAACTTATTTACTGAAATCGTTATTAGAACATTAGCAAAAAAGCAAGTCATTGTCAAATATTTCTTGTATCGTTCTATTTTTTAATGAGACAAGCACATTGTTTTTCGCTATAAAGGTGATTATACAGAAACAGTAACATCAATGCGCAACATGGTTGTATTCTCTTCCCTGGTTTCCAGAGGTATCATCTTGCCAGGCGGTACATAAAAAAGATCGCCTTTGCCCGCTCTGCCTGTTTCATCCTCAAGTGTGATTTCCCCACCTCCTTCAACAATAAAAAAGGCGCTCTCTTTATACTGTTCCGCTGTGAGTGCCTCATTGCTACCAGGGGGTATCTTGACAACAGAAAATGAAAACCTGTTTGTTTCTTCACTGTTTAAAAGTTCAAGTGGCGGGGTTAATTCGGAATGTGATTCCTTATTGATCACCATATTCCGAATAAATTTTGGATTATTGATCACCAATCCCGAATCTGAATCCACGCTTCCCGCCGAACCCTTTTCTGCCTGCTGCTTTCTGATTCCTTTCACCTTTTCGATGTGATCCGCAAAGGTAGCGTGCCCCTCCTTTGAGGCATCATTGAACACATTAAAAAGCACATATGTCAGAGGCTCCCTTTCCGTAACGGTTTGATGCACCAATCCGGCAGGGACATAAACTACATCCCCCCGGGCAACATCATATCGATCATTAGCGAGCTTTACCACACCTATTCCCGAATAAATAAAGAAAACCTGATCTTTCTCCGGATGATTGTGCGGCGGACCATCCTGGTTCGGTCTCCATTCATTAAACCCAATCTCCGACAATGCGGACTCGCTTCTGTCCAACAGAACCGTAATCTTGTTCAATCCGGAAACATCCAGCTGTTCTTGTCCTTTGATATTTCTGATTATCATTACTTTTCCCGGTTTTTTACTTAAAAAATTTATTGAATCTTTCTTGTGTACTGCCTATTACATTAATAATCAGGTTAGCTGCATTTTTTTGATAACCATGCAGATTTCAAGCTAATTACATCGATATACCGCTTTAATTTGGGTATAAAAATCGCGCGCGTACCGACCGCACTCCGGAATTCCGCGACCGGATTCTTTCCATCCGGTGATGGGCATGGAGGGGTGACGATATGCCGTGTGCAGATTGTGATGGACCATGCCGCAATGCACTCCACCTAGAAATATTTCCGCCTTTTTCCGATCCGTGGTAAAGACCGAAAAACTCAGGCCATATTCCGATTCATTTGCCAATTGAAGTGCATGCTCGGCATTTTGGGCACGGGTCACTCCTACTACGGGTACAAATATCTCCTCTCGAAACAGATGCATAGATGCTGTTACTTCACCAAAAACCGTAGGCTCTACAAAATAACCGGGTTTCCCGTTAACCATCTCTGGCGCATTTCCACCACATAACAGTTGCGCACCTTCCTCTCTCGCCTTTTTGATCGCATTGACGGCCACTTCCCTTTGCCTGCAGGAAGCCACAGGTCCAAAGTTCACATCGGGATCCATGCCGGTTCCCATCTTAAGCTCGGCGACACTTTTTACAAATCCCCGGCAAAATGTTTGATACATACCCTCCTCAACGATAATACGGCTGGTGGCCGTGCACCACTGACCGCTGCAGGTAAAAGCAGCTGTGACGGCTGCCTGAACAGCGGCATCAAGATCGGCATCATTTAGTATTACCAGGGCGTTTTTCCCTCCCATTTCCATTTGCAACCGGACATTGCGATCTCCTGTTCTCTTGCATATGCCTGTGCCAACTTCTGTTGAACCGGTAAATGAGATTCCTTTTAATGCCGGATGATCCACCAGTATATCTCCAATTTCCGAACCCTTCCCGATTACCAGATTAACCACGTTTTCCGGCACTTTTGCCTCTGCAAGTATCTCAAATAAAATGCCGGCTGTAAACGGAGTCTCCTGTGCCGGCTTCACCACTGCCGTATTACCCCAAACAACAGCTGGAATCATTTTGCGCAATATGGTAGCCAGAGGAAAATTCCAGGGAGTAATGAGTAAAAAAACACCCATTGGAGGATGTCTTACTTCCCCCGAGATGGATTTATCGATATCCATGTGTTGATCACTTTCAGGAAGTTTGCCAGCTTGTGTCAATTGAAATCGTCCGTCACTAAGTGCTGATTTGATTTCGTTACAGGCCTCAGCCAATGGCTTGCCATTTTCCCTGGTGATGCTTTCAGCTAACACCTCTTTATTACTTTCCAGTTGATCCAGGACCTGGTTCAATATTTTTATTCTCTTTTTCATGGGCACCGAAGCCCAACCAGGAAATGCCGAGTTTGATAAAGTCATTGCTTCATGTGCAGCATCAGGGCCGACAAGAACAACTTCTCCTACAATCTCATCAAGGTTTCCCGGATTTCTCAATAGCATTCGTTCCCCGTCTGCATGGCAGGTTTTGTTATTGCATCATCAGAACTTCGGTTATGGCGTCCAAATCGCTGCTTCTATATAAGAGTGTGGAGAATTTTCTGTTGCAAGGTAGTAAACTGTCACAATTTGACCTCTGGCATTCCGGGTGATTTGCGGATATCCGATATCATGATTCAGTGGATTGTCCCGTATCACATGCTCCCTGCCCCATGTAGCTCCTTCATCATCGCTCAAACGCATCAGGATTTGTCTTTTTGAACGATTTCCATAGGCGCACGCCAGACGACCATCACGCAATTGTGTCAACCCGGGAGGGTTTCCGTTGTGAACCCCGGTTAATCCCACTTTGCTCAGAAATGCCCAGCTTCTTCCGTTATCCGAAGAAGCAAAGCAGTCAACCCAGCACTGCTGCTCAATATTCCGAGGGTTTCGACGCCTCGTGGCCACAACCAGTTTACCGTTGCGGGTACGCACCGATGACGGCATCGCGGCTCGGTACGGATCCGACCAGGGTACAACCCATGATATAAATTGAAAAGTCTTTCCTCCATCGTTCGTCTCCGCAACAAAAGGTTTGTCAAGCCTGCTTGCATGTTCAAGACCAGGGTCACGGGCTGTCATAAACAACTGGCAGGTGTCTGACCCGGTAACCAGATAGCTGGTTCTTGCTGTAATCTGCATCCCCTGAAGATTTGGGTCATCATTCAATCCGTTGAACCGGTATGGCCCCTTCCAGGTTTTTCCACGACTGAAAGAGACAAAGAATCTTCCGGTTGGATCATCGGTGCCATGATACCCGGTTGCCGCAACACGCAATGCAAATCCGCTGTGATTAAATGAAAAATTTCCGGGGGAAGAAACCGGTTCACCACCATCTCCTACAAAATTATCAGGATTTTCACTGGTCCATGATGCTCCACCATCAATACTTCGGGCCAATCTTGTCAACTGCGGATGCCCGATATTGTGGCCCTCATGTTCAACCCAGGGCCCGTCAGTGTAACCTGTCAATAGTTCATTTCCATCATCCCATGTCCACATTCCATTATTTGCAGGCCAGGCCATAAATCGACCATTTTCGCCGGCAACTGCTACCCGGTGCAGGTCTCTTATTTGCCTTTTTGTGTTGCCGGCCCTGCTGTCATTCATGATAATCATGGGACTGATGAATACTGTCCCCATCGCTGCCGAACAGACTCCCCGTAAAAACTTTCGGCGATTGTATGATCTGTTATTTTTCATTCTACCCCTCTGGCTTTTACGCATTATTACACAAAAAATATCATTTTCTGTAATCGATTACAGATTATAAATTACTATCAAAACATAATTTATATGCATATCTACTGAGAATGATTGTAATCGTTAATATATTTTAGATTAAATTCACAACAATCTCAAGCTTTTTTTTTATCACATAATCATGCCAGGTAAAAATCCAGTGGCTTACACTCCCGAACCGATATGAAACATACCATTCTGTCGGGATGAGGACGTTCAAAATCACCTGGAAATCCAGGGCAATGGGGTGAAGTGTTCCGATAACTCTTCTATCACCGTAGCGTATTGATCCGGATCTTTCCGCTCTCCGTCCGGGTTGTTCCGGAAATCAAAAAGTTCATAACCCAGAATCTCCTCGCCATCCCGATGCATGATCAGGCGCCAGTCATCGACCCGTACCGATGTCTGACCTCTCCTGAAAAAAGCAAATGCCGGCTTGGAAGATGCGGCAAGCGGATCTTCCAGCTGCGGTCTGAGGCTGTTTCCATGGAGTCCGTCGGGTGTTGATATGCCGGCAAGATCAGTCAGAGTGGGGTAGATATCCACAGCTTCAACTACCGCATCGGAAATTTCTCCCGGCCGATCCATTCCCGGGTACCGGATTATCAACGGCGATTTCAAGGCAACTTCATACAGCGAGTGTTTACCCCAAATGCCCTGGTGTCCAAGCGCAAAACCATGGTCGCTCCAAATGACCACGATTGTATTTTCGTCAAGGCCCAACCGGGCAAAGGCATCGAGCACCTTTCCAACCTGAGCGTCAACATAGGTTGTAGCTGCCGCATATGCCAGCCTGAGCTGACGCGCATAGGCTTCGTCGGTTTGGGGATTTCCGGGATGCCGGCCATAGTTCCCCATCATCTCGCCACTCGCATGCCAGCTCGACGGTTCCGGGTGACGAATTGTATCCTCCGGAACAGGTATGTCATAGGGATCGTACATGTCGAAATATTTTTTCGGCGCTGCGAAAGGCAGGTGCGGTTTGAAAAATCCCACACCGAAAAACCAGGGCTCATTCGCATCTTTCAGTTCCTCAAGCACCCGAATGGCGTCATCTGCTACCCAGCCATCCGGATAAGAAGTATCCGGACCGTCATATGCTTCCCAGGTTGGGGATACGCCCCTGTCACGCGGCACTCCATTGGCATAACCGTGCATCATGTCCTGCGGTGTTTCCCAGGGCGCATCTTCAGGCACCCAAACCCGGTCCCATGCTCCCGGAAGCTCCTCGGGGGCTTCCGCCCAGCCGTCACCGGCCATACCGCCGGGGTAATGGGTGATTTTACCCAATGAAAGCGTCCTGTACCCATGATCCCTGAACCATCGGGGAAGGCTCTGCTCGCCCCACTC
>SKXL01000056.1 GCA_007128425.1 Balneolales bacterium | reverse complement strand
GGGCACGTTGCTGTTTTCGTCCATTGAAGATGATTACAAGCTGGCATTCCGTCAGGAAAATGGAGGGATCACCCACGTCTTCACTTCAGGGGCAGATGCACTCGAAAAAATTCATCCTTTGGAATCCTGGAGGATGCAGGTTTCGTTTCTGATGCTCGCACTGATCGTTTTTACAGGCGTTGTGCTGTTTCATGGCATCAGGCTGACGGTCGGGAAGATCCGACGTAAACACAAACGCTTTACGAGCTCATCATTACTGGTATTTTTGATATCCGGACTTTTTGTACTGCAGATCACCTTGCTGTTCACTGGCGGAGCCATGCTGCCGGCGTACGAACGCATGATCGGTTTTGCCTATGGCATCCCCGGAGTTTTTTATCTGGCCAATCTGCTGCCGTGGATTGCCGTATTCTTGATGATTGTGCTTTTTGTGCAGATAATAAACAGATGGGCTCCTGTTGCGGAAAAAATCGCTCAAATGTTCTTTTTTATGCTTTCAGCAGTGTATTTCAGTAGTTTGTATTACTGGAATCTGGTGGGGTGGCATTTCTGATTCATGATGTACGGCGCCGGCCGAATCACACTGTAATTTGAAATCAACAAATTTTTCCGGTCCTGGGGTCTATAAAACAGGCATCGGAACTGATGGATTTTTGAATATTCATAAAATATTCGAGTTCGTCGAGATATTTTACCAACTCTTCCTCGCTGGATATGACAGCATCACCTTCGCGTATGCAGGGCAGGGGGGCATTGGGTGGTGTGGGGTTATTTTCGGTTTGATCTCCAATTTTGCTTCCCTGGCTGTTTGCACTGCGAGCCGGGTTAGCCGGCCAGGTATGCACCCGGAAAGCAACGACCATTTCCCTGAGGCGTTCCTCTATTTCATCTGACCTGCGATCGTTATGAAGTTTGTGCAATTCAATCATACCTTTAATAACATAAGGAGAAGTGATGCAGTTCATTTGACGCTGCAAATGAAATTAACCTATGGAGTCAGGAGATAAGGTTTTCAAAGTAATAGCTTCAGTTGCGCGTAGAAAGTCAAATCATGATCGAGTCCGACAGGATGAAGGACATACCCCTGATTTAACAAATTTGTTCCGCGGAATGAAATCCGTAATCGCTCGTTCCAAAGGGTTTTGCTTACGGCAGCATCCAGATGGATGAACGGCTCCGTTGTTGCACTGTAATTATAGAAGACAAGTTCGTTGATTTCAGTGTATGCCACACCATCGATCTGTTCGTATTCATGCCATCTCACGGCGGACTGTGCACGCGCACTTATCCATACATCAAGACCGGGGACCGGTGTCCAGATGTTATTGAAGGTTGCCTTGTGTTCAGGGAAGAGATGAAATTCGCCCGGAACCTGGTTAGCGGAAATATCTTTCTGGAATCGGTATGCGATGTGATGCCGGAATACATCGGAAATACGGGCCTGAAGTTTCAATGAAATTCCAGCGACCACAGGGGAAAGGTGATCGGAAAATGTGATGGCTGATTGTTCAAACCACTGGTGAAATTCATCCATCACATAGCTGTGCCTGCTTTGAAAAAAATGTTTGTGCCTTGCCAGTGAAAAGCTGGATGCCAGATGTATTTGATGTGAAATGCGGGCAGCCAGACCGAGAGATCCATACAGCAAACGGTCGTTGCCCGGTTCCCGGTTTTCTGGTATATCTGTGAATGGACGGATAATTCGACTGCTTACATTCCCAGGGCTGTCTGCTCCACCCAACTCACTCCAGTGCCAAATATCCGGTTGCCCTCGGCGGGGAAGATCGTGCCAGGCGATCCGGCCAGTAAGGTACATATTTGGAGCAAGGCGATAACGATTTGAAATGCCAAGTCGGTAACCAATACTATTGAATTCCGATTGGAAGCCTGCCCATACCCTGATCTGCCAGGTTCGGGTTAACGCCAACTGCCCGTCGGAAAAAAAGTCCAGGACATGGTGCGATTCATTTTGGGTAAATAGCCCGTCTCCAGAGGCGTATATCGTATGAGAAGCACCGGCGGAATAACGGAAAGAGTCGGAGTGAAAATCGAAAACCAGTCGGTTTCTTGAAGTTTGAAGTGGCGTGTTCCAATCCAGTCTGAACCGGTTTTGCTTGTACGCACCTGATCTTGCGTTCCGGGCTGACTGTATTCGAAGAGTGTGCCTGTCTGTGATCTGATGATTGCCGAGATAACCCAGATGATAGAAACTCCAGAGTGACGGGATTTCTCGTCCGATCGGGTAAAAATAGTAGAAATCGTGGATGTTGGTCAGTGTGGCTACAAGTTTGTGACGGAATCGGCCATGCGAATAACCGGCTTCAAACCAGGAAGTGGAACCGCGGTTAATAGCATCATGGTAAATTCCGTCACCAGCTACCCGCATGAGCTTGATCCGACGGTCGATGGGGGTGTCCGTACTCTTGTGCTCCTGGTACCGGATTCCACCCCGGAGCATCAGATTATCCGTTGTGTAGTCCAGACTCAGCTCGTAGTCCGGACCGGTTCGCTCTTCATTTGGGGTACGAAGTTCGGTGTATTCATATGGACCCGGATCGTTAATTTCATTTCCGGCCATGATGCGGCCCCGGGCTGATAGACCCTGTTTGTCCGGTTTGCGAGTGGTAATGTTCATTATGCCACCGATAGCGTACAAGCCGTTCACATGGCCCGGGTTGGAGATGAATTCCACATTGTCAATATCACCAAGGTTCACAGGCAGCAGATTCAGTGACTGAAAATCCATGAAGTTCAGATCGAACTCCTGACCGTCAACGATGATTTTCCACAACGGGCGTTTCCAGCCGGAAAGACCGGCCGGTGAGGCGAAGGCATCGAATCCGTTAATACTCAGATAGTACCAATCGTTCGCGAAAGCAAACAGATCACTGAGCCGGGTAACGGAAGACGCATCCAGCATTTCACGAGTTACGACGGTCTTTTCGGCATGCAACGGGGGTTCGGGCGCCTCCTGGACCTCCGATTTGTGTGATTTATAGTTTTGTGAACGGGAATCGGCCGGCAGGAGCAAGATGAAAAGCAGGAGCAAAATGAGCACGACGAGAAAAATCAGTGGAATATCCCGAGGGAGCCGGGTAGTCCAAATTTCCCGAAAATATCGATAACTCCGAATAGCAGGACAAGTCGAACGTTCGTACAGCGCAAAATTCATAGAGAACATTATTTTAGAAAGTTTCTCAAACGTTGTGGAGTCCGGAACTGCCGGCCTGCCCCAAAACCAATGTAACTCAGATCCAGCCGGTGATAGGTAAAAACCCGTTTGTGCTGTGCCCGTACCGTGAGATACCAGTCAGGGTGAATGTGGTATCGCAAGTTGACTGCAGGTGCGATGAAAAACTCACTTTCCAAACTATCGAAGGGCGAGTCGGAACCGAATCTCATGTATCCCATTCCAAACTGGAATCCCCCTGCGATCGATACACGTTCTGCCGGATATCTGCGGACCCCCCAGAACAATGCGGTGGTCACCATGGTGAAATCGGGTTGTGATCGTGTGTGAGCTGCAAATGGGTAATATCCTATTTCGGCCTCGATTTCACCGAAATAGAAGGGCATGGCCCAGTAAAAGGCAAATCCGGTCAGTGGTCGCCAATACGTATGGAACTGATTTTTATTGACATTTTGGCTGACATGCAAGCTTAAAGCGGATTCCGACCAGGGGAGGATGGATGATTCGGGTGGTGGATCTGATTCCGGTTCTGTTTTGGTTTTCGTTTTACCTTCCGTGTTTGAAAAGAATACCGGATCAACATTAGCCGTGGTCAGCAGGCCGATGAGGAGAACGGCAAATGAATGTGTAACGAATGTCATAAAATAACCTGCCGGATTGTATATTGGGATACATGATTCGGTTAAGGGATGAAATATACAATGGATATATCCTTTTTTAGCGAGGTTTTTAAGTACGGCTTTGTTACATTTGATTATTAATGAATTGAACGTTTGTCAAACAGGCAGGAAATATTTAGAGGTTGATATGGAGGATCGGGCTACCAACAGTTCTTTCTTCCGATAGATAATTAACATGATGCAGCTGAACGGGAGGCCGCATGCATTGGTACCTGGAGGTTATAAAGCAATATGCTGTTTTTAGCGGGCGTTCGCGAAGATCAGAGTTCTGGACATTCATGCTTCTCAATTTGGTCATTTTGATCGTACTCAGAATCATGGATGGTATTGCGGATGCTTCCGGTGTCGTAGTGTTGACCTACAGTCTTGCAGTTCTCGTTCCCGCCATCGCCGTTTCCGTACGCCGACTTCATGATACGGACCGCAGCGGATGGTGGCTCCTCGCCACTTTTTTCCCATTTCTGGGTATCTTGGTACTGTTGATGTTTATGGCTCAGGACAGCGATCCAAAGCCGAACCAGTATGGACCGAATCAAAAACAGGTGATATTTTAAAAGGGTGGTTGTGCAGCCACCCTTTTATCCATTGTAGTAACCTGTTTGAGCAAAAATATACAAGGTGAATAAAGGCAGCGGAAAGTCAGTCTTCCACTCTTCTGATCATGGCAACATAACTGATAAATGCGGCAAACAGTGCCAGGGCAAGTGCTATGATGCTTACATACCCGGGAGGGGCACTGCCCCTTCCTGTGGCAACTACAGTTGCCGGTTCAGACACACGCACAATGCCCTTCATGTAGGGGTGCGGAGTACAGATATATTCGTATTCACCTATTTCTTCGAAGGTGAAGCTGTAGGATTCACCATGTGCCAGAAAGGGGGATGTGAAATTCTCCGGACCGCTGGTTGCTACGGCGTTATGAATTCCGGAAAACTCTCCTTCCATGTATGAGAATACATCTTCGTTCACCCAGGTAACCGTTGTTCCGGGCTTGATATCAATGACTTTCGGATAAAATGAATTACCGATAATTTGGACAAGCACCTCGTCCGTATCCTGACCGTAAACTTGAGGCACATCCACTTCCGGAGAACCCGGAGCAGATGAGTTAATGATACGCACCGCTCTTTCACGCAAATCGGCCAGCTCTTCCTCGCTGTGTACGGGACCCTGCTGACTTGTGTAGGGTGTGCGCTCTGCTTCATTATCGGCGATCAACAGTCCAATGGCACCGCGTGACGCCGATCCCACGGCGTGGGTCAGCATGGTGTATGCACCCTCGTCGGGAGGGACACGAAATTCGACGGTCCACGAGTCGGAGGGCCCGGCGGTTACTGTCTGTCCTCCTGTCAGACGGTTTTCCGGGTTACCCTGCCAGTAAGCATAATCCCATACAATTCCGACAAGATGGAAGGTGGACAACAGGTTTGGGCCTATATTGAGGAAATTGATTCGGACATAATCACCGGGCCTGGCCATAATAGGTTCTTCAACATACCGGAAAAGTTTACCATTGAACATGGTGTATAGCGGGTGGCCCTGTCCGGTGACGGCATCTTTTCCGGATGCATAAATTTCATGTTGTGTGATATCAATTTCTACATCGGGTCCTCTACCCAGCTCCTCTTCCAGTTTGAATTTCTGCTTTGGTTCGACAATCATCATGCCATATTGGCCAAGGATGACGTGCATGGGGATGGCGTGTCCGCCGGGAGCACAGTGATACATGTAAACCCCCGGGTGGTTTGCCTGGAACACAACAGTTGCGCTATCGCGCGGTGCGATGGCTCCAAGGTATTTTGAGGTCTGGGTGTAGGCGGTATGAATTGAGGCGCCATGATCGATATTACCTTCGTTGACGACTGTAAATTCCACAATATCACCCTCCTTGACCCGGATTGTAGGGCCGGGTATGCCGCCGTCAATGGTGAAACCTTCATAAATGACCCCGTTTCCGAGATATACTTCTCCTTCTGACAGAGTGATGCGAACCTTTACGTCGGGTTCGGTATCCTGTGGAACGAAACTGGTGGGGCGGGTCTCCAGGCGATTGTCTCGTTCAATGATTCTTATAAAATCATCCGGCACAGGAGCATTGTCCGATGCGGCTGCTGAAGCAGATGCGCCGGCTTCCATTTGTGCCTGTGTGGAAAGCGCGGCAAAATCATGCTGGGCTTTGATTGAAGCCAACAGTTCATCAGCAACCAGTGTACCCTTTCGCTGTGAATTCAGCTCCATGAAAAATGCATTATTACACCAGTCGCAGGCATGAGAGACGCTGATAAATACAAACAGCGTCAAAAAAGCGGCTAGCGAGACGATTCTTTTTTTATGTGTTGAGATGGTTGGTGCCATGATGTCGGTCGGTTTGTTTTGGTGAGTAATCGTATTAAAGAGTATTTTATCTTAATTTATTACATAAAAATATAATTTTCAAGTTTTTCCAGACATTTTTTTTCATTTTCCGTTTATCATTAAAAGATGATGGGAGAACGCATGGTTTGGGGGATTTATTTATTTATGATACCAGGTTGAAGCAGACGAAGAACCATTGGGAACTGCTCATGAACCGATACGCAGCCAGCAGATCCGGCGTGATTCTGACATTCGGTCGGTCTGACTGCACCTGCGATTCCCCGACTTGCAATGCCGAATCCGATTCACTTGAAACCATCAGCAACAGTAACAGGGTAACGGACAGCCGGATGCTTACGGATGGACGTTCTTTGCCCTTTGATATCATTGCGTTGGACAGGTGGAAATTTCCGAAAAGTTACGTTGGAATTTCCCAAGGCAATACGGTGTATAGTAGTCAGGGTTACGTTCAAAATGCAAAAAAATCAGATACATATTGGCAGAATACAGGGGATGCATGTAAAACCGGTTGCAATCAGATCGTAACAGGATGTCGCTAATTCATCCGAAACCGCTTGGAAATATTTAAAAATCGGGTAATTTGGATGATATAAAACTGATATTTACCGCCGCTCCCCGGGCAGCGCCAACGCCGGTCGCCAGTATTCCCGAAGGCCGGCCATAACGGGTCCCGGCAGACGCCGTCACCATGGTTTTCCGGTGCGATCCCGGGAGGTCGGCCCAGCACGCCATCCTGACATGTACCGACGTGTTCGCATAGCCGTTATTGTGATGGGCTTCAGCGGGCTGATCGCTGAGATCTTCCTGCTCAGGGAGCTTCTCATCGTATTTTCGGGTAACGAACTGAGCATCGGCATCATCCTGGCCAACTGGCTGCTGTTGGAAGCGGCCGGATGCATTTGGCCGGGGCGCCTGATCGACCGTATCTCGAAAAAGCTGGAGGCCTTCGTTCTGGTCACCATCCTGTTTTCCGCAGCGCTGATTGCCGCCGTGTTTGCGGCGCGCCTGATCAAGGTGGTGCTGGGAGTCTCCATCGGGGAGCATGTCGGGCTGATGCCGATGTTCTACACCTCGCTGCTGGTGCTGCTGCCGGTGAGTGTGCTCCACGGCGCGCTGTTCACTTTCAGCTGCAGCATTTATGACATGTACGGGGAGCCGGTGGCCCGGGCCGGTAAAGGGAAGCGGGATACAGTATCCAGTGAGAGCAGCGGGATTACGGTTGGTACCGGGGCTGCAGGGTCCGATATCGACGGGAGCGGCAACGGCACCGTTGCCGGCCGGGTGTATGTGGATGAGACCGTGGGCACTATTGCAGGCGGGGTGGCCGGCACGTTCGTGCTTATTCCGCTGCTTAACAGCTTCGAGGTGGTGATCGGTACTGCGTTCGTGAACATGCTCGCGTGCGCTTGGATGCTGGGACGCAGGACAAGACCACATGCCGCGGCACCGCAGGCCGAGGTGTCAAAGTCTGGAGGGTTGCAGGATACAGCGGCACAGGATGCACCGTTACTGGATGCCGCACAAAGGCGTGCCGTCCCACAGGGTGCAGCATCACCCATGCGCTGGGTGGCAGGTGTGCTTGCCATCGTTTCCGGCGTTGCGCTGCTGAGCGGGCAGGCCGGCCGCATCCACCAGGAATCCATAGACCTGCAATGGGGCGGCCACAATGTGGTCCACTATCAGAATTCGCCCTACAGCAACATAACCGTTCTGGAGAACCAGGGGCAGTACCTGTTTTTCCTGGACGGCATCCCCGAGATCATCACGCCGGTGCCGGACATGCTGTTCGTGGAGG
>SKXL01000042.1 GCA_007128425.1 Balneolales bacterium | reverse complement strand
TGGGCATCCACAACCGACCGTGACGGTGATGATGTTACCTATATCTTCGCGCTCTCAACCCCGGGAGACGAAACATTCCAGGCACCGCTCTACACGCAACTTTCTCTGGAAGAGGGAAGTGTAAACAGGGCTATTATCAGATATGCCGACCTGGACGGCCTGCTTGATGCACGAGGTCTGGAGAATGGTGATTCCGAACAGTTCATCTGGACTATCCTGGCTTCCGACGGCAGGGATACCGTTCAGGTGTCCACCAAAACCGGCCCCAACTTCAATCCGGTTTCGCGCAACATTACGCTTGAACGCGCCGCCCAGACATCAGCCGAGGACAGCAACGTGCCACGGCGTTTTGCACTGGAACAGAACTATCCAAACCCCTTCAACCCCGCGACGAAGATCCGGTACGATGTTCCCAACCAGTCGCAAGTTCGAATTGCTATCTATGATGTACTTGGACGTCAGGTGCAGGTCCTGGTTAATGAAGAGCTGAGTGCCGGAAGCCATACCGTTGAATTTGATGCCACAAGACTTGCCAGTGGCGTCTACATCTACCGTATGGAAGCCGGATCGTTTGTCCAGACTCGCAAGATGATGCTTGTGAAGTAACATATCCTGAATTAACGACAGAAACCGAATCATCCGGTTTCTGTCGTTAAAATATTCTTTTGAATAATTATGACGATGATCTACCGCCTGCTTTCTTTTTTTATCATATCCCTGATATTGGCCGGTCTGGTCTCCTGTGATGCCGGACTGACAGGCACCCTCAAGGAGAACCAACCGCCCAAAACGTTTCTCACAGTCAATGAGATCAATCTGGATCAGGATAACAGTGCAGAACGCAGGCTTGTCAGCCAGGTTCACATTTCCTGGTGGGGAGATGATCCCGATGGTTATGTTGTCGCTTATGAATATGCCATAACGGAAAGAGACTGGACATATACTCTGGATACGGAAGGAGAAGTTGAGTGGGTTCGTACCGAACAAACGGACAGTGTATTTGTCCTGCCCATACCTCCCGGTGAAAAAGTAGCCGACGTGCGTTTTACCGTAAGAGCCATTGACAACGAAGGGTTGCGTGATCCCCATGGGGCATCGGTGGTGTTTCCCATAGAAAATTCGCCGCCGGAAATAAATATTCACCGTGTAAACACGCCACAGCAGGAGATGGAAGCACCTCCCGATACTACCTACCACATAGCAAGCATCGGCTGGACCGCAACGGATCCGGACGGGGACGACAACCTCTCCCACTTTGAGGTAGCCATGAATGACACACTGGCCGAATGGACCCGGATTCCAGTAGATGTCAGCTTCCTCAGTTTCCGCATCACAGAACCCGCCGGTGATCAGACCTCTGCAGCCGTCTACCTTGGAAGAAACTTCTCCCGCAGCGATATTGTGCTGGACAACATCCGCATGAACAGCGCAAATACGTTTTACATCCGTGCCGTTGACAATGCCGAAGCAAGAAGCCCCATCGACAGCTTTACCTGGTATATAAAGGAGCAGACATCCCGTTTGCTATTCATAAACGACTATGCCGGCGTGGCAAGACAGGATGCCATGGCACGCCACAGACAGGTCCTTCGGGATATCGGAATCACGCAGTTTGACTACATTGAAACGCTGGATGGCGTAGCCTCTGGTGGGCAAAAGGTCCCGCTCTCGGCAGCATTCCACCGGCCGGTCGACCCCACGCTGAACCAGGTCCTGGCCGATTGGGATCACATATACTGGGTATCGGATGACATGGATAGGAACATCACCTATGCCCTCCGTTCGACACTGGACTTTTTCGGGAATGGCGGAACCATGTTTGTGAACATACCGACCAAACGGCTCGAAGAGGATGACGCCATATTCAACTTCCTGCCATTCGAACGCATGGAGCGGGTACCACCAGGCGGCTTTATCGGGTTTTCGATACCGCGCAACGCAAGGCTGCTTCCTGTGCATGAGAATCTCACGGATACTCTGACTATTATTCGTGATTCTCGCAGTGCCTATCCCGTCTTTCCTGCTGGTGACACGAGGCGCTTCTTTGACGCAGAATTCCGGTTGCTTCCGTTCCACGATCCGAACGTTGATTTCTCCAAACTCCTCGTAACCGGATCCCCCGACAACTCCATCATCTTTTTCGGCTATCAACTTGAACGTATTGAAGAAGGAGATGGCCTCAACCGCACGATGCACTATTTCCTCCAAGAACTAAATTTCCCAGTAGATTAATCCGGTACCGATGTTTAGAACCTGCCTACTTTTAATCACGTTTTTTGTCTTGTCAGCCGCACAGCTGGCGGCGCAAACAGGCCAGATAACCGGACACATAACCGATGCCGACACCGGTGAAGAGCTCATCGGTGTCAACGTCATCATACGCGGCACCGCCCTCGGGGCATCATCCGATATCAACGGCCGATTCACCATTTCCAATATCCGTCCCGGAAGCTATGATATCGAATTCAGTTATGTCGGATTCGAACGACAGCTTTACACAGGGATCAGGGTGGAACCCGGCGAAACGGTAGAACTCAACGTGCGCCTACGCGAGCAGGTGCTCACAGCCGAGGACGAAGTGGTCATCATCGGCGCCCGGCCCATCTTCGACATCGAGCAGTCATCCACATCCTCCCGGGTGGGAAGGGATGAAATCCAGGCTGCCCCCGTCCGGCAGATCGACGAAGTGGTGGGTCAGCAGGC
This sequence comes from Balneolales bacterium, assembly GCA_007128425.1. Lineage (GTDB taxonomy): Bacteria > Bacteroidota > Rhodothermia > Balneolales > Natronogracilivirgulaceae > SKNL01. The sequence goes on along the minus strand of SKXL01000042.1, from coordinate 5,370 downwards.
CGGGGTGATCCGCGACCCAACTGGTCTCTACATCCGGGGTGGACGTGCTTCGGAGACCGCATTTATCGTGGATGGTGTATCGGCGCAGGATCCGCTGGCCGGGACAGGTTTCGGACTGGATCTGGGTGCCGGCGCCTATGCCGAGGTGGAAGTGACCACCGGCGGGGTCGGTGCAGAGGTTGGGGATGTCACATCTGGTGTGGTTACCGTCAGGACACAAGAGGGAGGCCAAAACTATTCAGGTTACTTTTCTCACAAACGGGACAATCCCGGTCGGATGACGGCCACATCCAGCAACTTCTTCACGGATATCTACGAGTTCAACATGGGCGGACCGGTACAGTTTTACCAGTCGCTACTCCCGGCCCTTGGTATCAACACGCCTGGCACAATGACATTTTTTGTGGCTGCCCAGGCAAATGTGACCAACGAGTTTTTCAAGAATACGGCCGACCAGGTCCAGACTTCCCTCATTGACAATACCTTCTGGTCTCCCCGGCAGGACAACCGATGGAGCGCCATGGGAAAGATCACATGGCGTATCCGTCCCTCCATGCGGTTTGAGGCCTCCTATCAGCGGTCATTGACAGTCAACCAGAACACCAGGATGCTCCAGATCGTGGGTGACGACGTGCAGATCCGTCCCGGTTACCAATTTTTCCATTCGCTGAACCTGGACGATGCGAATACCTATGCGCATGACAGCAAGGTTGCTTATGTCAAATGGACGCACACCATTAACCCGCGCATGTTCTATGACATCCAGGTGAGTCGCATGTTCACCCGGCTGCGCGCCGATGCCAACGGCCGCCACTGGAGGCCTACCGTAGTGGAAGGGGAGTTCGATGGGGAAAGCATCGTGACCCCGCCAACCATTCCTTTTGACGCTTCCGACCAGTTCCGCTATGTCCTCCCGGGCCCCGGCCTGGTCAACAACGGCGGACTCGCAACGCTCTGGCATGACCACTATGCCGAAGAGTACACCGTTCGAATCACAAGCACCAACTACTTCTTCAACCGGAACAACCGTCTGAATTTCGGCCTGGAAATGAAGTTCAATGACTACCAGTGGATCGATATCCGGCGTCCATGGGTCGGTGCCCCAATCCAGATTGACGAGGATACGTTTACCGAGACGCAGCGGCTCGGTTCCTCATCGGATATCTGGAACGTGCAGCCGCGGCGTGGGGCGCTCTATGTGACCGACCAGATCCGTTACCAGGGACTCATTGCCAATCTGGGTATGCGCCTTGAGTACTGGTTCCCCGGTAAATATGTCGACGATCTGGTGGATGATCCCCTTGCACCCATTGCAGACGAAATCCGCGAAGCCTATTACGAGGATACCTACAATTTCTTCGGCAACAGGTTCAAGATGCGCCTGCTTCCCCGGATCAGTGTTTCCTTCCCGGTCAGGGAAAACCAGGTGCTCTATTTCAATTATGGCCACAAGAGCAAGCTGCCCCATCCGTCGTTCGTCTATGCCGGCCTGGATCCGTTCTTTCAGGATCGTTCCTTCCTGGCTGACCTGGGTAATCCAAACCTGGATCCGGAGGTCGATATATCCTATGAGATAGGCCTGAGAAATCAGCTCACTTCCAACGACGCCCTTAATATATCGGCTTTCTGGAGCGACAAGTACGACTTCATCACCTCCGAGCGGCTTATCATTCAGGATGCCACCGGCCGCGATACCGAGCGTAACTTTCGCGTGAACGGTGACTTCGCAAGGGTACGCGGCGTGGAAGTCAGTTACATAAAACGGCATCGGGACTGGTTCATGGGCAACATCTCGGCTACCTACTCACGTGCCGAGGGTCTCAGTTCCACCTCCAACGACGCGCTCAGAAACATTATAGCAGGTGACCAGTTTGGTTTCAACGTTGAAACTCCTCTGGCATGGGATCGGCCGTGGGATATCAAAGCCAACGCCACGTTTACCTATGACAGGCCCAATCCGCTGTTCGGATTGGCTCCGCTCAACCAGATGAAACTCTATGTTTCCGGAAACTTCCGCAGTGGCATGCGTTACACGCCTTTTGAATTCGTCGATTTTCAGAGGAACCCGGTTACCGGCGATCGCGACTGGAGACCCATTTACGAAAGGGATAACGATCCTGCCCAGCGTTTCTCAAAAGTGGGTCCTTCCTGGTGGATATTTGACCTGAACTTTCAGCGCTGGTTCCGTATCGGCGAAACCCGGATTATAACCTTTCTGGAGGTGACCAATCTGCTTAACGCTAAAAATCCGGCCATCATCAATCCAGTTACCGGCAAAGCATATCGGTCCGACTACCCCGAATCGCAGGATGAGCTCAACACCCTGCGTGGCGACCGGGCCTATGACGTGCCGGCCAATGTTCGGGACCCCAGATATCTGGATCCCCGTGACAACAACCAACCCTCGTACTTCAACCCGGCCAACTTCCTGCAACAGCGGCATATAATATTCGGCCTTGCAGTCAATTTCTGACGGATAACCGGAATAAATCACGACAAGTATTTCTCAACGCATGAAAAAACGTTTTACACTACTGTCTGCCACGTTGCTCCTTCTGCTACTCTGCCTGACCGGTGAGAGTGCCGCTCGAAACGTGTTTCCAAGTTTCGGCTCTTCACGGTCCGGGACGTCCGGATTCCAGTTCCTGAAAATCGGAGTTGATGCACGGTCTGCAGGAATGGCCTATTCCAACATTGCCGACTCAAAGGATGCATCGTCCCTGTTCTGGAACCCGGCACTTTCTGCCCAAATGGGTCAGAATCAGTTCTTCCTCGGTCATACAGCCTATTTTACCGATATCTCGCTGAACTACGGGGCCTACGTACATCGCTATCGAAATATGGCATTCGGGGCGTCACTTACCTACCTCGATTCGGGCGAGATTGAAGAGACCACCGAGTTCCAGCCGTTTGGCACAGGCAGGACCTTCCGGACCATACATATGGCAGCGGGATTGACTTTCGCCCAGGAACTGACCTCACTGTTCAGCTATGGCCTCACTCTGAAGTATCTGGATGAACGCATCGAGGAGATTACCACAAGGACAGCCGTAGTTGATGTCGGCTTTTTCTACCGTGTCGGCAATACCGGACTTCGCTTTGCCGTCGGGATCAACAACTTCGGTTTTGATGCCAACCCCGACGGAGAGACCCGCCGCCGACCGGGTCCGCATGAAGATCTGGAAACCGATAGTGACGGATACATTGTTTTCGATGATTTTCAAGAGATATCACCTCCGACAACATTTAACCTCGGGGCGGCGTACGACATTTATCAGTCCGAGTTGATTAACGTCATAGTAACCGGACAGGTAATCAATCCGAATGATAATGCCGAACGATTCAGCCTTGGAACCGAACTTGAGTTCATGCAGCAGTTTTATGCGCGTGCAGGCTACGAGTTTGGCATAGATGAGATATATTTACCCAATTTCGGTGTTGGATTTAATTTACCGGTCCAGCGTTATTCCCTCGGTCTGGATTATGGTTTCGCAGCGAGGGAGCGTCTCGGCGTTTTACACCGCTTCTCCTTGAAGTTTAATCTGTAAGCTAATTTCGCATGAAAGCATTAAAACTCACACTACTCATACTTGCCATACTTGTTTTAGCCTTCTCCCTGAAGGGTTGCGATGAGATTTTCGGGACAAAGGGTGATGCGATAACCGATGAAGTTTTTGAGGAGGGCCGCCGGGATCCAACAATCATCCTGGAAGAAGTGGGCTATGCGGCCCTGCTGCCATTCTGGGACCATTTTGATCAGCCAACCGATGTCATGGTAGGCTACGACGAACTTGTATATGTCACCGATGCTACCGGATTGCATATTCTCGACAGGGCCGGCCGGCTCTATCGCACTATCGAACTTGACGGGGCGCAGCGGGTCTTGCAGGATCGCTTGCTCAATGTCTACGTCTCGGCACGGTATGAAACCATTGTAGAGGTCGTCGATCCTGAATTCATCTGGAATCTTCCTGCCGTTTTCAAATTTGAAAACCCGGGTAGCGGAAGCAATGTGGTGCTGGATACCCTGATCATGCCGTTTGATGATGCCAGCCTGACACCCGGGGCACAACGCAGCAGACTGAATCCGAATCGAACTGACAACGCCGACAAAATCGAAATCACCGGACTTGGCATCCTGCACGATAATACCCTCTACGTAGCAAGAAAAGGTCCCAGAAACATCACCGGACAACCCGAAGCTCCCGACAATACGATACTCATTTACGGACCTTTTCTTGACGAACAGGGAAATCCAACCGGAAGAATGCGTAATATTGGGCAAATCCGGGCACTGAACCCCAACGTTCCCTCGCTCATTAGCGCCGTCGGTATTAGCGACCTTGCAACGTTTGTCGCCGCACCGCAACGCGAGAACATGACGGAAGCGAGAAGCTTCCTGCTTGCCCAGGGTGACCACGAAAGGGATATCCCGTTCCGCGTGCTCTGGGTGAATGCCGAATTCACACCTGACGGACTGGAGTACCGGCCCAGGTCGCAGCTGCTTGCCCAGGACACTGCCCGCGCAGACCGCTTCCTTTACGAAGAAGACCGGTTTGTACGCCCGAGCGGTATTGCCTATTCCGCCGATGCCCGCGGTCATATCTTTGTCACTGATGCCGGCACCGACAGTCTCTACCTCTTCCAGTCCAATGGTCAAGAAGGGGTGGTGCCGCCTGCCGGTTCTGCCTCGAGGAAAGCCATCAATGTCTCTTTCGGGGGAACAGGATCCGGTCCGAGACAGTTCAACGAACCAAGCGGTGTCACCTATTTCAATCAGGTTGTGTACGTGGCCGACAAAGGCAACAACCGCATTGCCAGGTACAAGTTGAACACGGACTTCGAGTAAGTACCCGGAAATCAAGGTGCACTACCTTGGGATGAGTTTGCCTTCGTACGTAAAGCATCATCAACTGAAAATTGTCACAAATTTTTAACATTTACTTTAAAACATTTATCATATCAAAATTATGCCTTGCATCCGCTTAGGGCTGTTTTTGCCTCTTATAGTGCTCATTTCCGCCTGTACTGTTTTTCGTTCTGCCACCGATCCCGAGCCGGAACACGAAGAAAACGATATTCCGGAAGGCGTAGTCGAAGTTGGTGAACCGGAGCCGGCTACCAAATATTATGAGATCATCACAGATGATGCGGTAACAGAAGAAGGATTGTTTACCGTCCACCAGGTTGATGAAAAACTTTATTTTGAAATACCTGACGAGGTATTGGGAACCGAGATGCTGATGGTCTCCAGAATTGTCCGTGCCCAGGCTGGTACAGGCTATGGGGGTACCCGGCTTAACAATTATGTCCTGCGATGGGAGAAACGCGGTGAGCATATTCTGCTTCGAAGCGTAATGTATCAATCCG
>SKXL01000153.1 GCA_007128425.1 Balneolales bacterium | reverse complement strand
GCACCACCTGGTGATCCGCTTTGATCTTGTACTTCTCCTTTGAAATCCAAAGTTCACCGTGGATGACCTGTCTTTCTCCGGTATAGGAATCGATCAATTCATGGGTCATGCCGGCATGCAGTACCCGGCCCTGATCAAAAAGAGCCCGGACACGATCAAGTCCGGTTTCTGTGGCAAATACCGCAGAGCAGGACAGCATCATCAACACCAGCACAGCCGAGGCTTTGCGCATCCATGAATCAAATTTGTATGCTTGCTCTCCGTAACGCACGCATCGGACCGAGTCATTCACCTTCATCCAATTCCCGTAATAAATCTTCCAGTTCTTCTTCATTTTCCACCAATACTTCGCGTGCAGTGCTGCCCTGATAGGGACCAACAATACCTGCGGTAAAAAGTTGATCGATTAGACGGCCGGCACGGTTGTATCCCAGCTTCAGCTTTCTCTGCAACAGTGAAACGGACCCCTGTTGATGCATTACCAGCAGTTTTGCCGCCTCTTCAAACAGTTCGTCGCGCTCGCTCTTGTCAAGAATACCGCCCTGGCTGCTCTGATCCTCAACTTCCGGCAAATAGTAGGGATGGCTGTAACCGGCCTGCTTTCCAATAAAAGCATTAATCCGCTCAACTTCCTCGGTAGAGACAAACGCATTCTGAAGACGGATCATGCTCACTCCGCCGCCATTATATAACATGTCACCTCTACCAACGAGCTGATCGGCGCCCATGGTATCCAGAATGGTTCTTGAATCAATTTTAGATGCTACCTGGTAGGCAATTCTGGCGGGAAAATTCGCCTTGATGGTACCGGTAATGACGTTGACAGATGGCCGCTGTGTAGCAACCACAAGGTGGATGCCGACGGCCCTCGCCAGCTGTGCGAGCCTCGCAATCGGCTCCTCAATCTGCTTTCCGGCAGTCATCATCAGATCGGCCAGCTCGTCAATCACAACAACGATGTACGGCATGTAGCGATGCCCCAGCTCTTCATCCAGCTCCTCCGCCTTGAACTTGACATTGTAGGACTTGATGTCCCGGACCATCGCCATCTTCAGCAGTTCATACCGCTGATCCATCTCCTTGCAGACACTGTTAAGCGTCTGCAACACCTCAGCCGTATCCGTTATTATCGGCTCTGTGGCATTGGGGAGTGTCGCCAAGTAATGGTTTTGGATGTTGCGGAAAAGGGACAATTCAATTTTTTTCGGATCCACCATCACAAATTTGAGATCGTCCGGATGACATTTGTAAAGCAGACAGGTGATGATGGTATTGATACCAACGGTTTTACCCGAACCTGTTGCCCCGGCCATAAGCAGGTGAGGCAAACGAGCCAGATCAACCATGAAAACCTCGTTTTCAATCGTCCGGCCAAACGCCACCGGCAACGACATCCTGGTCTCAGCGAATTTTCGGGTGTTGATGAGCGAGCGGATGTAGACAATTTCACGATTCTGATTCGGCACCTCAATGCCAACCGCCGATTTGCCAGGAATGGGGGCGATGATCCGTAAACCCTTGGTTGCCATTGCCATCTTCAGATCGTTGGCATAGCTTTCAATTTTGCTGATCTTGACGTCCGGCGCCGGCTGCAGTTCGTATAGCGTAACGGTCGGACCCACAACGGCCTCAATCGCTGTGATATCTATGCCATGGCGATTCAACTTGTCCAGGATGATCATCTTGTTGCGGTTGATCTCTTCATAGTTTACTTCGCTGTCCTCATTGGGTGCCTTGTCAAGCAGATCCAACGTCGGGAACATGTACTTGATCAGTGGCTTTTCCACCTGTTTTTTACGTTCACTTTCAAGTTTTCGCCTGCCGGCTTCCTCGTCCGGCGCTCCCCGATAAACCGTTATGTCGAGATCCGTGTCGTCTGCAATACGCTCTTCTGTGCTGTTTTCCCGATCAACATTATCATCCAAATCATTCCGTTTTGAAACCGCATCATCTGCCACATTTTTTTTATCCAGAACAGCTCTGGGGCGCTGACCCTCAACGGAATCCCGCTGTTCATGCCGTCTGCGTTCTTCCTCTTTTTCACGCGATGTGATAACCAGCCGCTCCCACCGCTTTTTCTTGTTCTCCTCCTCTTCAGCATTAAAAGCCGTTCCGGTACCACCAGCCCGGTCACCCTCCCAATGATCCGTCTCACCATATTTACCGGCTTCCTCCGATAGATCAGAACCATTTCGCCCGTCTGAGCCCGCCTCTTTTTCCTTTTTGCTGTCAGACCGGCTCCGGAACATGCCCAACAGCCCCGACCACATTGTTTTCACATTGTCAATGGCAGACTGCACGTCCCTGTTGGTCAATAGGATGATGGCAATCAGGGTCAGACTTCCCAAAATGATCACCGGACCATATTGTCCGGTCAACGCACGCAAGATATAGGCAATAGCCAGTCCGGACGAGCCGGCCCAGGAAACCGAGACCAGGTCAAACTCATTGTGCAGCCATCCCATGATCGACGCGGCCAGCATCATGACGAATACGGCGTAGAGTGATTTTAGATGAATTTGCCTCAGCTCATGATGACGAAAAATGTTCCAGCCATAAAGAATGGTGACCAGAACAAGGATTAACGAAAAGTAACCAAACAGCATCTGAACAAAGAAATGCGACAGGTAAGCTCCAACCGGACCCAGACCGTTCTGGATACGCAATGCCGGGCCCTGACCGAAATCCAGCAATGTCCTTAAATCCACACTTTGAATTATCGCAAAATCTTCGCTCCTGTATGTGATGATGCTGATGGCCAACGTGGCAGCAATTGCCATGATGACAATACCAAGCATCTCCATCTTCCGCTCATAGGAAAAGAGGGTGTTGCTGTTGTTCTTTTTTTGTCTCTTTTTCATTTATCTGATGGATATCACTCCCTCTTTCATTCCCGGTACGGATGAATAAAGGTCAATTTGACTGCAATAGGCAACATCCTCCCCGAAACCGATTTCTCTCAGTCGAACGGCATGATTTGAAGACTCAATGAGGCCTCGTACATTGTCTCCGAATTTTTCATACAGACCAAACGATACTTTAACGCCATCGCTGGCATCATCCGGCAACTTCGCATCAAACAATCGATAAATGATGGCTCCGGCACAGAGCAAATCCTCAATGGACAACCGGCTGTTCCAGCCTGAGCAAATGAGCAGCACTTCATTTCGTTCACGATCCAGAAGGGCATCTACAACCGCTGTAAGGTTAAGAAAGCTACCAATGAGGATTTCCCGGGCACTGCTGCTTCTGGTGATGGCCCGGGTTCCGTTGGTGGTTTTGAAAAGTATGGTTTTGTTTTCTATTGTCTGTCGGTCAAATTCCAGTGGTGAGTTTCCCAGCTGGTATCCTTCCACTTTTTCGCCTTTTTTCTCACCGCATAAAAGCACCCCCGATGGATCCAGAAATCTGGTAAAACGGCCTGCATCATCCTTTTCCGCCAGTGGGATGATTCCGCTTGACCCGTTTTCCAGTGCCGTCTGAATAGTAGAACAGGCACGAAGCACATCAATAACCACTACCGTTTTACTTCGAACATCCTGCTCGCTGAATGAAGTAGCCGAAGAGAATACGTCTATGTTTAAATTCATTATTTCCTCTTATAGAATGGCAATCTGGTCACTTTCGCCAGATAATCCCTGTCCCTGATTCGAATTTTTACGTTTCCACCGGGCTCTGAATGTTCCACCGGGATATATCCCATCGCAATTCCGCGGTTCAGCATAAATGAAAACCCACCACTGGTCACCTGTCCCAGCATCTCACCGCTATAACTTAGAATCTGCTGCTCGCTGCGTGGAATTCGCCTTTCATCCTGCATAACAAAACCACAAAGTTTTCGTGATACCCCATTGTTTTTCTGCTCAAGCAAGGCATCCTTTCCCATGAAATTGCCCTTGTCCCACTTGACAAGCCAGCCAAGTCCGGCTTCAAGCGGAGTATGTTCTTCTGTAAGGTCGTTTCCGTAGAGTGCCAGTCCGGCCTCCAGTCTCAGTGTATCGCGTGCTCCAAGTCCACACGGCATGATCCCGTGAGAATCACCGGCGACCATGATATTTTCCCAAAGATCGCACACATTGACATGCCTGATATTGCAATACAATTCAAAGCCTTTTTCACCTGTATAACCTGTGGAAGAAACCAGTATATTATCGTAATCCGATACCTGCATGGACCGGAATTCAAACACGGGAATTTCAGCCGGCTTGTTATGGGTCATTTTTTCCATTATAGCTGCTGATTCCGGGCCCTGAACTGCAATAAGTGCAATTTCCTCGGATATGTCGCTGATTTCGGCTCGTCCCCTGTTTACTTCCAGTATCCAGTTAAAATCTTTTTCAATATTGGTGGCATTGATTACCAGTAAAAACTCATCATTGGAAAGGCAATACACCAGCAGGTCATCTACAATTACACCATTTTTCCTGCACATCACACTGTATTGCGACTTTCCGGGTCTGATTTTCCCTGCATCGTTAACGGTCAGTTCCTGGACCACTTCAAGTGCCTGCTCTCCGCGAATAAGAATTTCACCCATGTGCGAGACATCAAAAATACCGGCTCTGTTTCTGACAGCCAGATGCTCTTCTTTTATGCCCGCGTACTGCAGAGGCATTTCATATCCCGAAAAATCGACAAGTTTTGCATTGAAAGACCGATGAACTTCAAATAATGGTGTTCTTTTAAGCATAATTCAGGAATTTGGTTCAACTCCCAAGATACAAATATCAAAAGGCAAATTGGTTATTTGATTTCATCATAAATGACCAATATTATTTTCAATCTATGGAATATTTCCGGAAACTTTCTTGTTCAGGACAAGACAGGGAGAACCTCTTCGTTACACACTAAATTTACTACATTTAAAATACGGACACTGACCTATGCCAATTAGTCATGAAGATGTACTGGATGCACTGCGAAATGTCATAGATCCGGATCTTGGAAAAGATCTGGTATCTCTGAACATGATTGATGATATTGCAATCGACGGAAAAAAAGTCTCGTTTACGGTTAATCTTACCACTCCTGCATGTCCGATGAAAGCTGAAATAGAGCGGGCGTGCATTAATGCAGTCAAACATTTGGTGGATGAAGAGGCCGTGGTTACACCAAAAATGAGTTCAAAAGTTACGGGAAGCCGTACCGCAGGTCAGGGTGACCAGAATTTGCTGCAGGGTGTGAAAAACATCATCGCCGTGGCATCGGGTAAAGGGGGTGTTGGAAAATCCACGATTTCGGTAAATCTGGCTGTCGCGTTGGCAAAGACAGGTGCATCTGTTGGCCTGGTCGACACCGACATTTACGGCCCAAGTATCCCAACCATGTTTGACATTCATGATCGCCCCAATATAAGTACACAGCGCAAACTGATTCCGCTGGAAAAATTTGGTGTCAAACTTCTCTCAATGGGCTTTCTTGTGAAACAGGATGAAGCGGTTGTCTGGCGGGGACCCATGGTATCAAGTGCCGTTAAGCAGTTTCTCAGTGAAACCGACTGGGGTGAACTGGATTACCTGATCCTGGACCTTCCCCCCGGCACCGGAGACATTCAGCTGACTATTGTGCAGTCGGTACCCCTGACGGCAGCGATTATTGTCTCGACACCGCAGACAGTTGCTCTCGATGACGCCCGGAAAGGTGTTGCCATGTTCGGAAAGGTAAAAGTGCCCGTACTGGGTATTGTTGAAAACATGGCGTTTTTCACACCACCGGACCTGCCTGATCGGAAGTATCATATCTTTGGAAAAGATGGTGCCAAAAACCTGGCCGAAAGTATGGGAGTGCCTTTTCTAGGTGAAATACCCATTGAACAGGAGTTGCGGGAGGGGGGAGATTCGGGCAAACCCATCGTCGCAGGTAACTCCACCTCTCCGTCCGCACGGGCTTTTACCGAGCTTTCCATGCGTGTCGCACAGCAGGTGTCCATACGCAATGCCAATAAAGAACCCACCGAAAAGGTGGAGATTCTTTATCGCTGATGAATCAGGTCTGACTTAGCCATTACAACCTTTATTCGCAACAAACGGTGATGAAATAAAGGGCGTCCGGAGAAGATTTTACTTTTCGCGAAGGCGGGCCGCTTTGCCTCGGAGTGAACGCAGATAAAACAGTTTTGCTCGTCGCACCTTGCCGCGTTTTCTTACCTCAATTTTTGCGATAAAAGGCGAATATAGCGGGAAAACCCGTTCTACTCCAACGTTGTTGGAAATCTTGCGGACAGTGAAAGTCTGATTTGCTCCACGGCCCCTTCTTCCAATCACTACGCCTTCATATTGCTGAATCCGCTCTTTTTCTCCCTCACGTACACGATAATGGATGTTAACCGTGTCACCTGCCTGAAACTCGGGAAGGTCATCCCGTGTCTGTGTTTGTTCGATTAGCGTAAGTTTTTCCATTGTATGATAACCAGTTAGTTACTTTTTATTGATAAAAATTTTATATAGATCGGGTCGCTTTTTCCTTGTAAGTTCCAGTGCTTTTTTATCCCTCCACAACCGAATTTTTTCATGATTTCCGGAAGCGAGGATCTCAGGCACTTTCGCTCCTCTGAAATTTGCAGGGCGCGTGTATACCGGAGCTGACAATAAACCATCCTGAAATGAATCATCCAGTGCGCTTTCGGCATCACCAATAACACCCGGCAGAAGCCGAACCATGCTGTCGATCAGGACCATCGCCGGCAGTTCACCCCCGGACAATACGTAATCGCCGATACTGATCTCATGGGTTACAAGCTCATCACGAATGCGCTGGTCAATACCCTTGTAGTGACCGCATAGTATAATGATGTTTGCAAGCAACGACAGCCTGTTGACTGTTTTCTGATCCAGCACCTCTGCATCCGGTGTTGGAAAAATCACGGCATCATACGTACGTTCCCTTTTAAGTGATTCGATGCAGTCAAAAACCGGCTGAGGAGTCATCACCAGGCCGGCACCACCTCCAAATGGATAATCATCAATTTTGTGGTGCTTGTCTGTTGAGTATAACCGCAAATCATGAACAACGATATCAACTTTTTTTGAATTGCGGGCTCTGCCTATAATGCTGTGGTTCAGCGGACCCGTCAACAATTCCGGAACAGCAGATATCAGGTCGATTCTCATGTTTTCACCTCGTTACTCAAGTGACTCAAGATCTGCTGTGTTTCTGGTATTGATCCGACGTATTTCACTATTCACAGATGAGACAAATTGCTCAATCCATGGGATGAAAACTGTTTTTTCTTCCGATTTTACTATGAGAATGGAATAGGCCGGAGTTTCCAGCTGATCCTCAACTTTACCAAGTGGTGAATGATCCTGACGGACAACTTCGTAACCAATCACAGTGGTGTTTTCCGATGACGATTCGGGTTGAATATCTGTCATGATTTCATACCCCCGAAGTCGCTCTGCTTCCGTTCGTGTGTTGATTCCTTTCAGTCTGACAAAGAACACATTCCGTTTCCGGGTTTGATGGGGCCTTATTTCTTCGATCCGATAGGGCGCCCATTGGTTATCCGGATAACGGAGATACAAGCGATCCGGAACGTCTTTTAATGCTTCCGGATCAACAACATCCATTAAAAACCCACCGACGATACCCTGAGCTTTGGCAATTCTCCCAAGCGGAAACAGGCCCGGGTTCGATGTATTTGCCATGGCTAACATCAAGAAGTATCCCGGTCAGGTTATTACTTTTTTTCTTCTTTAGATTCCTTCTCTTCGGAAGCCCTGGCGGCTGAATCCTCTTTTTTTCCAGATGATTTTTCCGGTTTTTCAGATTTTTTCTCTTCAGCCTTGTTATCCCCGGACTTATCCTTTTTTCCGGTTTTTTCGGCATCCTCAGCGGGTTTATCCCGGGCTTCTTCCTTCTTTTCAGCTGACTTTATCTCAGACTCCTTTTCAGCCTTCGCTTCAGCCTTTTTATCCTCTTTGGGTTTGTCAGCTTTTTCAGCTTTCTCGTCCACTTTCTCTTCTTCGGACTTCTTCACCTCGGCATCGGCAGGTTTTTCAGCTTTCTTGTCCGCCTTTGCCTCGGATTCGGGTTTCTCGTCCTTCTTATCCTCAGCCTCCGGCTTTTCTTCAGCCTTTTCCTCGACCTTTTCTTCAG
>SKXL01000095.1 GCA_007128425.1 Balneolales bacterium | reverse complement strand
GGATGCTTGCTGTTGCCTCAACATCATCCAGCCTGACCCCGACCAGTTTGCTTATGCCCACTTCCGGCATGGTTACGCCGTACATCATCTCCGATTTCTCCATGGTCGTTTTGTTGTGCGTGATGACGATGAACTGGGTGTCGTCGCTGAACTTTCTTAGCAGTTTGGTAAAGCGCAGAATATTCGGGTCGTCGAGCGGGGCGTCCACCTCATCCATCACACAGAACGGAGAGGGTTTCACCAGGTAGATGGCGAACAGCAGGGCGATGGCCGTCAGTGTCTTCTCTCCACCGGAAAGCTGCTCGATCACACTTGGACGCTTGCCCCGCGGGTTGGCGATGATCTCGATTTTGGCATCCAGCGGATCTTCGGAATTTTCATCCATCACCAGGTCGCAGTGGTCGTTCTCCTCGAACAGGGTATTGAAAACCGATCGAAAATTCTCGCGGATCTCCCGGAAGGTCTTGTTGAACCGTCCCTGGGCGTTTTGGTTGATCTCCTGGATGGTTTCGATGAGCTGCTCCTCGGCGCTCTCGAGGTCGCTGATCTGTTCTTCGAAGTGGTCGAGCCGCTGCTTCTCCTCCTCGTACTCGGTGATCGCGAGCGGGTTGACCTCCCCGATATTCTTGAGTCGCTGCTTAAGTGTGAAAATGGTTTCGCGTGCGGTGGAGATGTCGGTGTCTTCGGGTAACCGGGTATCGATCTGGTCCATCGTGAGGTTGTAGGTCTCCCAGATGTGGTCATTGATGTTTTTCTGGTCCATTTCCAGCTTGGATTTGGCCAGTTCCAGAGAGTAGAGCAGCTCCTGGTTGGAGTCTTTTTTACGCCGGACCTCCTTGAGGTTTTCTTCGATCAGGTTGATCTTGCCGCGCTGCCTGGCACAGGTCTCCTCGGCTTCCCGGTACTCCTTTTCGGCCTCTTCCTTTTGGATAAGCTTCTCACGCAGCTCATCATTCGCCGACTCCAGCTGCTCCCGAAGTGCAATGATCTGATCCTTGCTGGATTTGGCCTGTTCGGCCCGCTGGGCGAGCCGGTCCCTGATCCCCTGCACATTCGATTCGAACCGCTCTATATCGCGCTTGAGTGTGGCGACCGTGTTGCCGGCATTCTGATATCGCAGGGCGACCTCGTTGAAACGGGTCTGCGAGCGCTGCAGGATCTCCTCCTTCTCATTCAGGGCTGATTTGAGCGTCACCTCCTCGCGGACCACCGCCTCCAGCTGCTCCGACAGTGTTTCCAGCTCCGGGGTGATCTCCTTGCGCTCCTCGGAAGCCTTGCCGACAGTCGCCCTGAGTTCCTCCATCCGCCGCTCCAGTTCCTGCACATTCCTGAGGTAAAATTCGGATTGGTTTTGGAAGGATTCGGTGCGCGCTTCGTGCTTGCGGAGGCGGTCGGAGCACTCCTTCACCTTTTGCTGATGATGTTGCAGATCGAATTTTCGGTGGGATTCGGTCAGGTCATCCAGCCGGACTGCGGCCTTTTCCACTTCCAGCGCCTTACCGGCCGCCTGCTGCCTGCGTTTTTCCACTTTTTCACGCAGGCCGATCCGGACGCCGGCATTCCGGTTGCTGCTTCCGCTGTAGATGAATCCGTTTTTCGCCGCAACATCGCCGTCCGGCGTCACCGCGGTAATCCTGTTTTCAGCCGCAATCCGAACGGCATCTTCAAGCGCATCTGCCAGCACCACATTTCCGAAAAAGAGCTGTTTCAGCGAGTCAAAAGCGGTGTCACAGGAGATGTGACCGGCAAGGGCGTCTTTGACGGCGGGGTGAGAGATGTCCGCGTCACCGGCACCTCCACCGATGGCGCCACGTCGTCCATCATCACCGGCAATCCGGTCAAGCGGAATAATAGTCACCCGTCCCTTGTCCTTCTTGCGCAGGAGTCCGAATGCCCGCGCCGCCTCTTGGTCATTAGCCGTGATCACGAAATTGGCCGCATCACCCAAAATCGCCTCCACGGCCGCGGCATGCTTCTCATCACTCGAAAATACATCGCTGACGATCTCGAGCATGGAAAAATCACCGCGCTGCTCTTTGAGATACTGTACACCGGCGGGATGGGTGTCCGACGATTCGGCCAGACTTTTAAGCAGCTCATACTCCGACCGGAAGGCATCGCATGCACTTTGGAGTTCGCGGATCTCGTCTTTTTGCCGGTTAATCCGGTTCAGAAGTTTTTCTCGCTCGTTGCGGGCGTTTTCAAGCTCCTGGAGCGCCTCCTCGTACTCCGCGGTGAGCGCAGCATGGCGCGATTCCATCTCCACTTTTTCATTTGCAAAGGATTCGGCTTTCCCGCGGCTCTGCGTCAGCTCGTCTTGCAACCGTTTCTCCTGCTCCTCGGCATTCTCCACCCGTGATTCCAGCCGCACCTGCAGATTCTGCAGTTCGTTGATCCGGCGATTGGCCTCACTGTGTCTCTTGCCGGTCTCGTCCAGATCCCCCCGCACCCGGATTACCTGCAGTCGGCTCTCCTCCAGTGAACTTTTTGCTGCATCGTGCTCCGTGCGCGCCTTATCAAGCACATTCTCGGCATTCTGAAGCTCCTTCCGGTTGGATTTCAGGTTGTTTCTGAGATCCCGGATCTCGGACTCGGCCTGATATATATCCTGCTCGTAGCGTTGAATGACCGATTCCTCGGTTTTGATTTTCTCTTCCGTGACACGGATGTTGGTACGGATCTCCTGGATGCTGCTGTTCGCCTGATCCACTTTCCGGCGCACCTGGTTCTGTGCCTGCTCCTTGTTGATGAGCGCCTCGTGGGCCTCCTCTTCGTTCTGTTCGAGCATATTGAGTCGGTTCTGCAGCTCCTCTTTCGTTGTCGAGGCGCCGGCGATCCGTTCGAGTAGCGGATCCAGCTCGCTGCGCACACTATCGTACTCCTGTCGGGATACGGCCTTGTCAAGAAACTGCAGCTCTGCCTGATAGTTACGGGCACGTTCGGCGCGTGAGGCCTGCGCCTGAAGTGAGCGTGTCTTCTTGCGCACCTCGACCAGAATGTCCTCCATGCGCTGCAGGTCGGCCCGGGTATCCGACAGTTTTTTGAGCGTCTGCTTCTTGCGCTCTTTGAATTTGGTGATGCCTGCCGCTTCTTCGAACAGCCGCCTGCGGTCGTTGTTCTTGTCGTTCAGGATCTCATCGACCATCTTGAGTTCGATCACCGAATAGGCGTTGGGACCCATGCCGGTGTCCATGAACAAATCGTTGATATCACGCAGCCGGCACGGCTTGTTATTGAGTAGATATTCGCTTTCGCCGGAACGGAACAGGCGGCGGGTCATGGTGATATCGGAAAACTCGGTGGGCAGCACGCCCCGGTTGTTGACAATAGTAAGCGATACTTCTGCCATACCGAGTGCTTTCTTGGCGGCTGTGCCGTTAAAAATGACGTTGGTCATGGCGGCCGATCGAAGCAAGGAGGGGCGTTGTTCACCCAGCACCCAGCGCAAGGCGTCGACGATATTGGATTTTCCACACCCGTTCGGACCGACAATCGCCGTGATGCCGCTGTCGAACTTGACCTTGGTTTTGTTGGCAAAGCTTTTGAAGCCCTGCAGTTCGAGTTGGGCAAGATACATGTGGCAGCGACTCCGATGCGGTGGTTATACGGTCATGATCTCTTCTTCCTTGTCCTTGAGCATCTGGTCAACGCTGGAGATAAAGGAATCGGTCAGTTTTTGCAGCTCATCTTCGGCCTCGTATCGGGAATCTTCCGGAAGGGACTCTTCCTTCACGATCTTCTTGATTTCGTCCTTGATTTCCCGGCGTGTGTTTCGGATGCTGACGCGGGCCTCTTCCGCCTTGTCGCGGGAGACTTTTACCAGGTCTTTTCTTCGCTCTTCAGACAACACGGGAAGCGGGATACGAATGAGCGTACCGTCGTTGTTGGGGTTCAGTCCAAGTCCCGATGACATGATCGCTTTTTCGATTTCGCGGATGGAGGATTTGTCGAAAGGTTCGACGGTGAGCAGCCGGGGATCAGGTGCAGAAATATTGGCAAGCTGATTGAGAGGCGTTTGAGTGCCGTAGTACGCGACTTTGATGCCATCCAAAAGCAGGGGTGAGGCCTTGCCGGCCCGGATGTGACCCAATTCCCGTTTCAGGTAGGATTTGGCATCCACCATTCTCCGGTTTGCTTCGTCAAGATATGGTTGTAATTCCGCTATCATAATATCTGTATAATAGTGTTCAGGATACGCAGTACAGATGCGAAATATATAACAAAATGGGAAAAAAAAAAGGGGTTTCAGCCTCCCGGCAGACCGCAGCTCCGTCCTAGTCCCAGTAAACCCGGGTGCCGATCGGCTCGCCCCGGATGATTTTTGCCAGGTTGTGTCTTTCGTCCATGTTGAAGACAAGAAACGGAGTCTTGTTGTCGCGACACAAGGTAAAAGCGGTCAAATCCATGACCGAAAGCCGGCGCTTCAGGATCTCATCGCCGCTGATGGATTCGAATTGCACCGCTTCGGGGTTTTTTTCAGGGTCGGAATCGTAAACGCCATTGACCCGGGTTCCCTTGAGAATGGCATCGGCTTCAATCTCGATGGCTCGCAGTGCTGCGGCAGTATCTGTTGTGAAATAGGGATTACCCGTGCCGGCTCCGAAAATTACGACACGCCCTTTTTCCAGGTGGCGTACGGCCCGTCGCCGGATGAATGGCTCGGCAATCTGCTCCATGCGGATGGCCGACATGAGACGGGTGTGTATGTTCTTGCGTTCAAGCGCATCCTGAAGGGCCATACTGTTTATCATCGTCGCCATCATTCCCATATAATCGCCCTGAACCCGGTCCATGCCCAGGGTGGCACCTTTTATGCCGCGGAAAATGTTACCTCCTCCGATCACGATGGCAATCTCCGTACCTGTATCTTTTGCTTCACGGATCTCGTCAGCATATTGGGAAAGAACATTTCCGTCGATGCCGTGTCCCTGCTTACCCAGCAACGATTCGCCGCTCAGTTTCAGCAGAACTCTTTTGTACGGTTTCACAATTATGCTCCGGTTGGTTTGGCGGATAAAAAAAAGGCCACCGGTAGGGCAGCCTCACGATACATCAGCTATTATTGTCCACCGAGTTGAATGCGGACAAAAGAAGTGACCAGCGGTGTACCGGATTGCTTCAGGTATTCCAGTACGGAAAGGGTGCCATCCTTGACAAATTTCTGTTCAAGCAGCACGCGCTCCTCAAAAAAGCGCCTCATCTTTCCCATGGCCGCCTTCTCGGCGATTTCAGCAGGTTTGCCTTCATTGATGAGTTGCTCCCGCGCAATCTCCTTCTCCTTTTCAAGGATAGAGGTGTCGACACCGCCGCGGGTCACCGCGATCGGGTTCATGGCAGCCACCTGCATGGCAACGTCCTTCGCAACTTCCGGGTTGTCGACGACACCTTCAAACTCTACCAGAACACATAATTTGTTACCCGGGTGGATGTAGTCAAAGATCTGACCTTCCGATTTTAGCGTTTCAAACCGGCCGATATCAATTTTTTCGCCGATTTTACCGACCAGGTCCTTCAGCATGTCGGAAACAGTGAGCGTGCCGATCTTCTCCTGAAGAAGCGCGTCACGGTCCGCCGGCTCGGAATCAAAAACCACTTTGGCGAAATCATTGGCATACTGTACGAATTCATCGTTTTTGGCGACGAAATCGGTCTCGCAGTTCAACTCAAGTGCAACGGCTTTTTTGTTGTCGTCGGAGATCAGGGAGACAATCACACCCTGATTTGCTTCACGGTCAGCCCGCTTTTCGGACACCTTTTGGCCTTTTTTTCGCAGGATCTCAATAGCTTTATCCATGTCGCCGTTGGACTCGGCGAGGGCCTTCTTGCAGTCCATCATTCCGGCACCGGTCTGATCCCGTAGTTTTTTTACATCTGCAGCGGAAATACTCATGTTCGTATAGATCGGTTTTCTTGAAATTGAAATCTTACTTTTTTTCTTTTGACTCAGTGTCGGAAGCGCCGGCATCTTTTTCACTTGCGGCATCGGCACCAGCACTGGTGCTTGCATCGGCTTCGCTTTTGTCAGCTTTGACTTCCGCTTTTCCGGTTTTGACTTTGCCTGTGTCAACCTCTTTGTTTTTTCCGGCATCGGTACCACCTTTGCCGGCCTTGTCTTCTGCTTGACCTGTTTTCTTACTCTCCTCTTTTTCTCCTTTCACTTCCGTCTTGGCAGTGGAGGGGCTGCCCGCTTCGGCTTTCTTGCTATCCTGATCGGATTTCTTGTCTCGTGCAGGTGCCGTTTTGGTTTTACGCGCCCGCTTTCGACGTGTGGTTTTGACTTCGGGTTCGCTCGGTTCTGCATCTTCCTCACCGGTGCCTTCACGGCTCATGCTTTCCGCGGCGAGCTGCTCTTCCTGGTATGCTTCGCGCTCGGCCATGCCTTCGATGATGGCATCAGCAACGTTGGATGCAACCAGTTGAATCGCCTTGGCGGCATCATCGTTGCAGGGAATGATATAGTCGGGAACATCCGGATCACAATTGGTGTCAACGAGTGCAAAAATCGGGATGTTCAACTTCAGTGCTTCGTTGACGGCGATATTTTCCTTGACAATATCAACGACAAACAGTGCGCCGGGAATACGGCTCATCTTGGAAATACCACCCATCACATCCTCAAGCTTTTCCTTTTCACGGTCAAGCATCAACCGCTCTTTCTTGGTGATGTTATCGTAGGTGCCATCCGTCTTCATCGTCTGGATCTCCTCCATGCGGGAAATACTCTTTCTGATGGTCACAAAGTTGGTGAGCATGCCGCCCAGCCAGCGGTGGGTCACATAGGGCATGTCGCATCGCTGCGCTTCGGTGCGAATGATCTCCTGGGCTTGCTTCTTGGTACCGACGAAGAGCACACTTTTCCCGGATCGGGCCACTTTGGTGATTTCGTCGATGGCTTCCTGCAGGAGCGCTTGTGTCTTGTTCAGGTCGATAATGTGGATCCCGTTGCGCTGCATGAAGATGAATTCACGCATTTTGGGGTTCCATCTTCTTGTGAGGTGGCCGAAATGTGCTCCCGATTTGAGAAGCTCTTCGACAGAGGCTGCTTTTGCCATGTTTGTAGCGTTTTATGTTGAGGTTTGTCCACTATGCAGGTCCACCTTACAGACAAATTCCGTCACTTCGAAAGAAGTTCGGGAACACCCAGCCATAAGTCGCTGCATATGCGTGATAATACTTTGTATGATAAATGATCAGCGCTTGGAAAACTGGAATTTCTTCCGGGCTTTGGGCTGACCGTACTTTTTCCGCTCGACCATGCGGTCGTCACGGGTAAGAAGATCGTTCGACTTCAGTGCATTGTGCGTCTCCGGTTCCAGCGTGTTGAGCGCGCGGGCTATGCCGAGCTGTACAGCATCGGCCTGACCGGTGATGCCGCCTCCGCGAACCGTAACCTTGACATCGTACTTGCCTTTGGTCTCGGTGACTTCGAAGGGCAGGTTTACGGTATTCCGCTGGACGGGTAGCACAAAATAGGTCTCAAACGGTTTGTTGTTGACCAGGATGTCTCCTTTTCCCGGCCGTACATACACACGTGCAGTCGAAGTTTTCCTGCGGCCTATGAAAGATTGGATAGCCATGTTCAGAGTTCGATTTTTTCAGGTTTCTGCGCGACCAAAGTGTGATCGGGTCCGGCAAAAACACGTAGATTGGTTAAAATTTTGCGGCCAAGCCGGTTTTTGGGAAGCATGCCCTTTACAGCATTGCGGACAAGAAAGGTCGGATCTTTTTTCAGTATCTCTTCCGGCGTGGTGAACTTGGTCCCTCCCGGATATCCGGAGTGGCGAAAATACTGCTTTTCCTGCATTTTTTTGCCCGACAGGGATATTTTTTCAGCGTTGATCACAATCACATTGTCGCCGGTATCCATATGCGGAGTAAACTCGGGTTTGGTTTTGCCCCGGAGGATGGAAGCCACCTTGCTGGCCAGACGCCCCAATGGTTGTCCTTCCGCATCAACGACCAGCCATTTCTTCTGAATGTCACCAGGCTTGGCTGAATATGTTTTAAAACTCTCGGTGTTCACGGTGATATTATTTTTTTTGAATATCTAAAAAATCAGGTTTACTGACAAGTCGGGAAAGATAAAATAATAATGCAACTCTTGCAAATTATGAATCACTCAAAATCATGGAGCAAGAACCGGTCAGGTTCAATGGGAACGGTATGTACTGTTTTCGAAGTAAAGACGCTCATATGAAACAGAAAAGCGCTTTGAGAAATACTTTTTATTGCTTTTTTCTTCCGATTGATACATATTTGTGCCATGTGATTTGTTGAATTGAAAAAAATGCTGCAGGGACATGTAATAAGGACGAATTCATCAAGGATTACGTCCTTATTACATAATGATGGCAGTTTGATGCCAAATTATCCCTTTTATTGTCCTGGACGCTACCTTTTTTTACATTAAAGCACTGGTAAAATCATAACGCTCCGTGTTTTTTTTGCCGTCAGAGACCCAATCCCGATAACCGAAGTGAAATGCTGTCGCAAATGAATCCCGGGTACTCAGCTTTTTTTATCTTGCCGGCAATCATTCTGGCATTCGGAGTAGCCGGTGCGCAACCCCTGCAGCATGCCTCCCCCCAAAAGATGGGCCTGGATCCGGTGCGCATGCTTGCCGTTGACTCCCTTATAAACGATGCTATTGATTCCGGAGTTGCCCCGGGTGCTGTGCTGGCCGTAGTCCGCGAAGATTTACTCGTATACCGCAGAGCCTACGGAATGATGCAGCGTGAGCCCGAAATGCGGGCAATGCATACCAACACAATCTTTGATCTGGCCTCGCTCACCAAGCCACTGGCTACCGGCGTTGCCATCATGAAACTGGTTGAGAGCGGTCATATTCGCCTCACTGATCCGGTCTCGAAATATGTGCCCGAATTTGCTCATTACGGTGGCATGAAGCCGCCTCTTCGTGAACAACCTCGCATCATTCACCTGCTTACCCATACCTCCGGACTCCCGTCCTATGTTCCGGTCAGACAGCTGCAGAAGCTCTATGGTCCCGAGGCCGCTGATTCCCTGATGACATGGCTGTGCACGCTTCCGGCCCGAACCGAACCGGGTGCCCAATTCACGTACAGCTGTCCGAGCTTTATCACGCTTCAGCAGGTTATCGAGGCTGTCACGGGAACGGACCTTGCCACATGGACACGCCGTCATATCTATGAAGCGCTCGGGATGCATGAAACTTTTTTTCTGCCGGATGCGGCATTGCTGGACCGGATAGCACCGACCCATTTCAGCGTTGATGAAGGGGTGATCGCCGGTGTTGTTCACGATCCACTGGCACGTGTTGTGATGGGCGGAATCTCCGGAAACGCCGGTCTTTTCTCCACCGCTGATGACCTGGCCATTTTCGCCGCCATGATGCTCAACGACGGCGCAGTGAACGGAAGAAGATTGCTGGCGCCGGCTACGGTCCGCACCATGACCAGTGCATCCCATGAATTCGAATCCTTCGGCCGAGCGCTGGGTTGGGATGTCCGTTCCTCATTTGCCTCCAATCGGGGAGATCTTTTCGGACCAAAAACCTATGGGCACACCGGCTACACCGGAACATCGATGATACTGGACCCCGATACTCGTACCGCCGTCATCCTGCTGACTAACCGGGTGTATCCCGATGATTCCACAAGTGTGGTTGATCTCAGGGCAAAAGTGGCAAATGTGGTAGCCGCATCCATTCTTGAGTAAGATGGGGAGAGCCGTTATTGTAATATGCCAACCTTTTTTCTACAATTTTTGTTACCCTGTTGCTACGTAATAAAACCGCAATAAAATTGAGAAGTTATGAATCGAAGAGATTACCTGAGATCCACACTCGGTGGATTTGCCCTGTTGGGAACATATGGCATGAGTCAGTCGCTTGCCGAAGCCGCATCTGCCGGATCCGTCGCCGGAATGACTACTTCACTGGGTGCCGGCCCGGAACAGTACAGACTTCCACAACTGGCCTACTCTTACGATGCCCTTGAACCCCATATCGATGCCCAAACCATGGAGCTGCATCACAGCATTCATCACCAGGGATACGTCAATGGCCTGAATAATGCCCTGGAAAAACTGGCTGAAGCCCGGGACAGGAACGATTTTGCCTTGGTCAAGCACTGGTCCAAGGAGATCGGATTTCATGGGGCCGGACACTTTCTGCACGAGATATTCTGGGATGTCATGAGTCCGGACGGCGGCGGCGAGCCCGGAGATGCAGATCTTCGCAGGGCAATAAACGCTTCATTTGGGAACTTCGAAAAATTCAAGGCACACTATATTGCTGCATCCGGTGCGGTGGAGGCGAGCGGCTGGGGCATACTGGCCTGGGAGCCGTTTGGTGACCGGCTGGTGGTTTTCCAGGCAGAAAAGCATCAGAATCTGTCACCCATGGTCACAGTACCTCTGCTTCCAATCGATGTATGGGAGCACGCCTACTATCTTCGATACCAGAACCGCCGTGGTGATTACGTCCGTGCTTTTATGAATGTGGTGGACTGGGACGCCGTAGCGAGGCGCTATCACGAAGCACGCCGAATGCTGGGATAATACCGCAATAACTTGACAGACTGCTGTTTTTTTACGTTATTGATAGTAACCCTAAACAAAACGTAAGGAAAAAAGGCCTTACTACTTGCATTTGCCCGCCATCTCCGGATGAGCGGGCTTTTTTTAAGGGCAACATGACCCGTAGATAAAGCCCCGGAATTGGCATAAGTCAAAAAATCTGATCTGCTACAGATTCTGCATGGTGAAGCGGCGGCGCAGCGTATGTCGCACCGGCGATGCGAGGAGCAGGCTGACCAGCCGGTTACGCAGCCGGTGAAGCGGATTCCTATTTGCCAGCATCATGTTGAACTCAGCCCGCCGGATCACCTTTTTTGCCCGATCACGTGCCTGCCGGTTATATAATTGAGCGGCATCACCCGGAGATGTTCTGTTTTTCAATACGGAAGCAATAAGCCTGATTGCGTGCGCTGCGTTGATCCATCCCAGGTTCATACCTTGCCCGCCTATCGGACTCACAACATGAGCCGAGTCGCCGGCCAGTATAACCCTGCCTCGCCAAAAGGTTTCTGCCAAATAGCGTTCTACACCAAACTCGGAAAACATGATGCAATCTGCTGAGTCAGGTGCCATTCCGCAACGCTGTCCAATCTGCTCCGTAAAGGAACCGGTGCTATAGATCGGATTCGCTTTGTCCTGTTGAATCACCCACCTCCGGAACCCGTCGGGCAGAGGGAAACTCTCTACAAGGCCCTTTCGACTCAGAAAGATCACCGCATCAGATTCGTAGCTTGTATTGTCCGCAAAGTCACCCATGGCGTAGCGACTCGCATAGGCCCGGCCACTATACGAAATCCCGGTCAGTTGCCGGATGACGCTCTTCTTGCCATCGCACCCCATCACCATTTTTGCCTGCAAAACTTGCGAAATCGTGCCTGTTTTTCTGTCCCGGCTATAACAAGTTCCGGTTGTTTGAGCTGGAGCTGGTCCGGCACTGTGACTTGTTTTTTTTCGGTATAAACCGTGATCGACATAGGAGCCTTCCGAAGGTGAAACCCGGACATCCCGGATGGTTATTTTTTTACTGAATTGAACATCGCATAATTCACCTTCCGTCAGACCGGTGACCGTTGTATCCCAATTGAGTGTCCCGGGACCGAGCGCATTCAGCTCCTCAATTAAAATGGACTCGGTGATCCATTGCGGAACGGTCAGGATATAATCGAACGGAGTATCGGCCGAGTGAAAGTCCAGTGTGCCGAGACGGTCTCCATGCTGTGAACAGGCCACTCCACGCCGGATCATTTTTCCCCTGGCCAGAAAGGTGTCAAGAAGTCCGATGTCGGCGAAAAGTTCAAGTGAGGGGGGATGTATTCCGATGGACCGGGAGTGTTTTGTCGGCCCGCTGTTCTTTTCCAGCACCAAGACCTTCAGACCCGATTTTCGGGCCAGGATGGCGGCAAGGAGTCCGACCGGACCGGCTCCGACAATAATCAGGTCGTATGGCTCTAACCCGGTGGTTTTCATGTGTTTAAAATCTTTTTTTCAAAGACTTTCTTATTTGAGATTGGAATAATTCAAGTGACAGGGCTTATAGTTGAGATACTTCAGGTTGGATGTTCGGTATCTGATGCATGATCAAGCACGGCCAGTAATCGAAAGGGAAATTGCCGGATCAGGCGCCATTCAACAGGCAATATGCGGCGAAGTTCGCCTGGGCGAAAGCTTTTTCTGATGGAAATAAGGCCGTCGGCTCGAATGTAAGAGTTCGGAAATAGCGGCCAGGTGGCAATTGAAAACAGTGCGTATCCAACCGATGATCGCTCAATATCGCTGCAGATCACCCGGCTCGAGGCGAGTGCGGAAAGATCATCCAGAAAATCGAAAATGTCGTTTTCGGGAAGATGGTGCAGGACATGGTTGCATATCACAAAGTCAAAGGTTTTGCCCTGTTTGCGCAATGTGGCCGTATCGGTTTGAAGAAAGCGCAGGCCGGCTGCATCCACATGTTGGGTGTCGTAATTACGGGCGTGATCATTATGTGTGTCATCATTATCGGTGTCATCGACCGCCCCGGTTTTCTTTAGAACAGCCATCGCGTACTCCAGTGCCCTCGCATCAGGGTCAATGCCGGTCACATCCAGCAGAAACCCATCCTGTTTCGCCCATTTGTGGATGTTTTTGGTTATGTCACCGCCACCCGAACCGACGTCCAGCAGTCGAAACGTGATGCCCGGCTCAAGTCGGGGACGGATGAATCGGCGATAAACCCCTCTCCAGCGCGATATAAGGCGATTGATGACAGGAAAGTACCGGTAGGTGTTGTGGAGCCTGACCGGGTCACAGTCGGGGCGGTCCATCCATTCAATCAGATCGGAACGGCGGGACCGGAGCGGCCGGGGGGGCCGGAGCGGCCGTGGTACGAAAGCGGATAGTGGTTTGGACAGGATGGGCATGGTTGTCTGATTGCAACGGCACCTTACACCGGGTCGACAAGTCGGAAAAGACCCGCTTCGATAGTGAGGCCCGGGCCGAATGCCATGGCAAAAATATTCCGTCCGGGGATAGGCTCTCCGTTTGGAGTCTTTTTGAGCAGCGTTTGTCCATGTAGACTCAGATTGTTTTGAGTCCGTTTGCTTGTTTTCTTACCGTTTGGATTTTGTCCGGCCAGAGGCTGCCCGGATATTTCTGGATGGCGGTTGCCTTGATAAACCACAGTCTGTTCAGCAGGCCGTATTCTGGCCGGCTGATGTTGCGTTCCGGCAACGGCAATGCCCGAATGATCACTGTTCGCGCGAGCATCAACCATATCCTTAAGCACAAAAAGGATGGTTGCGCTGCTCATGTTGCCGTACTCGCGAAGTACGGCCCTTGAGGAAGTGACTTGCTCGTCCTTCAACGCCAGCGCCTCCTGTACCTTGTCAATAATGGCTCGTCCGCCGGGATGAACCGCCCAGAGGTTGATTTCGTCCTGAACCAGTCCTGTGTCCTGAAGGATGGCATCAAGTATCGGACGCATGTTGCTTCGGATAATTTCCGGCACGTAGGTCGAAAGCTTCATTTCGAAACCATGATTGCCGATGGTCCATGCCATATCATTTTCACCTTCGGGGGTGAGGTCGTTATGGAACGAAAGGATTTCGAGTGGAATGGACGCTTGTGTGAGCGGTTCATCAGAAGTACCGGAGGATGCGGCCATTCCGGCAGCGATAGCCGGTTCCCGGGCGCTTATGAGGGCGCCGGCACCGCCGTCGGCAAAAACGGAGGCGGATATCATAGCATCGGTATCGTCACTGAACTGAAGATGCAGTGTGCAGAGCTCCACACACAGGACGAGCACTACGGCGTCCGGATGCGACCGGCAGAAGGCATCGGCCATTTTCAGCCCCTGGAAAGCGGCGTAGCAGCCCATGAATCCGACATGGTATCGCTGTGTGCTGCCCGGAAGGCCCAGGTCCCGGACCACATAGTAATCCGGACCGGGTGCATAAAAACCGGTGCACGAAACGGTGATCACGTGGGTGATATCCTCCTTGCTGAAACCGGGTGTGTTTTGGATCAGCTTGCGGGCCAGATCCGTGAAAAGCCTGCGTGATTCGCGTGTGTAGATGTCGTTGCGCCTGCGGGTACCGGGTGCCGGCACTTTGGTGCCGTCCTTGTTGAAAAACAGAGGAGATGCTTCCGGCTCGCTGAAATCGGTGATTACGCTGTGCCGTTTTTCGATTCCCGAGTGATGGTAGATGCTGCGCAGCAAGCGACGCACCCCCTCGCGTTCGCTGACGTTCTTCTGCATCAGCCCCGAGGCAAAGGTTTGGTCATAATGCGTTTCCGGAACAGAAGTTTCCAGGCGATGAATATAGTTGGTCATAAGCGCTTTGTTGGCTGTTGGATAGCGATGGATCCGTTTCGCATTCCGGTGGTGCATTCGGACCGGCCGGCCGGATCCCCGCATGTGAAAACCATAACCCTTTTTTCTCTCTGATCGTTTGCGCTCCGGCGGCACTATGTATTGCAGATGTCGAACGCTTGCCGGGTTTTCAAGAGTTGCTCTTTTTATGAGATGCTTTCGCCAATAATTCCCGAATGAATCTTGTGTTTCCGGTCATTTTGTGAATATAAGTCGTTGTCCCGGGAATAAGCTCTCGGAGCAGGGTTATGGGACGGACCGGTATCGTGTTAACGGTAATTTCCGCAACATCTTTACGGATCGCCCTGATCACGGCAGCCACCACCTTGTCGGTTGTTGTGGGTTTGAGCAGCTTTGGAACCTTGACGCCGGTTTTGTCCCGGTTGGCAAACATGCCGAAATCATCCACATATCCCGGGCAGATGACGGAGATCCCGACCGGTGTGTCCGCAAGTTCAGCCCGCAGAGAATGGGTGAACATGTTGAGACCGGCCTTCGTCGTGGCATAGGGAGTCTGATACGGAAAGCCGATTTTTCCGGCGAGTGATGACATGTTCACGATATGACCGCGACCCCGTTGAAGCATGCCCGGCAGTACGGTATGCGTCAGCAACATTGCGGCCAACAGATTAAGCTGTACATCCAAACGGATTTGATCAACAGGGTATTCTTCATATGGTGCGGCAAATTCCACACCCGCATTGTTAATCAGGATATCTGTGGGACCCAGCTCTTTCTCAGCCTTGTCGACAACGGCCTCCAGCTCAGCTGTTATGGTAAGATCCGACGGGATGATGACCGCTTTCACGTCGTGTTCCAGCACTTGTTTTCGCACCGCTTCCAGAGCGTCGGCAGACCGTGCGACAAGGGCAAGATGGACTCCCTCGCCGGCGAGCGCTCGTGCGATGTGAGTACCGATGCCCCGGGATGCCCCGGTTACTATTGCGTTATATCCGCGAAAAATCTTCATAATAACTATTTGGTTGCCGGCTGGATATCAGAATTTCAAAAAGAGATAACCATCAGACCCGTATTAATTAATGATAACAAATTATGAGGTGCATGACATTAAACACTCGTGACACATGTATCACTAATCACCACCAGCATGAGCAACATCGAAGGCCTCATCCGCATGCTCGCAAGATACTTTTGGGTTCCAATCGTAGAACATGCCACTGGGATTGTGCCTCCATAACCAGACATGCAGTGCATAAAACCCTCCTTCATCGTTGGGAAGGAACTCCTGTCCAAGCAGAGACGGCGGGTTTCCATCATCCCAATGTGGATTGTCTTCGTTCCAGGTATCAAAAGGTACAATGTATTCCAAGCCAACAAGGCGATACCGGCCCTGGGTGTTGGGTTCATAAAGAAGAACCTCCGGCTCTAAAAGATTGATGGAGCCGTCCATCAATGCCGGATTGGCATAGTGATACCCCATTCCACCCAGCTCACTGTGGTACAAGCACGGTGTGATACGGGTTCCGTATCCGGCTTCTTCTGCTTTGCTGAAGTTGTTGAAGTGCGCGGTCGCGTTTCGCAACTTTGCCAGCAGGCTATTTTTTTCTGCCGGAAGTGAAGAGGTCTGGTCCTGTAGTATTGAACCCGGTTCAGGACGCTCCTGATAGGTTACAGAGTCAAGCTCGTCAGATGCATCCAGAACTCCATCTTCACAGCCTGTGAGAACCAGACCGGTAATACAAAATGCAAGGACTATGGTATTGGAGAGATATCTTTGATGTAGCATATGTATTCCTCCTTTGATTGGTGTTACATGATGACGGGTCTGATGGGGGTCATCTCTTTTATGTCATCTCACTTAATATCAGGCACATTTGAAAATATCATGTGATGCGAAATCCTGCAAATTCAGAAGGGTGTGCGCAGGGTATACATTGAGTATACAGGCGATAGACTGTAATTATGTCCGGGCTTACAGAAACGACTGCCGTCAGTCGTCCTTTTGATGAACAAGGAATTTTTTCGTGATGTGGTGAAAACGGAGATTATGCATGATGGCGGCCATGGTGAGGCCGGCAATGAGTCCGGCCCAGAGTCCGCGCGGACCCCATTCCATTACAATCCCCAGCGTATAACCAAGCGGGATGCCGATAACCCAGTAGGCGGTCAGGTTGACGATCATCGGGATTTTTGTGTCCTTCAGACCGCGCAGCGCCCCCGACCCGCCCACCTGGAGTCCGTCCGATATCTGAAAAATGGCCGCCATGATGAGCAGCATCGCCGCCATGGAGATTACATCCGGATCATTGGTATAGATGGATGCGATCTGGTGGGGAAACAGTGTCATGATCAATGCGGTGCAGCACATGATGGCCGTGCACAGGCCGATGCCGGTGAAGCCGGCAAACCGGGAATCACGAAATTGCCGCCTGCCGAACAGCTGTCCGACCCGTACGGTAATGGCCATGGAGAGGCCGAGCGGGATCATGAACGTAATGGATGCGAAATTGATCGCAATCTGGTGGGCGGCGACGATTGTGGTGCCCAGGGTGCCCATCAGCAGCGCCATCACGGCAAACATGCTGGTCTCCATCCCCATACTGATGCCGATGGGTGTGCCGATACGCATGATTTCTCCGATATGCTTTCGCTCAGGCAGGCGCACATTCCGGAACAGCTGAAACCGGTGGTACGCTTTTTTGCGGATTGTGTAGCCCAGCATTGCCAGGAACATCACCCAGAAAACGATTGCGGTGGCCCATCCGGTGCCGATCGCGCCCAGCTCGGGAAAACCGAACCGTCCGTAAATGAGCGTATAGTTGCCCAGGATGTTGAAAAGCAGTCCGACCAGCGTGATGTACAGGGCCGGACGCGTAACCCCCAACGCTTCATTAAAATACCGAAGCACCATGAAGGCCAGTACTGCGGGTATGCCCCATGAAACGGCATAGAGATAGCCGGATGTGATTCGGATCACCTCGTCTGTAAAACCCAGCAGGTTCATGACGGGACCGAGGTGGTTGAGTACCAGAATGACCGGAACGGAGAGGATCACAGAGAGCCACAGACCCTGCCGGACCTTCTTGCCGATCATATCCAGATCCCTGGCGCCGAAAAGCTGGGCGATGATTGGACTCAGGGCCATCAGAATGCCGATGGCGATGGTGAAAAACGGCATCAGAAAGCTGGATCCGATTGCCACCGCCGCCAGATCATCCGGATGGTAGTTGCCGGCCATAACCGTATCCACAAAGCTCATGGAGATCTGGGCCAGCTGTGCTCCGACGAGCGGCAGCCCGAGCGACAGGGTCCTGCGTGATTCCGCCAGAATGGCTTGCGGTGTGGTCATTCTGTCACGTTTTCCGCTGATAGACGAGTGTTGGTATGGCGTGGTCGGGCTTGCCTTCCAGGTGAGAAATGATCGAGGATGCGGCCAGGGCGCTCATGCGGGCACGGGTTTCGCGCGTGGCGCTTGCAATATGGGGGAGCAGCACGCAATTGGGTGCCGTGAGCAGATCAGGGTGGACTTTCGGCTCCAACTCGAAGACATCGAGTCCGGCCCCGCCGATCCGGTTTTCGTGCAGCGTTTGCGCCAGGGCGGCTTCATCCACTATCGGTCCGCGGGCCGTGTTGATGAGGATGGCGTTTTGTCTCATTTTCGCCAAACGCTTCTTGTTGATTGCGTGGCGGGTTTCGGGGGTCAGCGGACAGTGAAGCGACACAACATCCGACTCATGCACCAGTTCATCGAGAGAATCGGCCCATCGGGCATAATATTTTGTCTCGTCTTCAGGTTCCAGGCGTTTGAGGTTGTTGTAGAGAATTTTCATTCCAAAACCATGCGCCCTGCGAGCGAATGCACGTCCGATGCGACCCATTCCGTAGATACCGGCGGTCTTGCCGCTGAGCTCGGTGCCCAGAAATCCAAAGGGGTGCCACCCGTCGAACTCACCGGCCCGGAGACTGTCCTCGGCCTCGCGAATCCTGCGCGCAACACTCAGCAGCAGGGCAAAAGCGCAATCGGCCGTCGCTTCGGTAAGCACGTCGGGGGTATTGGCCACAAGGATTCCCATCTCTTTGGCCGTTTCAACGTCTACATTATTGTAGCCAACAGCATAGTTGGAGACAATCCGCAGCTTATTCCCGGCCTTCAAAATATCACTTGTCACCGGTGTGGACAGGCAGCAGAGAAGTGCGTGATACGAACCGATCACTTCCTTGAGCCGTTCTTCACGGTCATATTCCCCCCGTTCGCCAACGGTAACATCATAGCGTGATTTAAGGAGATCAATGCCCTTGCCGGGCTGGGGCTCGGTTACAAGCACGCGCATAACAATAATAGTTTCAGGTTGGAAATCCTAACGTCTGACGCGCTCGCCGTTGACAAATACATGTTCTGGAATCGGTTCATCCGGCGGTGCGATCTTCAGGTAATATACGAAGGGTTCGATGACCTGAACGCATATGACATCTCTTTTCTGCCAGGATTTCAGAGCTACGTTCAGAGTGTCGTTGGATCGGTTCTGCTCCGGTGGGTAAAGGTGGTGGCAGGGGGTGGGCAGATTTCCGCTGATGCGAATATACGTGCCGGTGGGAGCGGATGTGAATTCGACAGAATCAAGATATACAGGTGCGGACCGAGTCGGTTCATTGGCCGGCGGTGCAACCGGGGCATGAGTGGATGATTCAGGTGGTTCGGCCTGTGTTTCCATTACGGAAGCGCATGAAATGAATGCCGGCAGCAGCAAGAGTATCACTGCGCATCCTGTTTTGGATAGCGGGAAGCGGATGGCGTGATGACAGATTTTGTTCGGGGGATCAGTCCTCAATATCAGTGATTTCCGCATCATTCCACATATTCTCCAGGGCATAGAAATTCCGGGTTTCTTCATTGAAAATGTGAACGACAACATCGACATAGTCCAGGACTACCCATTTTTTACTTTCCAGGCCTTCCTTGCGCCATACATGCTCGCCGGTCTGCTCCTTGATTTTCTCGGTTACATTGTTGGCGAGTGCCCTGATCTGAGTGTCCGATCCACCCTGACAGACAATGAAATAGTCGGTAAGGGTGGTGAGCTTGCGTACATCAAGTACGCGCAATTTTTCTGCTTTTTTTTCAAGCAAAGCGTCATTGATAAGATGAACAAGTGGGATAAATGCCTCTTTCTTTGCTTTGGGAGTGCGGGTGTCAGTTGTTTGGGTTTCGTTCATAGGCAACGTTCAGGTTAACGACTTAGTGAGAGAGTGATTCGTAATCGGAACCGATCACGATAGTGGCGTCAAGGTAGAAATCCGGTGAAATTTCCCGGATGATGCGGTCATCGGAAAGTCCCAGGGCCCGCGCAACCCTTCGGGCATTTTCCATATTTCCGCTGCGGTCGACTACGAATGATCGCGTGATGTCAAAAGTTTCAAAATTCCCTGAATCGACAACATCAAAACCGTTCTGTCGGAGTACGGATGTAAACTTTGTGGCCAGTCCGGGCACGCCACAACCGTTGCGGACTTCAACCTGAATGACCTCACTGAGCAGGAGGCTGACATCTGTGCGCTCGGATACGATTCGAGGGTAGATAATTCTGGAAAAAAGAGCAACAAGCAATACAAGCAAAAGGATGCTTGAAAATCCCAGGGCGGCGTGAAGAAGGAAGTGAGAACGCTGATTTTCGGTCATTAAGTAGAAAGTAGATAGGTTCTCAACCGATTACCCGTATCCGTGATTTACCATATGCGATAGGGATCATGCAAGTGGTTCCTTCGGTGGTAGGGAGAATAGTAGCCGTAGCCGTATCCCTGCGGTATTTGTTGAAAGCGTACCTGAATACGGGTGTTTTCGTTGAATTTGTAATTCAGTTCGGCATTTCTGACATAAAACTGGGTCTGATCGTTCTGACCCATTGGGCCGGATCCAAACGGGGAATGTGACATGGCTAGATCAACCCGGCCATGCAGATTTTCATTGAACATCAGGTGCATCGTGTTGGTATAGGTGTTCCGGTTGTACATACTGCCACCGAATGAACCCATGCTCATTTCATAGGAATGATTCATTTGAAAATTCTGTAACCCGAATAAGGAAGCCCGGTCATCGTTGTCATTGGTACGAACGACAGGACCGGTGCGATCCAGTGAAGAGCCGCTATCAGACCTGAACTGTGCTTCGCCCTGCTGAAGCGGAAGCGCGATAAGTAAAGCCAGAATTGGTAAGATCGAATGGATTTTCATGGTTGTCCGGTTTGATATCGATTCAGTTCGTTCTGTTCATTAACAAATGAACCCTGTTTTCCTAATATATACTAAACGTAACGAAAACATTCAAATTATGTCAAGCTGAAGATGCAATAGTTTGATACTTTTTTTTATCGTCCTGTTTACGCGGAGGTGGAGGGATTCGAACCCCCGGTACACATAGTGTACAACGGTTTTCGAGACCGCCCCATTCGACCGCTCTGGCACACCTCCGTAAGCAGAAAGAGCTTGTAATATGGCCCTAAAAACACTATATTACTAAACTTTTCGCAGTTCTACAACATGATATATCAATTTCGGGAAATTAAACGACCAATACCAGGCATCAATGACTTTGCACTGGCAAATTCGATGATGACAGGGTTATTCTGGATGCGTTGTATTGCACCGAAAAACAATTAAACAAACACCATGAAATGTCCATGACCGGGCATGATCCCGGGCACACAGGAGCATGATTATAATCGTCATGGACATTATATGTGACCTTATGAATCAGAAATTATAAACAGATGAAATATTCATGACCGCCTCACCGGCCCGGCAGGGTTTGATCCCCGTCGTGGATGTTCCATCTGACCTCGAAATAACTTAACCGAAATAACTGATGAAATTAACGGATTTCAGATACGAATTCGAAAAAATAAAGATCCCTTCCCACCCCGTTGAACCAAGAGATGCTGCGAAATTGATGGTATTAAACCGTGCCGACCAGTCTATAACGCATGAAACTTTTGCCGATATTCACAAGTACCTTGACAAGGGAGACTGCCTGGTTTTCAATAACACGAAAGTATTTCCTGCCCGTCTCAAGGGTAAAAAGGAGAAAACCGATGCATCCATTGAAGTGTTTCTGCTTCGGGAACTCCAGCCTGAAAACAAGCTCTGGGATGTGCTGGTGGAGCCTGCCCGCAAAATCCGTATCGGAAACAAATTGTATTTTGGAGATGATTTGGTGGCAGAAGTGGTTGACAATACTACATCACGTGGCCGTACCATTCGTTTTTTGTCGGAAGAGTCCAATGAGAAGCTGTATGCAACCCTGGATGAACTTGGTGAGATGCCGCTTCCACCCTATATCAAGCGCAAACCGGAGGAGGAGGACAAGGAGCGCTATCAGACCATCTTCGCCAGGGAGCGAGGCGCTGTTGCTGCCCCGACAGCAGGAATGCATTTTACGCCTGAACTGGTGCAAAAACTCAAGGATAAGGGGGTGTTGATGGCTCCGGTAACACTGCACATCGGATGGGGCACGTTCCGGCAGGTAGAGGTCGAGGACCTTACAAAGCACAGAATGGATTCCGAGAACTATTATATATCCGAAGAATCATCGCAGACCATCAACCAGGTACTTAACTCCAAAAAGAACAAGGTTGTCGCCTGTGGCATCTCGGCCGTCAGAGCTATTGAAACCAGTACGACGGCAAGTGGACACGCAAAGCCGTCTATGGGATGGACCGATAAATTCATCTATCCGCCTTATGATTTCAAGGTCACCGAAGCGCTCATCACCAATTTCCACCGACCCGAGTCGACCATGCTCATGCTGGCGGCCGCATTTGCGGATTTTGATTTCCTGATGCGCGCTTATAATGAAGCGGTGGAGAAAAAGTACCGTTTCTTCTCCTTTGGAGATGCGATGTTAGTCATTTGAGGATGATTCCGTCAACAGCTGTCATCATACCTTCGGCTGGGAAGGGGAGCAGGATGGCCTCCGTGCTGCCCAAACAGCTGCTTCAGGTCGGCCCGATGACGATCCTGGCGCATACGATCACTCGCATGCTTCAGGTGAGGAGCGTCAGGCATCTCGTTATACCGGTTTCGGACGATTTGGCCGGTCATGTCGCTGATATTGCCTGGAAATGCATTGAATCAGCCGGAAAGACCGATGAAGTGGATTTGAAGATGACAGCCGGCGGGAGGGAGCGCATGCACTCGGTTGGCAACGGTTTGTACGATCTGGCTCAAACCGATGCGGAACTGGTCATGGTGCATGATGCGG
Source organism: Balneolales bacterium (assembly GCA_007128425.1). Lineage (GTDB taxonomy): Bacteria > Bacteroidota > Rhodothermia > Balneolales > Natronogracilivirgulaceae > SKNL01. The sequence goes on along the minus strand of SKXL01000095.1, from coordinate 1,688 downwards.
TCCGGCCTTGCTTTCCGCTGGCATCCGTAAACGAAGCACTGCAATTGGCCAATACAAAAGGAGCAGCGATTTTGGCCGTACCGGCAAGGGATACGGTCAAGCTGATTGATGATTCCGGACAGATCACATCCACACCGGACCGGAACCGGGTATGGCTTGCCCAAACTCCCCAGGTGTTCCGCATCAAATTGTTGATCGACGCCTATCAGAAAGCAGAAAAAAGCGGATATATTGCGACAGATGACGCATCGCTTGCGGAATATGCTGGATATCCGGTCCATGTGGTGAATGGAAGTCATGAAAATATCAAGCTGACCTATCCGCCTGACCTCATTTTCATCGAAAACTGGCTGAAGGAAAACGGATGAAATGCCCATGGCGGCTTTCCGCCACACAGAAGCATGATTGTAATCAACATGGGCATTACATGTGACCTCTTGAAAAAAAGATTATAAACACATGAAAACGATAAGAACGGGATTCGGTTATGATTTGCATCGGCTTGTCCAGGGACGAAAACTGGTGCTCGGCGGTGTGATCATACCGTTTGAAAAGGGCCTTGATGGCCACTCGGATGCCGATGTGCTTCTCCATGCCATCACAGACGCGCTTCTTGGGGCGGCTGCGATGGGAGATATCGGAACCCATTTTCCCGATACCGACCCCGAATGGAAAGGGGCCGACAGCAGGATGCTGCTAAGGAAAGCAGTGCAGCTGATTCGTGACAGGGGGTATCAGTTGGGCAACGTCGATAGTACCATCGTAGCCGAACGACCCAAACTCAAACCCTATATCGATCAAATGAGGAGTAACATTGCCGCCGACCTGGGCCTGGAAACGGATCAAGTATCTGTGAAAGCGACCACATCGGAACAGATCGGGATGATCGGAAGAGAAGAGGGGATGTGCGCGATGGCTGTCTGCCTGCTCCATGTTGATTCTCCAAAAAGTTATTAAAATTATTTTTAGCTATTTTGTTGACATGCGTTGCGAATATCCCTATTTTAGGTGTCTTTCGATATGTACGGATAATCGCAGAATAGCGCAATTTTTCAGGCATTTTGGAATATCTTTCGTGATGCCGGCGGGAGTTGACAATACGATTTTTAGACATGCAGAAAAGTTTTGCCAGTGTAGCTCAGTTGGTAGAGCAACGGTTTTGTAAACCGTCGGTCATCGGTTCGAATCCGGTCACTGGCTCGTACAACCAGTTCTTTTTTTATTTTTGACAACCCCGGGGAGGTACCGAAGCGGTCAAACGGGGCAGACTGTAAATCTGTTGGCTTAGCCTTCACAGGTTCGAATCCTGTCCTCCCCACGACCCAGCGCGGGTGTAACTCAACTGGTAGAGTGTCAGCCTTCCAAGCTGAATGTTGCGGGTTCGAGTCCCGTCGCCCGCTCCACAGTATCAAGGCCGCTATAGCTCAGAGGTAGAGCACTTCCATGGTAAGGAAGGGGTCCTCGGTTCAAATCCGAGTAGCGGCTCGTATTATGTAGCAAACCGGCAGCATAAAAAGAATCAAAAAACTTATTATCTGAAAAGATCACCAATAAAAGATCACCAATCATGGCAAAAGAAACTTTTGAACGGACCAAGCCTCACGTAAACGTGGGAACGATCGGTCACGTGGATCATGGAAAGACGACGCTGACCGCGGCAATCACCAGGACCCTGGCGGCCAAGTACG
>SKXL01000165.1 GCA_007128425.1 Balneolales bacterium | reverse complement strand
TTCCTCCTCGAAAGCAGCTACCAGCTCCATGCTCTGCATGGAATCGGCACCAAGATCGAATATAAAATTGGCATCATCGGCGATCTGGTCTTCACTGATCTCGAGCACCTTGGCGATTACTTTCTTAACCCGTTGCTGAACATCGTTTTGCATGATCGACCTCCCTGTAATATAAGAGGGTGTGACAGAAAAGTGTTGGTTCTGCCCCATCCCTGTAATTTCCGGGCAGTTGTGCTTATATATCCTGAGGGATCTGGATAAATCTCGTTACAGCAGCTACTTCCGATTGCGAATGACCTGATCAATAATATTTTCGGCAGCCTCTTCACACATTTAGCATACCTTTTTTTTACATTAATTGCAACGACACCACGCATTGCAACCACGCATGGAGGCTTGAAATATGAGCAGCAACAACAGAAAAGATTCAGCTATTGTACTTGTCGACGGATGCCGCATTCCGTTTCAGAAACCGGGTACCGGATATCGCAACTTCCGGGCGCACGACCTGGCCCGATTTGTGATCCGCGGGATACTGGACCGCACCGGCATCGATCCGGGCAGAGTGGACGGAGTGATTATGGGCAGCGTGATTCAGGATGCGGATACTGCGAACATTGCCAGGGAAGCGGCACTGGGAGCCGGTCTGCCCGCATCCGTACCGGCGCACACCGTTTCGATGTCAAGCCTGTCATCACACCAGGCGATCACCGGAGCGGCCGAACAGATTTTGTCCGGTCATGCCGACGTGATGATCGCCGGCGGCGTGGATTCGGTTTCGGCATTTGAAAGCCGTTTGCCACTCAAAAAGCGGACCATCACACCTTTTCTGACCGAGTTCAGCACCGGTGAGACCATGGGCGCCCATGCCGACCGTTTGGCATCTCTTTTCGGTGTTACACGCGAGAAACAGGATGCCTACACCGTACGCTCTCATCAAAGCGCGGTAAAAGCCCGGCAGGAACAGCTGATCGGCGCAGAAATCGTACCGGTCACCGGTCCGCCCGATTTTGTGCCCATTGCCGGCGATAACGGAATTCGGGCGGACTGCACACCCGAAAATCTCTCTCTTCACAAGCCGACCTATGACAGCAAATTCGGCACAGTGACAGCGGGCAACGCTGCCGGGCAGGTCGACGGTGCGGCAGCGCTGCTGCTGATGCGGGAGTCTACAGCAGAGAAGTTGGGACTCGCCCCGAAGGCGCGACTGACGTCATGGGTATACACGGCGCATGACCCAAACAATGAAATGCTGCTCGGGCAGGCTTCCGCGATCCCAAAACTGCTTGATAATGCCGGCGTCTCTTCGGACAAGATCGATGTTTTTGAGTTGCACGAGGCTTTTGCCGCACAGGTGCTGGCTGTTCTTGAGGCGCTTGCAACAAACTATTTTTCCACGGGCGTAGCAGGCAATACAGTCGAATCCGGCAACACCGGTAAAACGGGTAAAGCAGACAAATCCGGCAGAACCGGCACACAGGCACCGGCCGCATCCATCCCGCTAAAAAAACTGAACAGACTGGGCGGTTCACTTGCCCTGGGGCATGTGTTCGGTGCTACCGGCGCCCGGCTGGTGATCACGGCGGCCAACCGCCTCGCACTGGAGCAGGGTACGTATGCACTGGCAGCAAGCTGTGCCGGTGGCGGATTGGGTCACGCCATCCTGCTTGAAGCTGTGAAACCGGAAAAAACCAAATCAGCCGGTTCTGAAGCTGCAGCAAGCCGCTCGAAAACGAGTACCCCGGCCAAAACCGGCAAAAAAGGCAAAGCCGCATCCACCAGAAAAACCGCATCATCCCGTAGCTCGGGCACCTCCAAAGAGACATCATCCCGGAAAACTGAAACCAAGTCCAAAGCGAAATGAGCATACTGAACCTGACCGTAGAAGACCAGATCGCGATTCTCACCATCGACCAGCCCGGAAGCGAAACAAACAGGATCAGCCGAAATCTGATGTCCGAATTTGGTGATTTTCTGGACGAAGCCGAGCGAAACACCCGTCTCAGAGCTGTTATTCTGCAAAGTACGAAAGAAGACAGCTTCATCGCCGGGGCCGACATCCGACTTTTCATGGGATTCAAAAACAAGAATGATGCGCTGTCGTTCAGTCTGGATGGAAACCGCCTGCTGAACCGGCTTGAAGCGCTGCCTGTGCCGGTCATTGCCGCCATTCACGGCGCGACGCACGGAGGCGGACTCGAGGTGGCGCTTGCATGTCACTATCGCATCGCAACGGACAGTTCATCCACCCGGTTTTCCCTGCCCGAGGTGACGCTGGGTTTATGTCCCGCCGCCGGTGGTTCACAGCGGCTGCCGGCGCTTGTCGGCATGGCAAAAGCGTTGCCCATGCTGCTGACGGGAAGGGCGATACCGGTGCTGGAAGCGAAAAACATCGGACTGGTCAACGATCTGGTGCCTCAAAGCAGCCTGCTTCAGGCGGCCAAAGTGGTTGCCGGCAGACTGGCCGGTGACGCATCTGTGTGGAAAAGAAAGGCCGCCATGCAGAGCGTTGGATCGGATGCCGGACAACGGAAGCATGAATCGGCCGGCGGATACAGCAACGAGCAAAATGGTGACCGGGATAACGCATCGGACAATGGCCAGGATTTCGAAAGCCGTCTTCAGAATATCGCCAAAGCCCCTTTTACACTGCTTGCAAGGGCGGCACGCACGGTCAAGGGCACCGTTTTAGAGCGACAGCCCGCTTTTATCAAGGCCGAGAAGGAGATGCAGATGCAGACCCGCGGAAGCTATCCCGCACCTGCAAGCATACTGGAGTGTGTCCGTTACGGCTTGAAAAACGGAATGGAGGCCGGGCTCGATTTTGAATCCAGGATGTTCGGCGAACTGGCCATGACACCCGAGAGCCGGCAGCTCATCCTTGCCTTTCTGGCACGGCGTTCCGCCCGCAAGAACCCATCGCGCAAGCGTCCGCTCGATGTGGGTCATATTGGTGTTGTCGGTACCGGACTGATGGGTTCCGGTATCACTTCACTGAGCGTAAGAAAGGGTTTCGCCATAACCGTCAGAGATCGCGACTACACATCGGCCGGACGGGCAAAACAGACCACCTGGTATGATCTGCAACACCTCGTCAAACGTAAAGCGATGCTGCCCTTTGAGCGCGACCGAATCCTGGCGGAAATCCGGCTATCCGACAGCTACGATGATTTTGCAGCGCTTCCAATGGTCATAGAGGCGGTGGTTGAAGATATCTCGGTGAAACACGCCGTAATCAGGGAGGTGGAATCGGTGGTATCCGATGATGCCGTCATCGCCACCAACACCTCTGCCATCCCGATAGCAGACATAGCAAAAGCCGCTCACCGCCCGGAGCGTATCATCGGTATGCACTACTTTTCTCCGGCCCAGAAGATGCCGCTTGTCGAGATCATCCGCGGTGACAAAACACGGGAGGATGTGGTTGCCACGGCATGCGATGTGGCCATCCGACAGGGGAAACACGTCATTGTCGTCGGTGATGCGCCCGGATTCTACGTGACGCGCATCATCATGCCGATGATCAACGAGGCCATGCTGCTTATCGCCGAAGGAGCCGACATCAGAGTCATTGATACCGCTGTGAAGAATTTCGGCTTTCCGGTTGGACCGGTTACCCTGGTTGACGAGGTCGGCATCGATGTCGTCTCCCATATTATGGAGGAGATCAACCCTCTGTTCAAAAAACGCGGGAGCCGTATTTCGCAATCGATACACCGGCTGTACGAATCCGGTTTTGCCGGCAAAAAGAACCGGCGCGGTTTCTACAATTACGAAACCCGCAGAAGCAAAAAGCTGGTCAACGAAGAGGTCTACACCTTCTTCGGCAGAAAAAAACGACGTGATTTTCAGTTGAATGAGATCATGGACCGTATCTCGCTTGTCATGATCAATGAAGCGCTGCACTGTCTCGAGGATGGCGTAATCGACCAGCCGCGCACCGGTGATATCGGAGCCATGCTGGGTATGGGCTTTCCCGGGTTCCGCGGCGGACCGTTCCGCTTCATCGACGCGACGGGACCCAAAAAAGTGTGGGACAAGCTTCAGTACCTGAATAGCCTTCACGGCATCCGATTCAAACCGGCGAAGATCCTCGGCGATAACGTTAAAAGCGGCAAACCGTTTTATCCGTGAGACGGCACCCTGATCACCTCTTGCTTTGCAGTAGCGGCGTAAAGCCGTATATTTAGGGCCATAAAACGCAGACTGCGTTTAACAAAACCATAACGTTGTAATCAGCTCTCATGACTACATTATTCATGCTTTTTGCTACCGACCCCGAAGGCGGTGGTGGCGGATTTACCAGTCTCATTTTTCTTGCAGCCATCTTTCTGGTTTTCTATCTCTTCATAATCCGGCCACAATCCAAAAAACAGAAAGAGATTCAGAACAAGGTTTCCGAAATGAAAAAAGGCGACAAGGTCGTAACCTCGGGTGGTGTCGTCGGCATCGTTGCCTCCATCGAGGACGACTCGATCATGCTTGAGATTGACAAGGACGTCAAAGTAAAGTTGCTCAAAAACGCCATCGTGGATGTGAATCCCCAGAAATAATTTCCGGGATTTTCTGTTCGTTACCCATTCGGCATCAGTTACCGGCATCACTATTTCAAGGCAGATTGCACATCTGTCACGCCTTGACCATTCCGTTTCACTATGGCAAAAGAAAAAAAGTTCACTTTTGACTCTATTGAGTCGGCGATAGAAGACATACGTGCCGGCAAAATCGTGATTGTTGTCGATGACGAGGACCGTGAGAACGAAGGGGATTTTGTGATGGCGGCCCGGAAGGTCACCCCGGAGCAGATCAACATGATGGTAACGTATGGTCGCGGACTGGTTTGTGTGCCGCTTACCCGTCAGCGCGCTTACGAGTTGAACCTCGAACCCATGGTGGTCCACAACACCGACGCCATGGAGACGGCCTTCACCGTGTCGGTCGATCATCGACCCGGCACCACTACCGGAATCTCGGCTTCCGACCGGGCTCGCACCATCAAGGAACTGATCAATCCCGAGTCCAAGCCGCACGATTTCCGTCGACCGGGACATGTTTTTCCACTCATTGCGCGTGATGGCGGGGTGCTTCGCCGGGCAGGTCATACCGAGGCCGCAATCGACCTTTCCCGGCTGGCGGGATTTGAGCCCGGTGGCGTCATCTGCGAAATTATGAATGACGACGGTACCATGGCACGGCTCGACGACCTTATCAAGGTGGCCCGGCGTTTTGATCTGAAACTGATCACCATCAACGACCTGATCAGTTACCGGATGAAGAACGAAAGCCTTGTCCGGGAAGCCATTAACATCCACATGCCAACCATCTACGGTGATTTCCGGCTTCACGCTTTTGAGGAAAAGCTCACCGGGGGTGTTCATATGGCCCTTGCCAAAGGAAGCTGGAAAGAGGATGAGCCGGTACTGGTGCGTGTGCACTCGCTCTGCATGACCGGTGATGTCTTCGGCTCAAAACGGTGCGATTGTGGCGAGCAACTCCACACCGCCCTGCGTATGGTTGAGGATGAAGGGGCCGGTGTTGTGCTGTATATGAATCAGGAGGGACGCGGAATCGGAATCATCAACAAGCTGCGCGCCTACAAGCTTCAGGAAGAGGGTATGGACACCGTTGAGGCCAACGAGGCACTCGGGTTTAAATCCGATCTGCGCGATTACGGTATCGGAGCACAGATGCTCCGGTCGCTGGGTGTCAGCAAAATGCGCCTGATGACCAACAATCCGGCCAAGCGGGTCGGCCTGGTTGGCTACGGGCTGGAAATTGTCGAACGGGTACCCATTGAGACCGAAAGCTATCCCGAAAACCTGAAGTATTTGCGCACCAAGCGCGACCGGATGGGTCACGACCTGCACAACATCGATCCGCACGACCAGCTCGACATGCTCAAGAGCATCCTGCATTGATTCACTTTCTCTGCTGAACCAAATGTCATCTTTATCTGACATTCGCTAGTGATCAGGAGACCGGTACAAAATCTCAGTGATGTGCAACGACAGTCAGGATCCATGGATGTCAAAGCGACATGCCGGTCAGATCTATCAGCACTTTTTCCAACTTCTTCCGGTACCGTTCATTAATTTTTTCGATACCTTGCAGGCTGATGAATCTGACTTTCTGCTCTTCGATTTTTTGAATTTTCCGCTCCAATAAAAAAAGCGGATCCATTTCACCGTGTATCATCAGCACATCGTTGGTATTCCTGAATATGGCTTCATCCCGAGCGATTTTGAGGTGATATGCCAGGTAGATAGAGGAAAACTGGGAAATATCACGAAACTTGTAGCGGATATTCTGTTCGAAATGATCCGGGTTCTCCTTAAAGTACTTCACCAGTACCGATTTGTGCACAGGATGCGGAACATGGTCAATTCGAAAATACCGGTCGACAAAACCCGCCAACTCGGCCGACCGGATCTGGAGAAGCAGGTGCATAGACCTGGTCACCCCCAGAATTTTTTTTGACAGATAATTCCCAAGGCGGTTTGCCAGCAGGCGCATTCGTCCGTAGGTAATTAACGGATGCCAGTCCCCTCTCATCACTACTTTATCACCAACAAAAAAATCTGTAGGCTTTACAGGCGCCGTTATTACAAAGTCATCATTGAAATAGATGAATTTTTCTGCCAGCCCGGGAATTCTCCAGAGAGCCGTCTCAATAGAGCGTGAATTGAATGTAGGAAGCACAAACTCATACAAATTAAAAATCTGCGAATGATCAACTATCGTCACATCGAGCACTGCACAAATCTCTTCGGTGAGAAAATCCGGGCATTGATTGTCCGTAACAAGAAAAATTTTGCGAATCCACGGTGCAAATCTGCGGATGGACGAGATGCAGAAACGCAACTCTCCATTGTCCAGAAAGCGGGTCTCATCACTTCGGGACTGCAGGACCGGATTGATTTCATTCGAATCCTGATTCAATGCCTGAAGCCGCTTTTTGCGATGCTCCCAGTCGTTGCCGTCAACCCAGGTAATGACCGCATCTATTGCATCTTTCGCTCTTTCCCGGCTGTTGTTCATTTATAATGTACTGTTAAATTCGCGTACCCGCCCGTAACCCGATTTATTTCCGACTGGAACAGCCCCGATATTCATTCAGAAAAAGCAAAGTACGACATTGCAGTAAATGATGATATAAGTATAAATATGACCTCATCATATTGCTATCTGGCATCGATATCATCAAGCATGCCCTCCACCCCCTTCCAGGCCAGATCAACACAATCGATCCGCATCGGATAGGCTTTTACTTCACCCAGGGCACGCATCAGATCACTGTCCCTGTCAATAACTGATGCCGGTCCAGCACCAGACGGCGGCGATGGAGGTACTTCGGTTTCAGGGTCTGCCAGCCAGGCTCGGAAGCGAGCCACATCCTCCCGGACAGCCGGCAGGGTTTTTCCGGACATGGTGCTGCACAGTATGGAAGCCGATGCAATGCAGTAAAAACAGCCGGCACCATCAAAACGAATGTCGCGCAGTGTGTTGTCTTCCACTCGGGCCGTAAACGAGAGCCTGTCGCCGCATTTCCTGTTGTGCACTTCACATTGGTGGTCGGCAACGGGTATGACCCCCTTGCAGCGTGGCCTTCGGTAGTGATCAATCAGTACGGACGTCCTGTTCTCCATCGGTTTTGTCCTCATCTGCCGGATGATCTCCGGTGTAGTCCGGCATCAGCTTTTTGTAGAACACAATAAGCGTGATAATCGCAATAGTAATGGCACTGTCGGCCACATTGAAGATGTAGGGGAATACATCAAAATCACCTATGCGGAGCTTGAAATGCAGAAAATCCACAACATGTCCGTCCAGCACGCCGCCGTAGCCTCCCACGATGGCCATGAAGAAACGATCGGTGATATTGCCCAGCGCTCCGCCGACAATGAGTCCCATGCAGGCCATATAACCCAGATTGGCGGTCTTCATCGTTTTGTAGACATAAACCAGGATCACCATGGTGGCAAAGATCGCGATCAGGCTGATTACCCAGGTGTCTGCCCAGTGAATGCCGAGCGCCATACCGGGATTTTTTGTGTATGTGAATGCAAACCACCCCTCAATGATCGTAAAGTTATGCAGATCGGGAGTGGTTCGTATCCAATATTTGCTGAGCTGATCGAGAAGGAGGACAATGAGGGCTGTTACTCCGAATACGGTCAGTTTCTTCCTGGCCTGATTCAAAACGGTTATCGCCTTTTCAGTTTGGCTTCAATGCTGATTTGGGTATGGGGGACCGCTTCAAGCCGGCCTTTGGAAATCTTTTTGCCTGTCACTTTGCAAACGCCATAGGTCTTGTTGTTGATGCGCGCAAGGGCATCGTCCAGATACTTGATAAATTTCCGGGTGCGGTTGTACAGCATGTACGTTTTTTCTCTCTCCTGGGCATCCGTTCCGGCGTCAGCCATATGGAACGAATATGCCGACTCATCAGATGAATTCTCGGTGCTCTCCTTGAGCGCGTCCATCAGGATATTGAGATCCTTCTCGGCATCCTCTCGCTTCTTCATTATGATGGTGCGAAAATACTCCAGTTCCTCATCGCTGTACGGGGTTACGCGTTCCCCTTTGTCTTTTGTTTCCTTGCTCATAGCTGCAGAGGATTAATAGTTGGTGTTACGTTGAATCGCAATGGTACAACTTTTATCATCAATTTCCCACTGCTTGATAAAATCGAAGTCACTGGCCTTGCCGTATTCAATTACCTCGGCCAGCGTTTCCCGTTTAACATATTCCTTCATAAACTCAACAGACGACCTCATTTCATCATCGCCGTCCAGAAAGATATCAATTCGGTCGGTAAGCTCATAATTGGCTTCCTTCCTCATATTCTGTACACGATTCACAATTTCACGCGCAAGCCCTTCGCGGATAAGGTCCTCGTCAAGTTCCGTATCCAATGCTACGGTAACCCCCGATTCCGTCTCCACCGACCAGCCTTCAAGTCCGTGTCGTGTAATCGTCACATCTTCTGAAGTCAGGGTGACAGGATCGCCATCCTGCAGATCGATCTGCCATTGCCCTTTTGTTTCAAATTCGGTTATCTGTTCGGTATTAAGCTCCTGTACGGCCGCTGCCACAGCTTTCATCCGCTTGCCCAGCTTTTTGCCCAGAGCGGGGTAGTTGGGTTTTGCACTTTTCTGGACGATTCCCGAGTCGTCGGCAACGTACATAATCTGCTTAACGTTTACCTCATCCAATATAATATCTTTTACGGAATCTATCGCCTTTCTTTGTTCTTCGCTGTTTGCAGGAACAATCAGCTTCGCAAGCGGTTGCCGCACATTTACATTGATCTTGTTCCGGATACGCAGTACGATCGAGGAGATGGTTCGGGCCATATCCATCCGATACTCCAGCTCACGGTCGATAGCGGTCTCCTCGACGGCGGGATAGAAGGTCAGATGCACCGATTCCTCTTCAAAACCGGTCACCATGTTCAGGTTCCGGTACACCCATTCCGAGATGAACGGGGCAACCGGACTCGTGATTTTGGCCAGATTCACCAGGCATTCATAGAGTGTCTGATAGGCCGCCGTCTTGTCCAGGCTTTTTCCCTCTTTCCAGAACCGGCGTCGGCTGCGGCGCACATACCAGTTGCTTAAATCATCTGCAAAACGCTCGATTTCGCGAACCGCACGCGTCGGTTCGTAATCTTCCATGAAAGTATCCACCTTTTTGATGGCGGTGAACTGCCTTGAGATAATCCAACGGTCCATTTCCGAACGGTCGGTATAAGGAATCGGCACCCCGGAATAGCTCCATTTATCGATGTTGGCATACATCGTCAGAAACGAGTAGGTGCTCACGAGCGTGTTGAAGAACTTGCGCTGGGTGTCCTGAAGTCCGTCTTCGCTGAACTTGAGATTCTCCCATGGTGAGGAGTTGCTCATCATGTACCATCGGGTGGTGTCGGCGCCGAACCGGCTGATCACATCGAACGGATCGGCCGCATTATTCTTCGACTTGCTCATTTTCTCACCCCTGGCATCCAGGACGAGTCCGTTGGAAACGACATTCATATACGCCGGTGAATCAAAAAGCATGGTGGCAATGGCGTGCAGGGTGTAAAACCAGCCACGGGTCTGATCCACTCCTTCGGCGATGAAATCGGCCGGAAATTGCTCTTTGAACTTCGCCTTGTTCTCGAATGGATAGTGATGCTGTGCAAACGGCATGGCCCCCGAATCGAACCAGACATCCAGCAGATCGGGTATGCGGCGCATGGTACCGCCATCGGCGGCCTTCCAGGTGATCTTGTCGATATACGGTCTGTGCAGATCGAGTTTTTCTTCCGGGTCGATACCGGCTTTATCACGCAGCTCTTGAATGCTGCCAATGCAGACGATATCCTCGGGATTGTTGTCATTCACCCAGAATGGAAGCGGCGTGCCCCAGTAGCGCTGGCGCGAGATGGCCCAGTCGACATTGTTCTCCAGCCAGACTCCGAAACGTCCGGTGCCGGTGCCCGGCGGTTTCCAGTTGATGGATTTGTTCAGTTCGACCATCCGGTCACGCACAGCCGTGGTTTTTATGAACCATGACTCTACAGGATAGGACATCAGCGGGGTACCCTTGCGCCAGTCGTGCGGATAATTGTGGAGGCAGGTCTCATGCCGGAACATGCGCCCCTTCTCCTTGATATTGCGTGCTATGCCCTTGTCGGCATCCTTGAACCACTGTCCGTCAAAATCATCCACGACAGGCCCAAAACGGCCCTCCCTGTTGACCGGGTTGAACATCGGAATCCCTTCACGTTTGCATATATCAAAGTCATCGGCACCGAAAGCCGGTGCAATGTGAACTATGCCCGTCCCGTCTTCCAGGGTAACAAAATCAGCCGGCACCACGCGCCAGGCCTGGTCTCTGGAAAATTCCTTGAGCGCATAATCAAACATCGGCTCGTACGTGCGTCCGACAAGATCGGCTCCCTTGAGTTCCTCCACCACTTCGTATCCATCGCCCAGAACCTGAGGCGCCAACTCCCTGGCCAGGTAGTAAAAGACGTGCTCACCGTTGTGCTCCACCCGGACCTTCACATAATCCAGTTCCGGATGCACCGCCAGCACCATGTTGGAGATGAGCGTCCAGGGCGTGGTGGTCCAGGCCATGAAATGCGTACGCTCCTCCCCGTCCACGGGAAATGTGATGTATATCGACGGATCCTGCACCTCCTGGTAGCCGAGGCTCACTTCGTGCGAGCTCAGCACAGTGCCGCTGCCGGGGGAATACCACTGTATTTTGTACCCTTTATAGATCAAATTCTTGTCAAACAACTGACGCAGCGCCCACCATACCGATTCAATATAATTGTTGTCGAATGTGACGTAGGGATTGTCCAGATCGACCCAGTATCCCATTCTGCTGGTGAGACGATCCCAGTCACCTTTGTAGCGGAGCACACTTTCACGGCACTTAGCATTGTACTCGGCAATACCGTAGTTCTCTACCTGCGCCCGACCCTGAAGACCGAGCTCCTTTTCCACCTCAATTTCTACAGGAAGGCCGTGCGTGTCCCATCCCCCCTTGCGATCCACCTTGTAGCCCTTAAGTGTCTTGTAGCGACAAAAAAGGTCCTTCACTGTGCGTGACAGCACATGGTGGATACCAGGACGTCCGTTGGCTGTGGGCGGACCCTCATAAAATGTAAATGGTATTCCGTCCTGTCTGGTGGTCAGGCTTTTGGCGAAAACATCATTTTCTTTCCACCATTCCAGAATCTCCAATTCCGCCTTGGCGTACTGTAACTGTTTGACTTCTTTGAATTTCTTGCTCATACTACGAGAAGGGGTTCACTACTGATTTTTTAATAAGAGCGTAAATATACAAAACTTTCAGGACAGCTCAGTCCCCGGGGCCATAGTAAGTTCGTACCATTTTGAATGTTATGTACCCTTTTTTTGATCCACTTGATCCGGAAATCGTGCAAGATGTAAAAAAATCACATATTGGAAAGTTATAAAAAAAGTGGCTTTTTAATGCTGTTTTTAGCTTTTTGTTGTGTTATCAACAGTAATCACACGCAATTTTTCAAAATAAATCACTAACATGCAACCCGTTACAAAGTTAGCTCTGAGGGAAGTTTCAAAAGAGGACCCTCTTAAAGTCTGTTTCGTATGTCTCGGAAATATTTGCCGCAGTCCGACGGCAGAGGGCGTTTTCCAGCACATTGTCAACCGCGATGGACTTTCTGCACTGGTGGAGGTGGATTCCGCAGGCACAGCCGCTTATCATGTCGGTGAACCGGCCAACAGCAAGAGCCGAATGATTGCTGAACAGAACGGAGTGTCTCTCACTTCAAAGGCACGGAAATTCGAATATTCCGATTTCGACTATTTCGATCTGGTCATTGCCATGGACAAGGAAAACCTGCGCGATTTGCAGCGACTTGACCGCAAGAGCCGGCATCGTGATAAAATATTTCTTCTGAGGGATTTTGACCCGGTACCCGGCGACAAGGAGGTTCCGGACCCCTATTACGGTGGCATCAACGGCTTTGAACTCGTTTTTGAGATTGTAATGCGCAGCTGCGAATCACTTCTTGAAGTCGTGCGTCCACACGTGAACTCCTGACCGTCGCATTCATGAAGCCCCCAAATGCATTGCAAAAATACTTCACGGAGCAATTCCATAGCGAAATCCGTGAAATTTCACCGGTTGGCGGAGGCTGCATCAATGAAACATTGAAAGCGACGCTGACGGACGGTCAATCCTTTTTTGTTAAGCAGAACCGTATTGCCCTGCATGATATGTTTGAAAAAGAGGCCATGGGTCTTGGGCTGCTGGCCGATGCGGCTGAAAAAACTGCCGAATCCGGTGAAAGATTGTACATCCCGGATGTACACGGACGCACCGAAGACCAGGACAATGGACACGCTTTCCTGATTCTATCTTTTGTGGATGAAGGCCGCTCAGTCGGTGATTTCGATCTTCGCTTCGGCCGTTCGCTGGCACGTCTTCACCGGCAGACCGCTCCGCAGTTCGGGCTTGACCATGACAACTATATCGGCCGGCTTCCGCAGAAAAACGGGTTTCGCGATGAGTGGCACACATTTTTTGCCGAGTGTCGCCTGGAACCCCAATTCAGGATGGCACAGGAGAGCGGACATTTCACAGGTGCCGCAAGAAAATCACTGGATCGACTCTGCGGCATGCTGACCGAGCTTCTGCCGGAAGAGCGCCCGGCGTTGCTCCACGGTGACCTCTGGGGCGGCAACTATCTGTGTAACATTGACAACAATCCGGTACTCATAGATCCGGCCGTCTATTACGGACATCGCGAGGCCGAACTCGCTTTCACAACGCTTTTCGGTGGATTCGGAAGCGGCTTCTACAAAGGTTACGAGCAGGAATTCCCGCTCGAGCCCGGGTTTCCACAGCGTCGGGATATCTATAATATCTATCCCCTGCTGGTACATGTCAATCTTTTCGGCGGAATGTATGTCTCCCAGGCCGAATCCATCCTGCGAAAATTCTGAACACTTCGAATGTTCCGAATACTCTGAATATGAAGAACGCTCTCCGGGTATTCTGATAAAATGCTCTTGCAGTGCGCTGTACCATAGTTCGGCGTAATTCGTTATCTTTTTGAAATTACCCCGAAAGAGAATCTGATGTTATTGCGATCGACCCTGTTTGTCCACATTGCTGCTGCCGTAGTTGTATCGGTACTGACGCTAACTGCCTGTTCTACAACCGAAACGGCAACCGGCGAAGGAGAACAGCCCTATCCTCCCGGATATGGAGCGGAGGCAGATCGCATATCCGGCCGGACCGGGGATCCCGTATCAACCGATGAAGAGATTCGTGCGCGAGCCTATTTCATTCGCGGCATAACCGCCATGGAACTCGATGATATCGAATCGGCCGAACGGATGCTTTTGCGTGCTCACGCCATCATTCCTGATACACCGGGTGTGAATAATGCCCTTTCTCAGCTTTATATGGAAAAAAACGATCCGGCCGGCAGCGTTTTTTACGGTCGCCGGGCTGTTGAACTGGAACCGGAAAACAAATGGTATCGCCTGCAGCTTGTGGAAGGGTTGCGTGCCGAGGGGGACTACAGGGAAGTGATCCGCCAGCTTGATTCGACTCTGGCTTACCATCCATCCGATATCCAGGTTTTGTATACCAAGGCTCGTATCCAGACCTCACAGGGTGACTATGAGAAATCCAACGAGACCTATCAGCAGATTCTTGATCTGCTGGGTCCTGACCGCTCGATTCACTACCAGCGCATCAGCAATTTTACCCGTCTGGAAGATACCGACGCCATCATTAATGAACTGTTGAAAGTGCTTGAACTGGACCGGGGCAATGTGAACACACTGCTGATGCTCAGCCAGTTTTATCTTGAAGATGAACAGATCGACGCGGCCAGGGAGCTTTTGGAACAGGTGCTTCAGCGCAACCCGAATCATCCCGAAGCATTGGTAAATCTCGCCGACATCCATATCATGCGCGAGGAGTGGGACGTGGCGGGACGTTTGCTGCTTGGACTGGTAAATGATCCGGACGTTACGCTCAGCAACAAGCTGGAAATTATCCAATATGTGCTCAGCCGGTATTCTAACGACCCTGATAACAAGTCTCTTCAGGATACCGCGGCCGGCCTCATTGACAGCCTTCTTGCCGACGAGCCCGACAACGGTATGGCCCACGCCATGGCCGCCGAATTTTACTCACTGTCAGACAATGGCGATCAGTCGCTGTACCATCTCAGGCGCACGACTGAGCTGATGCCGGAAAACGACGCTGCCTGGCGACAGCTGGTACAGACTTATTACATCGAAGGCCGGTACGAGGAGGCGATCCATGCTGCACAGCAGGCCGATGAATTCATACCACAGGATGCATTTGTCCTCTTCTTCAAAGGCGGCTCCTATTTCCTCAAAGAACAATACAGTGAAGCAGCCAAATTTCTGAGTGCAGCCGCCGAACTACCGTCACGCTCCCAGTTCCGTTCCATCATTTTTGGAACACTCGGGGATGCCTACGCCTCACTGGAGGAATGGGACGCGGCGGATACCGCATACGAGGAGGCTATCACGCTGGATCCGGACAATGAAGTCGCACTGAACAACTTTGCCTACTATCTCTCCGAGCGGGATATCAGGCTGAAGGAGGCAAAAGAGATGGCGCAGCGAGCGCTTGAGCTTAATCCGGAGAATGCCGCATTTCTCGACACCATGGGTTGGATCTATTTTAAAATTGGCGATTACGAGAAGGCTCGTGAATACATCCGGGCTTCCATTGAAACAGGTGAAGCCAGTGCAGAGGTGCTGGAACACATGGGGGATGTGTACGACAAGATGGGTGAGCCGGACCGGGCGATGTACTGGTGGCAGAAAGCCTACGACAAGGACGATAACCGGACGCACCTGAAGGAGCGTCTCCATATCAACAGGTGAGATGGTGAAACTTCAGTACAACACGCTGTATCCGGGAAACCCCTGCAGACACTACCGCAGAACTCGTTGCCCGGCAACTGCCGGATCCATGTTGACATGCAAGCCGTTACAGACAGCTGTCGTTACTCTGTTCGTAATTCTGTCCGGATGCGCTCCCCCCGAAATCCTGCAGCTCGAGACGGGTACATTCGCCCCGTCAGAAATTGAAAAAGAGCTCTTTTTCGAACGGTACGCGGAAGTTAACCATTCCCTGAACACGATCAGCGGGCGCGCCGGCGTACAGATCAGCGAACCTGGCCATACCGAGCGCGCCAACATCCGGTTCCGTTCCGATCGAAACCACAGCCTCCTTCTTGTCAGCAATAACCTCGGCATTGAGGGCGGACGTATCTACAGTGATCCCGATTCCGTGATCATCTACAACCGTATCGAAGAGGTAGCTCACAAAATGTCACATGAGGATGCGTCGTGGTTCTACCTGAACGGCATCGGTGCAATGAATCTCATCCGCATGCTTCACCCCATCACCGAACCGGGCGAGATTGAAGATATTTACGAAAGTGAGGATTTCTTTCTGGTTTTTACACGCCACGGCGAACAGCATTACATCAGTCGCGACCGGATGATACTTCGACGAACCGAGCGCCGGACGCATCATCCCGAAGCCTACAGCACATTTAATTTTGACAACTTCGCGGAAATTGAAGGTTTCCGGCTGCCAAGGCGCATACAAATCTTGAGTTCCGATGAAAAATCGAATATTTTTCTGGCTATCCGAGCGCTTGAAGTGAACCCCTCCGAACTGGAATTTGATCCCGGTATTCCCGGGGACGTTGATCTTATCCGGCTATGAAACGACGGACGATACTGGCCATATTGACTTTTATTCTGACGCTCGCCACATCACCTGCGGCGTTGCTCGGGCAGAACTATCAGAATATCCGAATTGAGCTTCAGAACCAGCAGGAGAATGCCCGGAACGAAATCACCTCACTGCGCGAACAGATTAAGCGTTTTGAGAAGCAGATCACCGAGGCGACCGATGCGTACACAAGCACGTACGAACAGTACCAGAATTTGCGCAATGAAATCGCCCTGCGAAATGCCGTACTGCAAAATATGGAGGAGGAGCGGGCCTCCATCCGGAAGGAGCTCGAGATAACACAGCAGCAGATTGCAGATCTGACCGAAGACCTGAACACCATCATCGAAAATTACAAAACCACGCTTACGTATATCTACAAACATGGACGCGTGCCCGAAGAGGTGACCCTGTTCACCTCCGCATCTTTCAACCAGATGCTGGTGCGCTCATACTACCTTAAGCGATTTGAAGAGTACCGGCAAAATCAGGTGCAGCAGATCGCTACCATGCAGGATGAGCTGAAAATACGTGGTGAGGAGCTTGATGATGCACGCAAGCGAAGTCAGCAAAATATCGCCGAGATGCAGCAGGAGAGGGGTGCACTGGAGCGCAGACGGCAGGCCCGGGAACGGCAGGTAGCCGAATTGAGTCGCGACCGCGACAGGCTTGAGCAGCGCCTGACCGCAACACGCAGAGAAGCGGGTACACTTGAAGAGACCCTTACGGACCTGATTGAGGAGGAGGTCCGCATACGTACCGCCGAGCAGGAGCGGCTCGCCCGGCTTGAGCAGGAGCGGCTGAGACGTCTGGCCAGCGCCGAGAATATCCGCAGCCGGCGTGAGCGGGAAGCGCAGATCGCCCGCTATTCAACCCCGGTGCAAGAATCGGAACTTCCAAGCGACGAACTGCTTGCGACTCTGGAACAATCATTCGAACAGCTCAAGGGCGACCTGCCTTGGCCCGTGAACTCCGGCGTCGTCTCCGCCCGGTTCGGCAACCGCGTCAATCCGGTGTACGGCACACGTATCGACAACCCGGGTATCGAAATTCTTGTCGAACCTCGCAGCGAAGTGAAAGCGGTGCACGACGGCTATGTTTTTGCCGTGCAGCCGATCCCGGGTTTCGGCAACTGCATTTTTGTGAAGCACGGTCGCTACATCACTGTTTACGGCAATATGACCGACATCTCTGCAGGCCGCAACCGGTTTGTGCAGAAAGGTGAAGTGATCGGGCGCTCCGGCGATGAGGACTCCCTCCGCGGAACCTCCCTCTTTTTCATGATACGCGACCATAACACCAACCTCGATCCCGAAGTGTGGATATCCAGCCGATAGTTTTATCACATGTCTGATATCAAACAACAAATTGCCCGGGCTTTCGCTTTTGCCGGCGCCACTCTCCTGCTGGGTGTCGTTGTTTTCTTTTTTACCCAGGCCCTCATTCCGTTTGTCGAACTCCCCGACATCGCCGGTTCGGTATTTGCACTTGGGTTCATCCTTATTTTTCTTAATCTGAGTTTTGCCCTCAGCCGCCGCTTCTGCAGTCGCACATTCGAGATGGAGCGCTTTCCCTACATACTTGCCCTTGTTCTGATGCTACCCACCGTCATGCTCTCGCTGCTGACCGATCGCTTCAGCGGTCCCGGTGCCGCTGCCATGTTTTTCGGAATGATCACTCTTTCTGTCCTGGCGGGCGCCTATCTGGGCATAAAAAGCGGAAGCCGCAAGCGGGACAAATTGATACGCGAAGCCTTGGAAACCGGCGGTATGGAATCCAATGATCTCTAAATCATCTGAAATGTTCTTCCCCGTGAATAAACCGGGTCATCACGGGCAAACTTTTCTGCCGCATCCACTGCATCCGCTGCATCCGCCAATTCCGCCACTTCTGTCACAGACTCTTCCGAATCCACATGCAAACCGTCCGCTGCACTCCGAAAAGTATTATTTTTTGAACTGAAAACTTCTATTTTATGTCCCTTGATTCAGTCACGCTGCTCTTGAAAACGTAATTCGACAGAAGATGAACGAAGCGACACAAAGTACGGCTGTTTTCACCAATGACGCGATCGTATTGGGTATTCTGGCAAGCATACTGGCCGTCATTTTTATAACCCAGCGTAGTGAGAAGCCCTTTTTTCAGAAGTTTTATACCTATGTTCCCTCGCTGCTGCTTTGCTACTTCATCCCCTCCATACTGAACACTCTTGGCATCATTGACGGACAGGCATCCGATCTGTATTATGTTGCTTCACGCTACCTTCTGCCCACCAGTCTTGTACTCCTGACGCTCAGTATCGATCTGAAAGCGGTATGGCAGCTGGGCCCCAAGGCCATCATCATGTTTCTCGCAGGTACCACCGGAATCGTACTGGGCGGTCCGCTTGCCATCCTCATTGTCTCCACATTTGCCCCCGATCTGGTTGGCGGAGCGGGACCCGATGCTGTCTGGCGCGGGCTTGCAACCGTGGCAGGCAGCTGGATTGGAGGAGGTGCCAACCAGGCAGGTATGCTTGAGATTTTTGGCGCGAGTCCGGACCTGTTTGCCGCCATGGTAACGGTTGATGTACTCATCGCCAGTGTCTGGCTTGCCTTTCTCCTTTATGGAGCTGGAATGGCATCCCGAATTGACCGTATTTTCAAGGGGGATGTAAGCGCCATCGAAACACTGCGCAAGAAAGTGGAGAACTACCGGTTGAGCATTGAAAAAATGCCCACGCTGCCCGACACCATGGCGATCATCGGAATCGGATTCGGAATGACTGCCATTGCCCATCTCGGATCCGACACCATTACGCCCTGGATTGTAGAGAATTTCCCGAATCTTGACCGCCTGAGCCTCACTTCGCCATTCTTCTGGCTCATCAGCATCGCCACGGCGCTTGGCCTGGGACTCTCCTTCACGCGCGCGCGCCGGCTCGAAGGCGTAGGCGCCTCCCGTATTGGCAGCCTGCTGCTTTACGTGCTGGTGGCCACCATCGGCATGCGCATGGACATTATGGCTGTTTTCCAGAATCCGGGTTATTTCCTTATCGGCGCCATCTGGATGATTTGCCACGTCATCATCCTGCTCACTGTGGCCAAAATCATCCGCGCACCCTTTTTCTTCGTTGCCGTCGGGAGTCAGGCCAACGTAGGCGGCGCTGCTTCCGCACCCATTGTCGCTTCCGCATTCCATCCATCTCTTGCTCCGGTGGGCGTACTGCTTGCCGTTGTGGGATACGCACTGGGTACCTATGCTGCCTGGTTTTGTGGCATTCTCATGAGTCTGGTAGCTCCCTGAACCACGAACCTGTATCAATACGATAAATCCATTAATAAGTAAATTCATATTGATATTTGTCTAATTTATTAAGTACTTGAAGACGGAATTGCAGGGAAAACAGTTATATACAAGCATGGAAGGATACTTGTATCTGTTTGCCCGGCAAGTCAATGTAATCCAATCTAACAAGCCAAAGAAAGATCGGGGTTTATATGAAACACACATACAAGCTGTGCCTGATGTTCGTGTGCCTTGTTGCCATTCCGGCATTCACACTCGGACAAACCATAACCGGTGTCGTTACCGATGCCGCTGATGGAGAACCCCTCGCGGGAGTGAATATCCTGGCTGAGGGGACCACCATCGGTACCGTAACGACACTCGACGGGAATTACCAAATTACCGTGCCGGACGATGTCACCCATCTGGTGTTCAGTTTCCTGGGTTACCAGAGACAACGCGTGGCAATTCAGGGCCGGACTACCATCGACATCCAGATGCAAGCCGATCTGCTCCTGCTCGATGATCTTGTGGTTACTGCTCTTGGTCTGCAAGCTGACCGGCGGGCGTTAGGATATGCCATTCAAACGGTGCAGGCCGAAAACATTTCCGCCACCCGGCAAATCAGTGTCAGTGATGCACTGAGCAGCCAGTTTTCCGGCGTGGAGGTTCGGAGTCAGGCCGGTGTGCCGGGTGCCGCAAGTTCTGTAAACATTCGCGGACGCGCATCGCTTCTTGGCAACAATGAGCCACTCTATATTGTGGATGGTATTCCCATCAGCAATGCGTTTAATACTACGGTCACATTCAGCTCGGTAGATGTATCCAACCGTGCCATTGACATCAACCCGGACGATATCGAGTCCATGACCGTCCTGAAGGGTCCGGCCGCTGCCGCACTTTATGGTATCGACGCTGCAAACGGTGCCATCATCATTGAAACCAAGCGCGGACAGGTCGGTGAACGGCCTTCTACCACCATCGATGTCTCCAGTCGCGTCGGGTTCACCCAGGTGAATCAATTGTACGAAATACAGTCCCAATACGGTCCCGGCACGAACGGCAATCTTGCGCTGACCTCTCCGGCTCACTGGGGGCCGCATATCAGCGAGCTGAGCTATGACGGGCATACAGCCAGTAATTACCACATCAAGGGTAACCCGGTCCTGGCCACAGATCCGAGTGCCACCGGGGAAGCGGTTGAAACCTACGACAATATGGATGCCTTCTTCGATACCGGCCTGAGCATTGCAAACCAGGTCAGCATCTCGACCGGTACACGCGACCGGAATCTTTATTTCTCCTTTGGAAGAAGCGATGAAAACGGATTCATCCCCAAAACCTATTTCAAGCGCAATTCGGTGCGCCTGAATGGTGATGCCTACCTTTCCGACCGGCTCCGGATTTCCGGTCGCGCCAATTATGTGAACTCTGAGGGCCGCCGGGCCGGCAGGGGATCCAACTTCACCAGCATGATGATCCCCCTTACCCGGAGCAATCCCATTATGGATATCACCTTTGGCACCAGTGACCCGGCCAACGATGTGTTCGCCTACGAGAATCCGGACGGTTCCGCCAGAACCCATCAGGGGCGAAGCACTACCGAAGCCGGTACACAAAACCGGGGGCCGGACAGTCCCTACTGGACGATCAACAACAACGTGTATCGCGATGAGGTGAATCGCTTTATCGGTAATGCCATGGTCTCATATGATCTGACCAGCTGGCTGAATGCTTCGTATCGACTCGGGGTGGATGCCTATTCCGATCGCCGCCGGCACAATTTTGATCTGGGATCCAGCGGTGGCGACGGCCGGGAAGGACGTCTTTTCGAGGAGACCTTCACGGTTCGCAATATCAATTCCGATTTCCTGCTGACCTACCAGGAGTCCTTTGACAACGACATTGAACTCCAGATTGTCACCGGACACAACTATCGCACGGACAATTCCAACCGTCTCTATTTTTCAGGACGCGGATTTGAGCAGCGCGGATTGTTCCACATCAGTAACGTGAGCCAGGAGCCTGATGTCCAGCACAGCACCAATCCGCGTGAACTGGTTTCGGTGTTCGGTAATGCCAATATCAACTTCCGGGATCTTGTATACCTGGACCTTACCGGACGCAACGACTGGTCTTCCACGCTGGATGGCCGCTCATTCTTCTATCCGGCGGCAAGCCTCGCATTTGTATTCACAGATGCATTTGATATGGCGGATGGTATCATGAACTTCGGCCAGCTTCGCCTCTCTTACGCAAACGTAGGAAACGACGCGCCGTTGTTTGCCACAAACTCCTACTTCATTCCATCCAATACCGGCCAGAGTTATGGAAACAGTTTTGTCTTCCCATATCAGGGTGTGGTAGGAATTACGGCAAGTCAGAATATCGGTAATCCCGATATCGAACCGGAATCAAATACGACCTACGAAGTGGGAGCTGACCTCAGATTCTGGGAAAACCGGCTCCGCATGGACATTACCTACTATTACTCCCGTAACAAGGACCAGATTTTCAGGGTACCCATACCCGCCTCATCCGGTTTTGGCAGTTACCTGATCAATGCCGGTGAACTGGAAAATCAGGGTGTTGAAGTTCAGCTTAATCTCACCCCGGTTGCAACACGTGACCTGCGATGGGATGCCACCTTCAATTTTACCCGAAACCGAAATAAAGTGGTTTCGCTTACGGAGGGTGTTGACCAGATCGATCTGGGTGGTGTTGGAGGTAATATCGTTCCGCGCCTGATCCCCGGCGAACCCTACGGTGTATTTTACGGAAGGGGCTGGCTGCGTGACGAAAACGGCAACCGGCTGATCGATGATGATCCGGAAAGCAGCTTGTACGGCTACCCTTTGACCACCAGCGAACTGATCCGGCTCGGTGATCCCAATCCCGATTTCATGCTTGGCATTCGCAATACCCTCTCCTGGAGAAATATCCGCTTCACCTCACTGATTGACATTCGTCAGGGCGGCGATGTCTGGAATGGTGTCGAGGCAGTGATGCGGGGCAACGGCCAATCGGTTGTCACTGAAAACCGGGGAGAAACAACCGTATTTGAGGGTGTCAAGTCCGACGGTTCACCGAATGATATCCCGGTGGAAATCACCCAGCAGTACTACCAGAACCGGGAATCCTACGCCGTCAACGAAGAACCTTTTGTGGAAGATGCCTCCTGGATCCGGCTCCGGGATGTCACACTTTCCTACTCATTGTCTCCGGCTTTGGCAAATGCCATTGGACTGGGTTCTGCGACATTCTCCCTCTGGGGCAGAAATTTGATCCTTATCACCGGATACAGTGGTATCGATCCGGATACCAACCTTTACGGAATGGGGGATGGCGCCTCCATGGGTATCGACTACTACAACAATCCGGGCGGACGCAGTTTTGGCGTGGAAGTCCGATTCTCGTTGTAAGACGGATATAACATTTTAACTCATACGATTTTTATTATGGTCAAAAAAATCTACCTCACAAGCATGGTCGGACTGCTGGTATTTGCGCTCAATGCCTGCGAAATCAGCTCCACCAATCAGAACCCGAACCAGGCTACACAGACCGGTATCGACAATCTGCTGGCGCATGCGCAAGTAAACCTTGCCTATGGTTTGGGCGGTGATATCTCCCAGTACAATTCGGTACTGATGCAGCAGATGGCGGGCACGAACCGCGAGCATACCAACATAGCCCGGTATAACTTCAGTAGTGCTCGTTCCGCTACGGTATGGAATTCCAACTTATATGGTGGTTCCATGAATGACCTCTATCAGGTTATAAACAGGGCAGAAGAAAGCGAGCACTGGCATCATCTCGGCGTGGCCAAGATCCTTATGGCCAATGCCCTGGGTAATGTCGTCGCTCTATGGAATGATGCTCCCTATTCCGAAGCATTTCAGGGTGTGGAAAATCTGAGCCCCGTCTATGACGACGCCGAGGAGCTGTATGGCGTCGTTCAGGAACTTCTGACGGATGGGATTGAATACCTGCAACGCGATGTCACAGCGCTGACTGAATTGGGCAGTTTCGATTTTATTTACGGCGGCAACACGGAAATGTGGATTATGGCAGCAAACGCCCTGAGCGCCCGCTTCCACAACCACCAAAGCAAAGTGGATCCCCAGGGTTCCGCCCAGAATGTCCTGAACGCGCTTGGCAACGGAACATTTACCAGTTCCGATTACAACATGAACCTGCAGTTCGGTACGGAAAACCAGCAGTCCAACCCCTGGTTCAATCACAAACTAAGTGCATTTGAGGACAATACCAGAATGGGTGAACATTTTGTCGATCTGTTGATCGCCCTGGATGATCCCAGACTGCCCTATTATGCTGCCGAGAATACCGAAGACACTTACCGGGGCCAGACAGCCGGAGTTTCAGGTGACGAAGATGGTCGGATCTCCGACCTTGGGCCATATTACAACAGACCGGATGCTCCCTTCCATTTCATCACGTACACCGAAGTAAAGTTTCTGGAAGCGGAAGCACATTTCCGGCTTGGCCAATACGGTCCGGCCGCTGATGCCATGAATGAGGCCATCATATCCTCTCTTGAGCTCGTGACCGGCGAAGCGGATGCGGACTACGTTGCTGCTCAGGCGTCCGAAACGGCTGCTTCGCTGCAGGACGGGGAAGGACTGGCCCGCTTGATGACTCACAAACACGTTGCCTTGTTCCTGCAACCCGAGATCTTCTCCGACTGGAGAAGAACCGGAATTCCGCAACTCGAAGTCGCTGAAAGTGCGGTACTGAACCAGATCCCGAGGCGATGGCCCTATTCCCAGGGTGAAATCAATACCAATAGCGCCAATGTTCCGAGTGTC
>SKXL01000101.1 GCA_007128425.1 Balneolales bacterium | reverse complement strand
TCGATTCTGGATGGATTTACTCCCGGTTCGTCCTTTATTGTTGTCAGCGGCCTGGCTGCCGACCGGCACGACCAGCTTTGGGCGATCAGCCGGTTGAACCGTGTCAATCCGCTCTACCGTTTTGTGTCGGAAACCGAGGAGTGGACCGTATTTCCACTGTTTCAGGGGATGGGATCGACAGATTTTTATGAGTCGGTGTTTGTTGATTCTCACGACCAGCTCTGGCTGACGGTTCAGAATGACCGCAACGAAGGTCGCGGACTTGTGGTAAAGCGCACCGATGGTGATGATGTCGGGGATGGTGTGATTCTGCGGGATGAGTCTGGCCGGGGCAATTTGCCGCATCCACTGGTAAATGCCGTTGTTCAGGACCGCAGAGGCGAAGTCTGGATCGGCACACAGCGCGGCTTGGCCCGTTTCCCGTTTCCGCAGCGTGTCATTGACGGCACGAACGCGGACCGCCAGGCCAGTTTTCTGATCAATGCCGATGAGACTGCCGACTCTCCGTTTCTGTTGCGGACATCGAATGTGACGAGCATCGCTGTCAATTCAGCAAATCAGAAGTGGATCGGGACCAATGGTGAAGGTGTCTGGCTGATTGATGAGGAGGGAGGGCGACATCGTGCCATCCGGAATTTTACCACCGAAAACAGTCCGCTTATTTCCAATAATGTCACTTCCGTGGCCTATGATGATGCAAGCGGACAGGTATTCATTGCCACCGATCTCGGACTGGTGAGCTATATGGATGTGGTTCGGGGCAGTGTGGCGGAAATGGATGACCTTTTCATCTATCCCAATCCGTTTTCCTACCGCAAGGAGAACCGGGAGCGTATTGTGATTGATGGGCTTTCCTCGCAGACAACCATCCGCATCCTTACCGTGGATGGACGGCTTGTACGCCGGCTGGAAACTCGTGGCGGCCGGGTGGAATGGGATGTGCGTGATTTCAAAGGCGACCGGGTCGGCACAGGTGTATATATCGTTGTGTCGGTAGACAGCCAGAACGATCAGCGTGGCACAGGAAAAGTTGTTGTTGTACGCTGACGCAATGCCCTTTAGGAACATGAGTGCAACAAAAAAGCATCGGCCGGTGCGGGAATACCGCTATGACCGATGCTTTCAAAAAAACGCTGCTGTTTTTGTTGCGGATGCTTCCGGTGGTTTCCCTTCGGTCCGTTAAGGCATTTCAACCGATTTAAAGGATCAGAAAGGGAACTCCGGTTTATTAACGGCGCATTTGCGGGCGCTGCGGGAAGGGATGCAACGGAACAGACTCGGCACGTCGGTCAGCCCGGCAACCACGTCCGTCGGGATCGCCCTGTGGACCACATTGAGATACCGGCACTTTGCCAAGTCCACGCGACTCGATCCGGTTTTCGGATATACCATTTTCCCGATAAAAAGCCACTACAGAATTGGCGCGGCGCTGGCTCAAACGCAGGTTATACTGATCGCCGCCGACATGGTCGGTGTATGCATCCACCCGTATCCGGTAATTTGGCGCTCCTCTGAGTCTTTCGACGTTTTCACTCAGCCGGCGGGCAGCCCGTGCATCGATGTTTGATCGGTCAAAGTCGAAATTGATGGTTTGCAGTTCTTCGATAAATGCCGGATCGGTGGGATCAAGGGGGTCGGTACCCATCTCGATCTCCTGTCCGTCCGTGAAGCCGTCGCCGTCGGTATCGGGATTATTGGGATCGGTACCGTAGACATATATTTCGTCATAATCACTGAGGCCGTCATCGTCACTGTCGGCATCCAGCGGATCCGTCCGGTATATCAGCACTTCGTCACCGTCAGACAGACCGTCACCGTCGGTGTCGGGATTGAGAGGATCGGTGCCATATACCAGAACCTCGTCGCCATCGGAGAGGCCGTCGCCATCGGTATCGGCCACAAGCGGATCGGTGTTATACTCGTTGAGTTCCTGTCCGTCGGTGAGACCGTCACCATCGGTGTCGGGATTGAACGGGTCTGTTCCGATTTCCATCTCAACCTGATCGGGGACGCCGTCTCCATCGGAGTCCAGCGTGGGATCAACAATTTCTTCAGTAGTCCGGCATCCGCTGAGCAGTAATGCAATGCCAAAAGTTAATAGTAGGGTATAAAGGGCAATAGATTGAGTTTTCACAGAAATTCTCCGGTAAGTATTGCGGTTTAATGAATACGTGAGTGAAACCCGATCGCGGGTTGTTACACATTTGCGGTACAACAAAAGAAATTGAAAATTGTGCTAAAAGTAAATATAGGAATTTTCATTGGAGATGTACGCACCCGGTTTGCAGTTTGCTCAAGTTTTTTAAATTTAAGCTGTTTTATTGCACCGGCCCGGCGGAATCCGTATATTTATAATCTTGAAATAAATTGTACTTTTTACTTCATGTTGCGGGGCTATAGCTCAGCCGGCTAGAGCGCTTGCATGGCATGCAAGAGGTCCGGGGTTCGAATCCCCGTAGCTCCACATGGAAGAAACAGGCTCACACGGAATATTCGTTGAGCCTTTTTCGTTGATGAGTATGGGGTAAGTCCTGCACGACCAGCTCCCTCTCAACTCCGTCAGGACCGGAAGGTAGCAGCGGCAGGAGGTTGTAGCGGTGCGATGCAGATCGCTTACCCCTTTTTTTTTCAATCATCAGTCTTTTCATCATCAAGCTTTTCTCAACTTCCGTGCCATATCATCCGCGATTTGTTCGGCGTGCAGCCGGGCGTTTTCGATGAACCACTTGTTTGTGTTCAATCCACCGCAGACAACTCCTGCCAGATAGATCCCCTTCACGTTTGACTCCTGGTTTTTTTCATTGTGTGAAGGGATCTGTTCTTTACCCTCCAGAGCGATTCCAACGCGCCGGAGCAGTGCGAAATCGGGCTCATATCCTGTCATGGCCATCACAAAGTCGTTTTCAATCGTGAGGATGCCATCGGGGGTGCGTATCGCCACGGCATTCTCACGAATTTCCACCAGCTCCGAGTTGAAATGGGCCCGTATGGATCCCTCCCGGATGCGGTTTTCAATATCCGGCTTCACCCAGTACTTTACCGTCTCCTTGATGTGCGGTTCACGAATGACCATGGTGACCTCCGAGCCGCACCGGAACGATTCCAGCGCCACATCCACGGCCGAATTCCCTGCACCCACCACCAGTACTTTCATGAAGGCGTAGGGATGCGGT
This sequence comes from Balneolales bacterium, assembly GCA_007128425.1. Taxonomy (GTDB): domain Bacteria; phylum Bacteroidota; class Rhodothermia; order Balneolales; family Natronogracilivirgulaceae; genus SKNL01. The sequence goes on along the minus strand of SKXL01000101.1, from coordinate 4,957 downwards.
TCATCGTAATAGTGCTTGACCTTGGGCAGATCCTCCCCCGGGATGTTCATGCGATGCGGAAGACCGTAAAAGCCGCTGGACAGAACCACCTTGCTGCTTTCATAAGTGCCCTTGTCGGTAGATATCACAAAATTTCCATCTTCACCGCGCACGTCACGCACCTCTTCATACAGCTGCAACGGCAGTTCATAACTTTCGGCCACACGCCGGTAGTATTCGAGAGCCTCGCGCCGTGTTGGCTTGATGCCGTGCGAAATGAACGGCACCCCTCCGATTTCCAGCCTGTCGGAAGTGGAGAAAAAAGTCATATTGGTCGGATAGTGGAAAATGGAGTTGACCAGGCACCCCTTGTCGATGATGCGAAACGGGATTTCGCGTTGTTTCAGGGCAATGCCGCAGGCGAGTCCGATCGGACCCGCGCCAATTATGGTAATCATATAAGAAAATGAACTTAATTGAATAAAATCAGTTGATCGACCAATTCCGGGTTGTGACGGCTCCTTTTATTCGAAATCCTCGTCTCCTTCCGGGTCGAACGGCGGATCGTCCGGCATGATCTTGCTGTACTCGGGCAGGTCGCGGAACTGCACGCTGTACAGGTCTTTGCGCCGGTCCTTGAGCGGCATCACCGTACCGGAGTGGCGGGTGCGGCGAAGCACCTCGGTATCCACATCGGCCAGCACTACCATCTCGGTGTTTTCATCCGACAGCGCGGCGATGCCGTCGCGGCTGAACGGGAAATCGGACGGGGTGAAGATCGCCGACTGGGCGTACTGGATGGCCATATTCTCGACCGACGGGATGTTGCCGGTGGTGCCGGCCATGGCCACGTAGATCTGGTTTTCTATGGCACGGGCCTGGGCGCAGGTGCGCACACGGGTGAAGCCGTGCCGCTCGTCGGTGCAGAACGGCACAAAGAGGATATTCGCCCCGTTGTCGACGGCATAGCGCGCCATCTCCGGGAATTCCACGTCATAGCAGATGTTGATGGCGATCTTGCCGCGGTCGGTGTCGAACACCCTGGGGACGGATCCGGGTTGCACGCCCCACCACAGACTTTCGCTCGGAGTGATGTGGATCTTGTACTGCTTTTCGTAGGTGCCGTCGCGCCGGAAAAGGTAGGAGACGTTGAACACATTGTCCTTTTCCAGCGTGAAGTGCGACCCGCCGATGATGTTCACGTTGTAGCTCAGGGCCATGTCCCGGAAGAACTCGATGTACTGGTCGGTGTATTTGTCGAGTTCACGCGCCGCCAGGCCGGGCCGCTTTTCCTGTTCGAAACTCAGCAGCTGTGTGGTGAGCAGTTCGGGAAACAGGACGAAATCGGATTTGTAATCGGAAGCCACATCCACAAAGTATTCGATCTGCGTGGTGAAATCCTCGAAGCTGGCGATTTTGCGCATCTGGTACTGCACGCAGCAGATGCGCACCGGCATGGAGGTGATGCGCTGTTTCGGGGCCTGGGACTGGTACTCGAAATTGGTCCACTCCAGCAGGGCGGCGTAACCGCAGGATTCGGAGTCCTCGTTCAGGTAGTTGGTGATGATGCGTTTGACGACAAAGTCGTTCTGAAGCTGGAAGGTGAGCACCGGATCATAGACCTTTTTGTTCATGACCGAACGGACATAGGTGTAGATGTCCATCTTGTCCTGATGCTTGTGGTAGTTCGGCAGCCTGCCGCCCACCAGAATGCGGCGCAGGTTGAGCCGGCGGCACAGTTCGGTGCGTTCTTCGTAAATGCGCCGTCCGATTTTCATGTCGCGGTACTCCGGGTCGACCATCACCTCGATGCCGTACAGTGTATCGCCTTCGGGATCGTGGTTGCGGATGTATCCGTCGTCGGAGATTTCTTCCCAGGTGTGGTCGAAGCTGTACTCGTCGAGGTCGAGGATGAGGCTGTTGCTGGACCCGATAAGCTTGCCCTCGAAAAAGACGCCGATCTGCCCTTCCCTGAAATGCTTGAGCTGAGAGCGGAAGGAATGATAGTCATAAGGCTCCATATCCGGAAAGCATTTAAGCTGTAATGACTTAACAGCTTTGTAATCGCTCATTTCAAGCGGACGGATCTCAAGACTTGGGTTGCTTTGGTCTGCGGTCATAGGTGGTGAAAGGGAAGTTAGAGTCAGGTGTCTGAAAGAAGTATAAAGTTATGAAACCGGCCTGAGTGTTACAAAAACAGGTTTTTCGTATCATGTACATTATCATTGCCGGCACTGCGAAAGATCCGGTACGAGTGTCGGTGCAGGCATACCGTCAATTCAGCGATTGTAACGGAGTACAATGACGAAATCAGATAAAAAAACAGTAGCGGCATCCCGTTCGGTAATGAACAGGCTGGTCATGCCGGAGGACACGAACACATTCGGCACGCTTATGGGCGGTGTTTTGATGCATTGGATGGATATGTGCGCCGCAATATCGGCCCGCCGCCACAGCAACAGTTATGCGATGACCGTGACGGTGGACAGGATCCGGTTTATAAGTCCCGTCCGGCTTGGGGAGGTGGTAAATATCGAATCCGAGGTAACCCGCACGTTCCGATCCTCGATGGAGGTCGGACTCCGGGTCATTGCAGAAAATCTGAAAACCGGGGAAAAACGCCTCTGCACATCCACATATTTTTCGTTTGTGGCCGTCGACTCCGAAGGCCATAGCCTCACCGTGCCTGAAATAGTGCCCGAAACCGAGAGGCAAAAGCAACGTTACAGGGACGCTGAAATGCGTCGAGCGGCTCGCCTGGAGGATGCCCGCAAAGTGCAGAAGGAATCAGAGCTGACAGATCAGGATGATGTTGCAAACTGATCTGTGCGAAATTATCGTACCAGCGTCATCTTCATGGTATCGGTGCGTCCTTCGGCCCTGAGTACGGCAATATAGACACCACTGGCGAGCCCGCGGGCGTTAAATGACAAAAACTGCACTCTTCCATCGATTGTACCGTCAAAAAGAGTAGCAACCCGCCGTCCCATGATGTCGTACACCGTGACTTCAGCCTGACCCGGTTCGGCAAGGTGGATCTCAATTATGGTGTTCTCATTGAAGGGGTTTGGGAAGTTCTGATAGATGGTAGCCCGTTCTGCCAAATCCCTGGGTGGGCTGTATACACCCGGAGGACTGATATCGAAATCCAGCAAACGGGCCGATGCGACCTGGTTGCGCAGCTCATCCACATCCTCACCCCAGGCGTAAGCAAAGCCTGTCCGGATGTGTGCATAGGGCAGCAGTGTAAACGGACCACTTGAGGTAACCAGGGAGACATCAGCTTCCGAAATGGTTGTTCGTTCGGTACCTGCTGTAAGGGAAAGCCGTTTTTCAGAATCGGTGAAACCATCAAAATTCTCTTCATCTTCAATGTAATAAATGCCGAACCGAAGGCTGTCTTCTCGAGAATCTGCCTCCGGCAGTGACATGGGGGATTCGTTTGCGATGGCGAATGCACTGGCAACGACACCAAGATGCGCGGAAGCTACAAAAGGCCCCCCACCGGGTGCATAGGCATACAACAGACTGTCATCCTCAACATATCCGGAGAAGTTGTTACCGGGATCACGGATATCCCAATCATTGAAAAGTCCGACATACATGTCGTGGTAGGTATCCAGACTCATGTTGGTGATATCGTAAACCACAATAATCGCTTTATCCAGTTCAGGATTCTCGAAAGCATACGTCTTCATCTCCACATTCAATCCTTTGGCAATGGGGTGCTCGGTTGATTTGAATATAGCTTTTCCGTCCAGGTCGGAAACGGCAGGTGGACGGGTAAAGCGGTAATTTTTCGAAGGAAGGAAGTGTCGAGAGATTTCATCCTCTTTGCGGACCTGGTTGATCACAACATTTTCTTTTAGCACATCTTGTTGCGTAACGCTTTCAAATTCCACATCTGCAGTTATCATGAGTCCTCCTTCAAACAGAACATTCGGGTAGTCTCCGGGCAGAAAACCGATGCCGCCGGAAGCCGAGAGGGCATCTATATAGCCAATGGTTCCGTCAGATGAAAATGATGCCATAATCGTGTTGATATCGATGATATCAAAGAGCAGCCGTTCGTACTCGATCATGGCAAAATCGTTGTAATCAAGAGACTCGTCCACAAAGTCAAGGCGGAAAAGAGGGATTTCAACCAGCCGGAAATCGTGTGAGATTTCAATATCAAAAGTGGCAGTGAAGCTTTCTCCGGTGTTTACATTGCCAGTGGTGCGCGTCTGTGGTTCGAATCGGATTCCATCCTGATTGTTCTCCAGCATAAGGGTGGATTCGGCCGTCCTTTCACCGAAGTTCTCGATCTCGATGGTAAGTTTGCCTTTTTCGCCGGTGTTGATTTTGTTTCCCTCGCTGGTTTCAAAAGAAAAATCGGTGATTTGAAGACCGGGTTTCAGGTTGACCAGAGCGCCGTAGGCATCAATGAGTCCCATGCCGAGCCGGTTTTCGTATATGGCGTCCGGATTGGCATTGTGAAGAGAACGGGCGTTGGTACGGATCTGGCTTGCAACTCGCTGAGGTGACCAGTCCGGATTCTCGGCCTTGATCAGCGCGGCCAAACCGCTTACGACGGGCGCCGCCATGGAAGTGCCGGTGTTGCGCTGGTACGTGGCCTCCCAGGTTTTTGTATTGTCGTCATAGTTGAAAAAGGTGCTTAAGACGGCTTCTCCCATGGCAAAAACATCCACATAATATCCGTAATTGGATCCTTTATTATTGGCCCAACGGGAGATGACGTCGTCGTATTGCCGCCGGACCGAGCCGACCGTCAGAACATCATCGTAGGCAGCGGGATAAAACATGTCGTCGTTACCCTCGTTGCCGGCAGCAGCCACAACAAGCGAGCCGGATGCTGTGGCGAATTCCATCACATCGCGTCCGAATTCCGAAAAACTGGTGCCTCCGAAACTGCAATTGATAATATCGGCTTCGTTAATGGCTGCATACAACACACCGTGGAAACCATAAGCAATCG
>SKXL01000123.1 GCA_007128425.1 Balneolales bacterium | reverse complement strand
CCGGGTTGTGGCCCCTGCGGCCGACGCAAATCGAGATCCTGCAGATCAATCTGGGGTACATGTGCAACATGACCTGCAAGCACTGTCATGTGGATGCGGGTCCGGATCGCACCGAGATGATGTCCCGGGAGAACCTGGAAGCGTGCATTGACGCGATAGAGGTATCCGATATCCACACCATCGACCTGACGGGCGGCGCGCCGGAAATGCACCCGGATTTTCAATGGTTCGTGGAGCGGGTCAGCCGACCGGACCGAAAGATTATCGTGCGATCCAACCTGACCATCCTTACGACCAACAAAAAGTATCGGACCTTACCGGAGTTTTTCAAGAAGCATGGCCTGGAAGTAACCTGTTCGCTGCCGTTCTACAACAAATACACTACCGACCGCCAGCGAGGTGAAGGGACGTTTGACCGGTCCATCGAGGCCCTGAAACACCTCAACGAAATCGGATTCGGGATGCCCGGGACCGGTCTGCAACTGAATCTGGTGTACAATCCTGCCGGAGCGTTCCTGCCGCCGGATCAGTCGGAGCTGGAAGCCGAATTCAAGAAAAACCTGAAGAACAAGCACGGTGTGGAATTCAACCAGCTTTTCACCATCACCAATCTGCCGATCAGCCGCTATCTTGAATTCCTGGTGATGTCCGGCAACCTCGAAGAGTACATGGAGAAGCTGGTCAATTCGTACAATCCTGCTGCAGCGGAAGGGGTGATGTGCCGGAATACGATCTCGGTCAACTGGCAGGGGTATCTGTTCGATTGCGACTTCAACCAGATGCTCGAAATTCCGATCGATGAGCGCAGCGCCACGCATATCCGTGATTTTGACGCGCAACGATTGACGAACCGGGAGATCAAGGTGAATCAGCACTGTTATGGCTGTACCGCAGGTGCGGGCAGCAGCTGTGGCGGGGCTACTGTATAACGGTAGAATTGTAATTCTGATAAGATGGCCGTATTCAAATGAAAACAGATGCCGACAATGCGAGAGCGGGCACAGGTCCCGCGGATACCCGTTTTGATGGAAGCAAAATAGCAACCGGATCCGTACAGCCGGGCGAACATAAGGAAACAGGTTCGCATCGTGCACTGAAGAAAAAAAGGGCGATAATCGTATTTGTGAAGAATCCGGCACCCGGCACAGTAAAAACCCGCCTGGCTGCCGGTATTGGAGATGAGCTAGCAATGGATATGTACCTGCGGCTGGTGGCATATACGATGACGCAAACCAAAGAAGCAGATGCCGACTGTTTTATCTACTTCAGCAGTGAAGTTCCGGACAAGTGGCCTTGCAATTCATCTGAACCGATACGGGCAGGAGAAGCGGACGGTGATTCCGTTAAAAAGAACGATACACCGAAACGTAATACCGGCCCGGGATCCGCTTTTGCATTGTCAGAAGCGGCGAAAAAGCATGAAGATTCCTCTTCCACACCATCATCGTACTTTGAAGGCGCACAGTTGCGGGAGCAATGGGGAGCAGACCTTGGCCAGCGCATGGAGCGAGCATTTCGTGATGTGGTTGCTGACGGATACGACCGTGCCGTCATCATAGGCAGTGACTGTCCGGAGTTGGGAACCGCTCATCTGAACCAGGCCCTGCAGGCATTGGACGACCATGATGCGGTCATCGGTCCGGCCCGTGACGGCGGGTACTACCTGCTTGGCATGAAAGCACTTCATTCGAAGATCTTCAGAAACAAGCAGTGGAGCACCGAATCGGTATATAACCATACCATGCATGATCTTCGAAATGCTGGTCTAAATACATTTCAGCTGCCGGTGCTTCGAGATATTGATACCATTGAGGATTACCGTGATCTGAAAGAGTTTTTGCCGGTTGCCCGGCCGGGAAATTTGTCACCACTTGAACCGGTCATCAGCATTATTATCCCGGTGTATGATGAAGCTACCGGTCTGAAACCTTTTTTGAAAGAGCTCCGATCTGTTCTTGGCATTCAACCACTGGTGCAGCGTCCGGTAGATTATGCCAACACTGAGATTCCTTGTGAAATAATTCTTGTGGATGGTGGCAGCACAGATAACACCGTGGAGATTGCACGTGAGACAGGTGTCAGATGCGTAATAGCGCCTCAGAAAGGGCGCGCTGCCCAGATGAACTACGGAGCCGGTCTGGCTGCCGGTCGGATTCTCTACTTTTTGCATGCCGATACACTCCCGCCTGACGGTGCGCTGCGGCATATTGTGGCAGCTGAGCAGCAGGGAGCACAATCCGGATGCTACCGGCTCTCATTTGATCAACCGTCTCGCCTGATGCGCTTCTACGCCTGGTTTACCCGGTTCGACCTGCTTCCGTTTCGTTACGGGGACCAGAGCCTGTTTGTTCGATCCGACCTTTTTCAGCGCCTGGGGGGATTTCGTGAAGATCATATTGTCATGGAAGATAATGAGTTCATTCGGAGGCTGCGCAAAGATGGGTCATTTGTTATTCTGGAGGATGCGGTTGTCACCTCCGCCCGGAAATACCGCGATAACGGCTTTATCCGGTTGCAGCTGATATTCACACTGATATTTGTAATGTACTATCTGGGAGCCGGTCAGGGTACCCTGGTAAATTGGTACCGGCGTTTGATTTCACGCTCAAAACTGTAGTAATGTTCAGACGGAACATCTCATCTGCATTGAAACGATATGGGATTCAAATCTATGTGTACTCAAACTACGCTGATATCATCATCTGATTTCAATTTCAATGCCTCCGCGAATCCATCGTCCGGGCTGCGGCACATTACCGATTTCGGCGTAGCGGACATCCAGCAGGTTGGATGCTTCGCCGAAGAATCGGGCCGGACCGAAATCATAATGCATTTTCAGGTCAATCCGCCAGAAAGGTTCGTAATCACGTATTTCGGTGAATGCCCCATCCTCATACAGTAAAAAACTGCCGGCGCGGTCCTGCCAGGTGGCGGTGGTGTGAATTCCGAACCGGTTGGTGATCGGCAATACGAGGGCGATATCCACTTTGTGCCTCAGGTAATCCAGTGCATAGTTTGAGATAAAATCACCGCTTGATTTCCCGGCATGGATCCGGGCGAAATGTACAGAAAGGAGACGGGTCGTTGGTCGGGTGGAACCGCTGTAAGAAGAGGTCCGCTCAGCAGAATGCAAGGAGGGCGATGAGTGCCGAGCGGCGGTTCGGGCAAATGAACGGCTGCCGAGCAGAACAGTTGCCCCTGCTTCAAAACCTGTCAATGTGACCTCGGTAAGGTTGTCACTGCGCCAGACATCATCCTGCGGTCGTCGCACCCAGTCGATCATATTGGTGCCCCATCGGCGAAAGAAAGCGGCGTCGAACTGAACGATGCGCCAGATGCCTTTTACACCGCTCTCGAGCGATACAGCTTCCTCAGGCTCGAGCAGTGGGTTGCCCAGGTTGTCCGGACCACTATAGAACAGGTCGGTGAATGTCGGCAGGCGAAGCGTCCGGTTTGCCGAGGCGTACCAGCGCCACTGGTTGTGAAACTGCCAGCCCAGATCGATGCCTGGAAATAGGGTGATGGGGTCGTCCAGGTCGGAGTTGGTGTAGATCAGGGTTCCGGCGGCCAGGGTAAAAGGTCCGTGTGCGAGGTTGTGTTCCAGCATCAGACTGATGCCGTTGCGGCTGTAGGAGTGTGTGAAAAAGACGTCATCTTCGCGCGAAACCCGGACAGGCTCCGCCCGTTCTTTTCCAAGAACATTGCTGAAGATGTGCTCGTAACGGTAGTCGAGTCCGGCCGAGCTGATGCCCAGTGCTCCTACATGCACCCAGTTCAGAGAAGCGCCGATGATATCCGTACGATGGAAATTATGACCTGCATACCACTCCGGGGCTTCGTACCGGAAGAGTTCGAACCGGTCATGGTGTCGGCGCCAGTAAACGGTTGGCGTCAGGCGTATGGACCCACCGGGAATCCAGCGGAGCGAGGCGAAACCGGTGCGGGTATGCTCGAACTGATCGGGGAATCGCGGTGTATAAAAGCTGTTGGCGCCAAATGCTTTTTCATTGTATCCCCCCTGCAGATCAAGCGTGCCGTTCAGCATATCCAATCTGGATCGGTAAAACAGATTGCCGGTGCGGAAGTCCGTGTTGTCAATGAATCCGTCGCTGGTCATGCCATTCAGGGAGAGATGGTGGTTCACCGGACCGCTGCGGAATCCGGTGGACAAACCCGCCGATCCGAACTGATGTTGTCCGCCAGACAAAGTGACATTAATATGAGGGTCTCCCGGTTCCCTGGTGATGATGTTGATCGCGCCATTGAATGCATTCGGGCCAAATATGCGAGCACCGGATCCGTGCAGAATTTCGATCCGTTCAATGCTTTGCAGGTCGACAGGTACATTGAGGTTGTGATGTCCGGTCTGGGGATCGGTGATGTTCACACCATTCAGAAGCACCAGGGTCTGGTCAAAGGTACCGCCCCGGATGCTTACATCGGCCTGCATCCCGAACGTGCCCCGGCTTCGGATATCAACACTGCGCACCGTAGCCAGGAGTCCGGAGAGATCGTGGGCGGAGGAGCCGCGAATCTGCTCACGACCAATGACCTGGACCGATCGCATGGCTTCCGATTGAAGAACGGGTGTCCGTTGGGCACTCACAACCACTTCATCAAGTTCATGATGTATCAATGAATCGGGAGGATTGTTTACAGTACGGTGTTCAGGCGGGACAGCATTGGCTCTGGACAACAAGATGATGCAGAGACAGGAAATAAAAACGGGTGTCGACTTTAGAAATAAAAGTAAACGCATGGGGCAATAGGATCCGGATAACTTTCTGTATAAAAAGATCTAATAAAGCTGGTTTAAAATAGTTGTTTTTTAATGACATGTAACATAGTTAAAAGAAGTATGATTTTCAAAAGCGAAAAGGCATTCGTCCATTGCGAGTGTACCTGGTATTCATGATATTGTCGTGGGTTTCCCTATGCCATACACCATTTTGAGTCATGGATATTGAAGAATACCGAAATTTCTGTCTCTCTCTGCCGGGTACGGAAGAGCGATTTCCTTTCGATGAAGATGCACTTGTGTTTTTTGTCCGGGACAAGATGTACAGCCTGACCAACGTGGATACGTTCAATTTCATCAATCTGAAATGCGATCCCGAAAGAGCCATTGCGCTCCGGGAACAGTACGATTTTGTGGTGCCGGGCTATCATATGAACAAAAAGCACTGGAACAGTATTATGCTTGACCAGCCTGTACCGGATAAACTTCTAAAGGAATGGACGCGGCACTCTTACGACATGGTGGTTGCAAATTTATCCAAAAAAGATCAGGAGGATTTGAAACGTAAGGCGACTCAGCGGCAATGACTTCGCAGCGCCTCCCTGTCTTGCTCGGTCAACCGGATTTTTCCCGAGTACAGCTGCCGGTCAATAGTGCTGTACATCACGGATCCGGGATTGGATACATGGCCAAGTCCGAGCGCATGACCCAGTTCATGAGCCAGCAGCAGCAGTCGGTGCTGTTCGTTCACGTGATGATAGATGGTAATGACACCCTGACCGATCCGACCTTCATATTTGCCGCTTGAAAAGCTGAATTTACCGGCAAAATTTTGGTTGTATTCATCAATTCGACGGTTCATTTCATTGATATCCCTGTTCAGTCTGTCAGTGACAGGGTTAAAAGACTGGATCAGTGCATTCAGGTTGTTTCGCATATCCGCTTCCTGGCGCTGCAGTTCGCTAATGGCCCGGGAACGATTTTCGAAATACTCCAGATCACCGGTTGTCAGTCCACCATCCCGGTTTCTGTTTTCAACCCACTCATTGAGTCCGCCCGCCACGAGGTTGACCCGGTCAACCAGCTGCCGATGCTGGTCTGAAAGCCCCTCAATCTTTTCATAATACCGGTCGTATTCCTTCTGCAAGCGATCGATACTGCTGCCAAGGGATTCGATCTCGCTCATCAGACGCTTTTCGCGTTGGGTCATTTGCTGCCTCTCATCGAAGACAAAGTTGACTACGATGGCACCTTGTGTGGAATACCGGATTTGGAGCGTTTCCACCGCATCCGACCAAAGATCAATGGCGGCATCCATAGACTTTCTGACATCCTGCTCGGAGATCCTGAAACGCGGATCAATTTCGCCGATGGAGTAGCTCAGTTGCATCTGGCAGACGTTCAACCGATCTGTCGTATCATGACCTGCGCCATCCGGCGAGTGATTACCACCGGCGTTTAACAAAAATAAGCTCCAGATAATAACCGATGCGACAATGCCAATTATGGAAAGCTGAATAGCCTTCATGTTTCTGTTTATCAGGAAAGTAACATTTTTTACTGATTGATCAATCGGTCGCTGCCCTGCAGTTTCAGGGGGATGGGGTTGATCGCACTGACCCGGATGGATTTGTGATGAGGTGTTTGTTTTGTATAATGTAAACGCAATAATGTATCGCACAGTTTATTTTCAGCGCACCAGGCAGCAAGATCCGCCGGCAACTACGCGATCCTGTTTAATCGAAGAGATCCGGGTAGTAACTTATCAACCATCCCGAGAAATCATAATTAGAAAAAAGCCAAATGAAATACACAACATATTTTGTTCTACTACTTTTCTGCGCAGTGATTTCCGCCTGCCGGCCAACTGAACAGCAGGCCCTGAAGGATTTCGAGTCCTTAAAAACAGCATTTATTGATGATTTGTGGGAGCTGAACCCCGGATGGGCCCTGGCGGCCGGGAATTATGACTACGCTGACCGACTGACGATCAACAACGAAGAGTATCGGGAACAGAGGGATCATTTCCTTGCACATCACCGGAGCAGGCTCGATGCCATCAGTGCAGGGGATCTGCCACCGCTTGAGCAGATCGACTATCGGCTGATTGACAACCATCTGCGGGCGCAGGTGTGGAACCGCGATGAATTTCGTGAGGAAAGCTGGACTCCATCCCGCTACAATGTTGCCGGATCGGTCAGTCGCGTGCTCAACGGCAGATATGCACCACTTGACGATCGCCTTTCAACGCTCTACCAGATGATGGATCAGGTGTCCGATTACTACGCAGCGGCCGCGGAAGTCGTGGAGACCCCGACCAAACCCTACACCGAGCTGGCTGTGCAGCAGAACCGGGGGACCATCGGAATGCTTGATGGTGCGCTGCGTGACTCTCTGGCGGTGCTTGGGAACAGCGATTCGCGACATGGCGGCCAGGAATGGATCGACGCTTTTAACGAGCGCATCGACCGGGCGATTGCAGCGGTGGAGGAGTACATCGAAATGCTGAATAAGAGCTGGCTGGAGTCGGCCGATGCTCGCTTTCGCGATTTCCGGATCGGCAGTGATCTGTACCGGCAGAAATTTCAATTTGACAACGTGTCCTATTACGAAGCGGATGAAGTGTACCGGCAGGCGGTACGACGCAAGGAGGAGCTGCATCAGGAGATGATGGAGCGCAGTGCGGAGCTGTGGGAGAAATATCATCCCGGCAGGGAGATGCCCGGCGACCTGTCGCGCGTTCAGATGGTACTGGATAAAATTGCCCGGGATCACGTGCATCCTGACTCTCTTGTGCAGGCCATAAAGGCACAAATACCGGAACTGGAGGCATTTGTGATGGAAAAAGAGCTTCTGACCCTGGATCCCGACAAGCCGCTGGTGGTCCGCGAGACACCCGAGTACATGCGCGGGTTCTCCATCGCCTCGATTTCGGCTCCGGGACCGTATGACAGCGGAGGGGATACCTACTACAATGTCTCGCCGATTGATCACATGACCGGTGAGCAAGCCGAAAGTTTTCTTCGGGAATACAACAATTACACCCTGCAGATCCTCAATATACACGAGGCTGTGCCCGGACATTACACTCAGCTGGTGTATGCCAACCGTTCACCCTCCATAATCAAGAGCATTCTGCGCAATACAGCGATGATTGAAGGGTGGGCCGTTTACACCGAACAGATGATGCTGGAGGAAGGGTACGGCGATTTCAAGTCGGAGCTGTGGCTGATGTATGCCAAATGGCATCTGAGGGTGGTGACCAATACCATTCTTGACTACCGTATCCACAATGAGGCATACCGGTATTCCCGGGAGGAGGCGCTGGATCTGCTGATGAACCGTGCCTTCCAGGAGCGGGCCGAAGCCGAAGGCAAGTGGCGCCGGGCCACGTTGTCACAGGTTCAGCTCACCAGTTACTT
>SKXL01000176.1 GCA_007128425.1 Balneolales bacterium | reverse complement strand
TGGTCAAGGGTGACATCTCAGTGATCGTCCCGGTATACAATGTGGAGGAGTATCTGGAGCAGTGCCTGGAGTCCATACTTGCACAGACGTACCAACCGGCTGAAGTACTGCTGATCAACGACGGCTCCACGGATGGCAGCAGGAAAATCTGCGAATCCTATGCCGGTAAATACGACTTTGTGACGCTTATCGATCAGGAAAACCAGGGGCAGGCTTCTGCACGGAACACCGGTCTCGATCTTGTCTCGGGTGACTTCATCGCATTTGTGGACAGTGACGACTACATCTCTGAGCACATGCTTGCCACCCTGCACGATAAAGCCGTCAGCACCGGTGCTGACATGGTAAAGTGTGGCACCTGGTATCACTTCCATGAAGACCGAATCGAGAAATTGTGGGGCATTGATGAAGGAGAGGAAATCATTCTGGATGACAAACTGTCCTTTTTCCGTGCGCTGCTCAACAGGAGAATCATGCACAGCGTCTGTGATGCGCTGTATAGAAAGAAGCTGTTCGACAATCTGCGGTTTGAGGTGGGGAAATTCCAGGAGGACACCCTCATCACCCCTCAGATCCTGCTGGCATGCGACAAAATCGTGGTCATACCAGACGGACTGTACTACTACCGGCAACGGGAAGGCTCCATTATGCACATGTTTGATGCACGGCACTTTGATATCATCGAATGCAATCATAAGATAAGGGACATCCTCATCCGCCATGAGCTGTATGATGAGCTTCTAAACGATTTCCATATGTGGTTTGGAGTCCACCTGATGAACTTGATCAAACATGCCGCGCGATACAGCTCCTATCCGGCATTCAGGAAACATGTCCGCAGATTCCATAAACTGGTACCGCAGCAGGAGCTGGGAGCTGTTCTGGCTGCCGACACCGGGCAAGGTGAAGACGGAAACAGCTGTAACAGATACCTTGAGTTCGTGAAAAAATCAAAGAAAGTTCTTGGAAATTTTAGTCAAAATCCTGATTTATTTTGGATTAAGGCTAAATACAATAAATGGAAAAAAAGAATTGACTTCTGAAAAAGGGATGTTGCATAGCAAAAAAATATCTGTCTTAATCCCGATTTTTAATGTTCAGGACTATCTTGAACAATGCCTGGATTCGGTTCTGGCTCAGTCATTACAGCCATATGAAGTATTGCTGGTCTATGAACAATCGGAAGACCAAAGTTTATCAATTTGTGAAATATTCGCACGTAAATACGGTCATTTCAAAGTCATAAGGCAGAAGACAAAAGGATTGTCCGCCTCTAGAAATACCGCTCTGGACCATGCAACCGGGGACTATGTCGTTTTTCTTGACAGCGATGATTTCGTCTCGGAAAACATGTTGGCGGTTATGTGTAATAAAGCAGTTGATTCTGATGCTGATATCGTCAAATGTGGCATCCAGTTGTACTTCAATGACAGCCGAATTGAAAAAATGAAAGGAATTGCTGATCATGAACTGGTTCTGCGAAATAAAACGGAATTCTTCCAGGCATTGTTTTCTCACAAATTCAATCCAAGTGTTTGTAATGCCATTTACCGAAGAAGCCTGTTCAGTGACTTACGATTTGTTGAGGGAAAAATGATGGAAGATAATTTCATCACTCCGTATCTGCTTTTAAAAAGTGATAAAATTGTGACAATTCCTGACGGGCTTTATTATTACCGACAACGTCCCGGTTCAACCATGCATGCTTTCAGTGATAAACATTTAGATCTTATCGAATCAAACAATCAATTAAAAGAAATCCTGATTCAGAACGGTTTCTTTGAAAGATTTTGTGAAAAATATTACGCATGGTCCGGCTTTCAATACATGATAACGATAAAAAACGCAGCCAAACACTCTTCCTATTTTAAATTCAGAAAATATATATATAGGTTTGAAAAATTGGTGCCGGATAGTCAATTCCAGAAGGTGCTGGAAGCAAAACTGAGTTCCTCCGAGAACGCCGAGATGAGTCAGGAACAGATTGAAAGCATGCACAAAACAAGGAAAATCCTAACCAAATTTAAAAAAAATAACACCATATTTTGGCTGAAAACGAAATATGGAAAATGGAGAAAAGAAAGATGAAAAGATGCCCGGGGAAAAGCAGTGAGTAGTATTTCCGTTATCGTTCCTGTTTATAATGTGGAGAAATATCTGAAGGCATGTCTTGATTCATTAATCACACAGACACTTGAACCACAGGAAATAATATTGGTCAATGACGGTTCAACAGATAGAAGTAAAGAAATCTGTGAAATATTTGTGCAGAAGTTCAAACACATAAGACTCATAAATCAGCAAAATCAGGGACAGGCATCCGCACGTAATACCGGCTTGGATCATGCTTCAGGTGAATACATTGTCTTTGTAGACAGTGATGACTTCATCGTTGAGGATATGCTTGCAACTTTGTACAAGAAGGCTGTCGAATTGAAAGCTGACATGGTAAAATGTGGAGTCTGGAGGTATGATGATAATGCGGTCACTAAATGGTGGGGCATTGAGGGTAATGATATCATATTAGAGGGGAAAAATGCTTTTTTTCGCGCTTTTTTCGACAGTATCATTAACTCCAGTGTATGCAATGCGATATATAAGAATTATCTGTTTGATGACCTTCGATTTTTGGAAGGAAAAATGATGGAAGATAATTTCATCAAACCTCAGTTAATGCTAAAATGCAATAAAATTGCTGTAATTTCAGATATCCTCTACTATTACAGACAACGGGAAGGGTCCGCCATGCACTCGTTCGATCATCGGCATTTTGACCTTATTGAATTTAATGACCATCTCAAACAAACCTTGATTGAGAATGACCTATACGAATTCTTTGAAGGTGATTATTATATATGGTCAGGAATTCATTACATGATGACTATTAATAATGCAACAAAATACAGTTCTTTTTTTGCGTATAGAAACCACGTAAATAAACTCAATGAATATTTAGCAAGGGAGAAGTTGCATAGAATAATCTTTCATCTAAATGATGTGCAGAAAAAGAATGTCAAAAATGACAAAAAAAAATTCTTTGCAAACACAAAGAAAACCTTGGAAAAATATACTAAAAACCCAAATATCTTTTGGCTTAAAACCAAATTAAAAAACTGGAGAAATAAGGGGCTTTAATTAACAATCTTGCTCAAGAAGTCCATATGTGATGTCTATATCCGTACTTATACCTGTATTTAATGTAGAGGACTATCTTGAAGAGTGTCTTGAGTCTGTTTTGAACCAGTCACTCACGCCATTTGAAGTGCTGCTGGCCTATGAAAAATCCGGGGACCGCACCCTGGAAATCAGCGAATCATATGCCGCCCAATACGACATGGTCAAAATCGTGGAACAGCAGGCCAAGGGGCTCTCTGCGGCACGCAATACCGGCCTGGATCACGCAACCGGCGATTTTGTCGTTTTCATTGACAGCGATGACTTCATCTCTGAAAATATGCTTGCCGTCCTGCATGAAACCATCACCCGTACCGGCGCCGACATGGTGAAATGCGGAATTCAATTGTACTTCAATGAAAGCCGTAAGGAAAAAATGAAGGGAATCCAGGACACGGAACTGGTGATGGAGGATAAAGAAACCTTCTTCCGTGCCTTCTTCCACAAACAATTGAATCCCGGAGTATGCAACGCCATCTGCCGCAGGGAACTGTTCGATGGTATTCGTTTTTTTGAAGGAAAACTGGTGGAGGATACCTTTGTGGCGCCCCATCTGCTGATGGCCAGCAAAAAAATCGTGACCATACCGGACCCGCTATACTGCTACCGGCAACGCGAAGGTTCCATCATGCGTACGTTTGATGACCGCCATTTTGATATCCTGGAATCCAAGGAGCAACTGAAACAGGTGCTCATGGACAATGGCCTGTTTGAATCATTGCAAAACGACCTGTATATCTGGTATGGATTTCACCTGATGATCATGGTCAAACAATCTGCAAAGTACAGTCCCTGGCGTCAATACAATAAGTACGTCCGTGAATTGCACCGGCGTGAGTCAAAAGAAGAGCTGGACCGGATCCTCCAGGCCGTTTACAATCAGGACGGCACCCTGCAACCCGAACGGAATTATGAAGCCGGCATTGAAAAAATGAAAAAGGCACTGGCATACTTCAGGAACCATCCCAACAGATACTGGCTTAAGGTCACATACAACCAATGGAAAAAATCCCGATAGGAAAACATGTACAGGGGAGCCGCAACAGCATCGTGAAGAAGAAAACAGTAGTGATTCAGGGCCTTGGATTCGTCGGTGCCGCAATGGCACTGGTGGTTGCAAGCAACCGGGATGACCTGTACGATGTCATCGGGGTGGACCTGCCATCCAATGCCGGGGTGATCGACAAGCTCAATGCCGGGGAGTTCCCGGTCCGGAGCAGCGACCCCAAAGTGTCCGAATGCTTCAAAATGGCCCGCAAACGCAACAACTTCCGGGCAACATCAGACCAGGGCGCGTATGCGCTGGCGGATGTCGTGGTGGTGGATATCAACCTGGATGTGCACAAGGGAGTGCGCGATGAGCACCTGGACACCAGTTACAGTGTCCCGCTCGATCCCTTCAGGGAGGCCATCCGCTCCATCGCATCCGTTTGCAAGCAGGATGTGCTGGTCCTGGTGGAATCAACGGTGCCGCCCGGGACCTGCAAAAAACTGGTGCAACCCGTATTTGAGGAGGAATTCCAAAAGAGAAACCTTTCACCTGAATTCATGATCGGCCACTCCTATGAAAGAGTGATGCCCGGTCCCGGCTACATCGATTCCATCCGGAACTTCTATCGCGTCTATTCCGGCATCGATGAAAAGAGCGCCGACGCTGTCGAATCATTTCTGAAGACCATCATCTCAACGGAAGAATATCCGCTCACGCGCCTTGGGAGCACCACGGCCAGCGAGATGGCCAAGGTGCTGGAAAACTCCTTCCGCGCCATGAACATCTCTTTTATCCAGGAATGGACGGAATTCGCCGAAGCGGCCGATGTGAACCTGTTTGAGGTCATCGATGCCATCCGGATGCGGCCAACCCACAAAAACATCATGAAACCCGGCCTGGGTGTGGGTGGATATTGCCTGACCAAGGACCCGCTGCTGGCAAGCTGGTCCAGCCAGCACTTCTTCGGTGCCAAGCACCTGCCCCAGTCCGAGAGGGCCGTTGAAATCAACGACCAAATGCCCGGACACACCCTGGAACACATATTTCAGCATTTCAGGGAAGGGATTGCCAACAAAAAAATCCTGATCCTGGGTATTTCCTACCTGCCAAATGTCGGGGACACCCGATCCACCCCCGTGGAGCCGGTCTTTGCGGCTTTACAGGACAGGAAGGCCCGGCTCGTCCTGCATGATCCCTTTGTGCCGTTCTGGGTGGAACACCAGCTGGAAACATGTTCTGACAAAGAAGCACTGGCCGGCGATTATGATGCGGTCATTTTGGGTACCGCCCATATGACATACTTCGACGACGGCCTCCTGCACAAGATCCTGAACGCAAACAAACCCATGGCCCTGTTTGATCCGCACGGTGCCATACCGGATACCATCCGTGCCGAATTTCCACAACATGTATTTAAAATAACCGGGAGAGGTGATGTCTAAAAAGGTACTTTTACTCGGTGGAGCCGGCTTCATCGGTTTTCATATCCTACAGAAACTGGCAATTTCGGGAGGATACGACCTGACCATCGGAGACAACTTCTTCCGGGGAAAAATGGACGATCAGCTCAGATCCCTGGTCAATGCCCATGATGTCAAGGTTATCAACGCGGATTTTACGGATCCATCGGCTTTTGACCGGCTGGATTCGGATTACCACCAGGTGTACATGCTTGCATCGGTGGTGGGAGTGGAGTACACCAGCAAAATGCCGAATGAGCTCATCCGCATCAACACCCAGCTTATCATGAACACCCTGGAGTGGCTGAAGCAGAGCGCCTGTCAAAAAGTGCTATTCACATCCACCAGCGAATGTTATGCCGGAGCGGTGGAAGCTTTTGGATACCGGGTGCCGACCCCGGAGGATGTACCGCTTTGCATTGAGGATATCACCCACCCGCGGTTCACTTACGCTGTGACGAAAATGCTTGGTGAATCCGGGTTCATGAACTATGCGAAAGTGTATGGATTTGACTGTACCATCGTGCGCTACCATAATGTATACGGACCCCGGATGGGCTTCAAGCATGTCATACCGCAGGTAGTTAAACGTTTCGCCGGTGGCGAGGACCCGTTCCGGATGTTCGGCCACGACCAGACCAGATCGTTCAACTTCATCGATGATGCCGCTAACGGGACGATAGCCGCAATGGAAACGGATACGGCCAACAACGAGATATTCCATATCGGCGATATGAATGCCGAAATTACCATTGAAGAACTGCTGCGATACATCGGCGCGATTGCCGGTTTCAGCGGGACCTACGTCCGCGAGGGTCAGCACAGCGGATCGGTATCCCGCAGATGCCCGGACACATCCAAAGCCAAAGCCATCCTCGGGTATGAACCCGAAACCGATTGGAAGACAGGTGTCAGAAAAACCGTGGAATGGTATCTGGACTACTACCGGTCCGGAAAAGATGTTTATGAATAGCTAAAAGTTAAATACATGTCAAAACGAGCCGTCATACTTGCTGGTGGTGCGGGGACCCGACTGCGTCCCTACACGGTTACCCTGCCAAAGCCGCTGGTCCCGCTGGGCAACCGCCCTATCCTTGAAATCGTGATCGGCCAGCTCAAAGAGCACGGTTTCACCCACATCACCATTGCCGTGAATCATGCGGTGGATATCATCAAGGCATTTTTCAATGATGGATCCAAATGGGGGGTGACCATCGACTACACCATGGAAACCAAACCCCTGAGCACCATGGGTCCGCTCACCCTGGCAAAAGACCTGCCTGAAAATTTCCTGGTGATGAACGGCGATGTCCTGACAGATCTTGATTTTTCAAGGTTCCATGAGAGCCATGTTGCATCCAATGCCATTTTCACCATCGCATCATACCGGCGCAGTGAACTGATCGACTACGGACTTCTGCACAAGGGCAAAGACAACAGGCTGATCAGGTTCGAGGAAAAACCGCATTACGATTTTCTCGTGAGCATGGGTGTCTACATGATGAACCGGGATGTGCTGAAGTATATCCCGAAAGATACCTTTTTCGGCTTTGACCATCTGATGCACACGCTCATTGAAAAAAACAACCCCGCCACGGTGTATGAATACAACGGATTCTGGCTGGATATCGGACGACCGGTTGACTATGAAACCGCCACGGAGCTTGTCAACGACCCCAATTTCAAGCTGATATGAAGATAGCGGTCACGGGTAGTTCCGGATTTATAGGGACACATCTGGTACCTGTTCTGAAGAAGGCTGGACATGATGTGCTTGAGATTTCCAGAAAGAACGGGTTGGACATCTGCAACTGGATTTCGGTCTGCGACACTGCGACATGTGATGTCATTGTCCATCTGGCGGCGAAAACCTCCGTTCCCGAATCGTTCCGGAATCCACGGGAGTTCCACCGGGTCAATTTCAATGCGACACTGCATGCACTGGAGCTTGCCCGGCAGTGGAAAGCCGGGGTTGTCTACATGAGTTCCTACCTCTACGGCCCGCCACAATATCTGCCTGTGGATGAAAACCATCCGCTGAATCCGCATAATCCGTATGCGCAGAGCAAGCTGCTGTCCGAAGAGCTTTGCCGCGGCTATCAGCGGGATTTCGATATCCCATTGACGGTGTTCCGGCTCTTCAATATCTACGGGCCGGGACAGGCCGGATCGTTCATCATCCCGGAGATCCTTCAGCAAATAAAAACGGGCCGGGTGTCACTTAAAGATCCGCGCCCAAAACGGGACTATATCCACGTCAACGATGTGGTATCGGCAGTAACTGCGGCAATTGACCGGCAGCCGGGTGGATGGAATGTCTTCAATCTTGGTGCAGGTAAGTCATGGTCAGTGGAAGAGCTCGTAGACTTCATCAAACAGGCCAGCCGGCAGGAATTCGAAATATCATTCAGCATGGAATTTCGAAAAGGGGAGGTGCTCGATTCGGTGGCGGATACGACAAATCTGCAGAAATCAATGGACTGGGATCCTGCATATCCTTTGCATGAGGGAGTGAAAACCCTTTTTGAATAGCTCGACTTTAGAGTCACCCGCCAGCTTCAGATCACTGCCGAAACCTC
>SKXL01000192.1 GCA_007128425.1 Balneolales bacterium | reverse complement strand
TTCGGCATTGATAGGTTCGTCCGTCATGCACATAAAAGCCATAAAATCGTAATTTGGGATGCTTGTTGATTTCACTCAGAACCTTGTCAAATTGTGCGGTATCCCCGGCCGGAATACCGCTCCGGTTGAAGCCGCAATCCACTTCTGTAAAGACCGTTACCGGATTTTCAAGTGATTCACCGGCAATTTTCGCCGTTTCAGATGAATTGATAAAAATGGTCAAATTGACACGAGATGCCAGATCGTCAATTTTTGACAGCATTGATGGCGAAAGAGGAAAGGCTATGGTTATTGATTTCCACCCCTGGTTGACAAAATAATTTGCCATACCGGGAGAAGATACCTGAATCGAATCAACTCCTTCATCACGGAACCATGAGCCGATCTCGATGGACTGATGTGTTTTGAAATGCGGTGTATATCGGAGGTTTCGTCCGGCAGCTTTTCGTGCCATTTCCCGGATATTGGTTTTGCATCTGTCAACATCTATTACGGCGATCGGCCGATCAGGTGGCAAGTAATTCATAATGATTTCAAAATGTTTTTAAATAGAAAAAAAGGCTGGATTTTTTTTTCTCATTCTTTGTGAACCTCATCGGCGGCCTGGCCTGATACGACATGTGACGAGATGTCTCATACGATACCTCCCTAACGCTCCAGCACCCGCCGGTTGGCCCGGATGATCGCTTTGGAGCGGTCCTTGAGCAGTTCCGTGGCATCCATCATCATGGTCTCGTTTGACGGAAACGGCACCCGTTCCCCGCGCACGATACCCTGCACTTCCGGGGTCAGCGCACGCTGATCGCCGGCATAACGGCCATATTTATTCTCAAATATCGCTTCCACACTGAGATTATCCGTCCGGATCAACTGATCGGTATGTGTATCATAAAAATCCAGCGAGCCCGCAACAAGTGCCGCCTTTCGCTGCACGGATTCGGTGATTTCCGCTGACACGGTTACGATGTTCGGCACCCGGATATCATTGCCCAGTGAATCTTTTTTCACATTGCCGTTGGCATCCAGCTCATACCGCATCCCGTCCTGAACTTCCTGTGACACATTGTAGGAATTATTGTTGATGGTCTCCGGTGAAAATGCGATTTCGGTGATATTCAGCACCAGGAAATAGTCATAGTCAACATTCCGGTTTTCCCAGGTATCGAAATGGATCCATCGGGTGTTGAGCCGGGCCAGGGCCACTTTGCGCATTTCGGCATCGAAAAACTCGGGAATCACCATGCCGGAATTGTTTTCGATGGCAAACAGTGCATGCGTTCGCCCCTGCATCTCCGCCAATTCAAGATACCTGAGCACATCCTCGTACCCCGGATAGATGCCATGCGCACGTTCGAATTCAACAAAAGCACGCCGGGCGTTGTCCCTGCCACCCTGGTCCAGAAAATCCAGTCCGCGCTGATAGGATACCTCCGCGGCTGCGGCCTTCGATGCGATGATCTGCTCGTTATAGTTGAAATATTCGAACTGATTTCGGATCTGAGAGGGAAGCCGACGGACCAGGTTCTGGCGATCGTTCATCTGCTCGTACAGCAGATAGATCTCGATCCAGCTCTCCTCGCGTCCCTCCATCTCGAGAAATTCGATCCGCTCCCGGTCGAACAGATTGGCCAGCTCAAACGCCTCTTTCAGCACGCGAAGCTCTTTTTCATTGTTCGGCTTTTTCATCAGCCGGTCCGAGGCTCGCTCGATGGCCCGGTCGTACTGCCCGCGTTGCAGCATTTTTTCGGATGAGACGCAGGAGCCTATTGCCAGAGCCAGAAAAAACAGGATTGCCGTCCTTTTCGTCAGTGTCACCATGCCTGGTAAGTTTTTGTACCATGGATAATAAAATCAGCAGACAAAATAACACCTTTACATCAAATAAATATCACATCATTGACTTTTTGTCCTCCCCATACCGCGCCATCTGCAGATTGTTCATCTCCTTGAGAGCGTTGATGGAAGGGTTCAAAGAAACGTTCGTTGTTAGTTCAAAGACCACGAATAGTTATCGATCACTTTCCCATCGGAGGTAACGGTCGTCAATTCGCCACCATTGCTGTGTATATCAACGATAACACCGTGTCGTTTTGCTGCGAAAGCCTCGAGGTAAGGAATATCTTCAACGGACGATTCATAGAGGTAATCTTCAGGCAGGGAACGATCCCGCACAATATATCCGCCGAATTCGTGAACATATATAACATCTCCGGAATCGAGATCAAAATCATACTGATGGATTCGTTCGGGCGGAACAAGATGCACCATACTCCGGGTATTCACACCCCAGGCACCGTCACCGACATAAACAATGCCCTCGTTTTCATCAACCACATTCAGCCCCGACATGGGAGGTGTGCGTTTGTAGGCGTGATCATGTGCTTCAAATGCGATGCGGACGCCATGTTTTTCAAAAAACGGCACCCATGCCTCGCGGATATCAATAGAATGACCACCCATGATATTTCGTACCGAAGGGTAGGCCGGCCTGTGATAAGCCGGAAACAGGTGCTTACGACCAGATCGTTCAGCCAGAATCTCCTCCAGCCAGGCGGCCTGGGCACCCCGAACCGTAGTGAAATGATTGCTGTCCAGGGCAATGATACTCATGTAATCGGCAAAATCGAGCACACCGTAAGGCGGGTTGCCCGGAAAAGCAAACAGATGAAAAAAGTAGGTCGCCTTGTCCTCCCAAAGATTATTCTCCCGTAAATATTTCCTGGCTTCTTCTTCGGTTTCTGCCTGATGAGGATGCCCGGCACGGTAAAGTCTGCGAACTCCATACAGCTCATGATTGCCGATTGTATTGATTATCGGAATTACCCGGCCATTTTCCGTGATCAGAGTTTCCTTGATCGAATTAAACCAGCTGTACCAGCGATCAACCCGGTAGGGTTCACCATTGGCGTAAGCCAGATCACCAGCCCACAGGATAAAATCAGGCTCATACTCCATAACAGCCCGGTTGGTCTCGCTCATCCAGTCTTCCCGGTGCCGGGTGTCACCGCCTTTGGCAAAACGTATGGTTTCATTCTCCAGGCTCGCCGGCATGGTTTTGAAATAATAGGCTCTGGAATTGTCCCCAAACCGGAAACGATATTTCGTTCCGGGATCCAGTCCACGGATTTCCACCCGGTTGATCGTGCGATCCGAATAGGGAAAAGCAATTCGGTCAACGGCCTTCTCCTGAATTTCAAGCCAGTTGGCATCACCTATTTTTTTATACTGCAAAACACGTCCCCGATCACCATCTTGAGGTGTGGTGTGCCAGTCAATGGTCATGGAAGTGGTGGGGTCGGTCTGCCAGGTCAGAAAAATGGCGACGGGATCGAACGGTGTCTGAGTTCCACGGAATCCGATTGTGGATACAACGAGAATCAGAAATGCGATTCCGAAAATATTCGTTGCGAAGTATGAGTACCGTTTTTTCGTATACATGATGCATGTGATTGGTTTTTTTATGCTATGACGACAGACCTCCTCACCTCCCTTAAAAATTCTACTTTACTGCCCGTAAACAAATATTTTTAAAAGCACGTATCATTACAATGAGTGATTTCTTTATGTTATGAATGAGGGGTCTTTTACAAAAGAAATCTTCTTTATAAATATTTTCTATGTCAAAAATTTGCAGTACATTCAAGTAAGGGTAACATAAAATTATTAAATCGTAACACCATGCCCATTGTCCGTTTCAGCGTCTCCCTGGAAAAGGAGCTCCTTGAATCCCTGGAAAAATTTACGGCGGAAAATCATTTCAACAACCGCTCACAGGCGCTCAGGCATCTGATCAACGAGCATACGGTCACTCACAAGTGGCAATGCAACAACCTTGTGGCCGGTTCCATCACCCTGGTATTCAACCACCACAGGCGGGATCTGATGAAAAAGCTGACCGACATCCAACATGATTACCACGACATGATCCTCTCCTCTCAGCATTTCCATCTGGAGAAGGAACTCTGCATGGAGATCATTGCCGTGAAGGGCAAGGCCGCTTCCCTCACTGAGCTGGCCGACCGTCTCATTGCCGTCAAGGGTATCCAGCACGGTAAACTGACCATGAGCCGGGCCGACTGAACCGCGTACGCCATCACCATCCACATCCAACCAAAAAAAATTTCACCTCCTGGTAACACGATTCTGAGAATAATATTACTCTCCGCACACTCCATCATTATGAACAGCCACGCTCCCATCAAATCCGAATACCGTTTCCCAAACCGACTGTTGACAGCTCCTGCTCTGATCATTGCAATCACTCTGCTTGCCGGATCCGCATTGGGTCCGTCGGCCATGGCGCAATGGCAAAGCGACACCCTTTACCGGATGCTGGATGAGATTGAGGTTACCGCCACAAAAAATGTCCGGGCCCTGTCTGAAGTACCCGGACGCGTGGGCGTCATCTCAGCGGATGAACTCTCCCTCACCCCTGCGGCCACCATGGCCGATGCGATGCGCAATGTCTCCGGTGTGAACACATCCAGCAGTCTGGGGTTCTTCACCATGCGTCCCAGCGTCACCGTGCGCGGCCTCTCCGGCGAGGAGCAGAGCCGCACCCTGGTGCTCGTCGACGGCGTGCCCATCAACAACTCCGACACCGGCGGAGTGAACTGGAACAGCATCAGCACCGCCAACGTGAAACAGGTGGAGGTCTACAAGGGCCCCGGCTCCTCCCTCTACGGCAGCAACGCCATGGGCGGCGTCATCAACATCATTACCCGCACTCCTGTCGAGCCCTTTTCGGCTTCGGCCGGTGTCTCCTACGGCACATTCAACACCTGGCGAAGCAACCTGAGTCTGACCGGCCGCGCCACCGACCGGCTGACCGTCCACCTGCATGGCTTCCTGACCGACAGCGACGGATACAACCCCGTCCCGCAGGAAGACCGCTCCGAGCCCGACGTCACCGTTCCGCGGTACATTGAGGATGCGGGTCTGCATTCGAAAGTCACCTGGACCCTCAGCGACATGGCGGAAGTGACCGCCGTCTACGATTACTTTCAGAACGAACGCGGGGAAGGCACAGTGATCGTGGAGCCGGGGATGTACCGCAAGTTTGACATGAACCGGGTGCGCATGGGAGTCCACGGCAAGCGAAACGCCTTCCGTTACTCCCTGAACAGCTTTTTCCAGCGGGAGGATTATTTCCGTGTCAGCGAGCGCGGCACACCCGGAGAGAACTACTCGCGGTTCAATGTGGAATCGGATCGCGACGACATGGGCGTGACCCTCGACCTGTTCCACGATGCCGATGCGATCCACGCGCTCACCGGCGGATTTGAATTCAAGGTCGGCTCGGTCGATGGCGGCGATTTCTACCAGACATCCGACGACCAGGTCATCAACCGTGGCAAAATGCGCTTTCTTGCCGGATATCTGCAGGATGAGATCAGCCTCCTGGATCGCCGCCTGCATCTGCTTTTCGGCCTGCGGTACGACCATGTGACCTTCTACGACGGCTACTTCCGCGCCACCGAGGGCATCATGTTCCGTGGCGACCTGCTGGCCGGTTACAACGACGAGCATATCGAAAGCAACAGCTGGTCCACCTTCAGTCCGCGGATTGCCCTGCGCTACAACCCCACAGACCTGGTGAACGGTTACGTCTCCTACGCACGCGGATTCCGCGCCTCCATCCTGGACGACCTCTCACGCACCGGGATCTTCCGCGGCCGCATCAAGGTCGCCAACCCCGAACTGGGTCCGGAGACCCTCGACAACTTCGAGGCGGGCCTGGAACTGCGTCCCTTCTGGCGGCTCGCCATCTCCCCGACGCTCTTCTACTCCCACGGCAGCGATTTCCTGTATTTCATATCCTTTGAGATGCCTGACGGATCCCAGGTGTGGCGACGCGAAAACGTATCAAAGGTCCGCATGGGTG
This sequence comes from Balneolales bacterium, assembly GCA_007128425.1. Taxonomy (GTDB): domain Bacteria; phylum Bacteroidota; class Rhodothermia; order Balneolales; family Natronogracilivirgulaceae; genus SKNL01. The sequence continues at coordinate 2,340 of SKXL01000192.1, read as the reverse complement.
GCGCCGAACTGGATGTCCGCTACTTCGTCAGCGACGCCCTGACCCTGACGGCAAGCTACACACGCTACCAATCGGAAATCCGCTCATTCCCCGCCCAGACAGAGCTGGAAGGCAAGGAGCTGACCTATACTCCTCGTCACCAGGCAAGGGCTATGCTACAGTGGCGCAATAAGATAGCAGATATGGGACTCACTGTCCACTACAAGGGGTCGCAGTTCAGCAGCGACGACAACAACGCCGCGGATGACGGCAACCCTGAAATCGACGCATGGACCACCTTCGACCTGATGGTTTCACGCCGGTTCTTTGACAACTTCTCCGCTGCCATCCAGATGACCGATATCCTGGACAACCGCTACCTGGAGACCATCGACATCATGTCACCCGGACGGATGATTCACCTCCGTATCAACTATGACTTTTCACGTTAATCACATCCATATCCTGCTTCAAGCCGTTTCAGCGAAAATTACGGCATTACCATATTCGACGAAAAGGGGCTTTCGCATTTCATTTGCTGCCATTGCCCTGCTATCGGCTGCAGTGGTTTTAACCGGTTGCAACGACTCTAACCGGTACGGTGCATCGGATCAGGGTCATCTAAGTGAAGAAAACATCGACGAAAATGCCACTGGCCACACAATTACGGTCCATGAGTCCCGGATGGATACGGGTGCCTCTGATTCCAGGGTGCACTCAAAACCTGATCGCTGGTCTGTAACAACGGGATCCGAACCTGCCTCACAAACTGTCCGAGACATGTTCGGCCGCATCGTTATCATTCCGAAAGATGTGGAGCGGGTAATCGCATTGCGGGCCGGAGCGCTGCGCATGCTTACCTATCTGGATGGCGTCGAACTGGTGGCGGGTATCGAAGAGCCCGAACGCCGTGCCGATCGTCCCTATCTGTTCGCCTACCCCGAACTGCGTGAACTGCTGCCGGTCGGACCTCAAATGGGCGGCGATCCCGAGCTTCTGGTTGCGGCCGCTCCCGACCTCATCTTCCTCACGTTCACCAGCCGCGGGCAGGCCGACGAACTGCAGGAACGCACCGATATTCCGGTGATCGCACTGGAATACGGCGACTTCTCGGAAAACCGGGAGACCTTCTTCTCCTCGCTGCGCCTGATGGCCGAAGTCATCGGCAAAACCGGACGGGCCGATACCCTCATTGCCGACATCCGTTCATCGATCGCCGAATTGAAGGAGCGCACCTCCGGCATCCCGGACGAAGAGCGTCCGCGCGTCTACATCGGCGGTGTGTCCTACCGTGGCGCTCGCGGCATCACTTCAACAGAGCCGCATTATCCGCCTTTCCGCTTCATCCAGGCCAACAACGTGGCCGGCAGTATCCACCAGCGCCTCATCAACCCGATCCAGGGTACGTACATTGACCGGGAGCAGCTGATCGTGTGGGACCCGGATGTGCTGTTCGTGGATCTGTCCAGCCTGGGCACGGCCGGGCCCGATATCCGTCCCGGCACACCGCTTGCCCGGTCGCTCTCCGCCGTCCGCAACAGTGAAGTGTACGGCGTGCTGTCTTTCAACAATTACGCCGCCAACTACGAGGCCATCCTGGCCAATGCCTGGTACGCCGGTACCGTTTTATATCCCGACCGTTTTGACGATATTATCCTTTCTGATAAAGCGAACCAGATATTTCAAATGTTTTTCGGCAGAACCATTTACAATGACATCCAGACCCGTTACGGCGGCTATCGACGGCTGAACCCGGAGCAGCTATGAGCGCGTCCGATCTAATCGCACGATACCGCCGTTACATCCGCAACCGCCTGCTGTTCATTTTCCTGGTGGTAGCCGGCATAGCCGTTACCGGCGTCATTGCCATCGCTTCCGGCGCAGCCGGAATCGGGATCGGCGATGTGCTTTCGGTGTTTTTCGGCGAGCCGGACCAGACCACCTCCCAGATCGTGATGCAGATCCGCATGCCGCGGGTGCTGGCCGCCCTGCTGGCCGGTTTCGCTCTGTCGGCATCGGGTGCGGTGATGCAGAGCATCCTGCGCAATCCACTCGCCTCGCCCTTCACCCTGGGCATATCGGGTGCCGCCGCGTTCGGGGCCGCCTTTGCCATCGTGGTGCTGGGCGCCGGCAGCACAGCCGAACTCACCGCGACGCTCAATGACACCACCGCATCCACCCGCACCGGACTGTTCGCGCAGCTGGGCGACCGCTATCTGGTCATGGGCTCGGCTTTTGCATGGAGCATGACCAGCACGATTTTCATCCTGGCCATTGCCCGCTACCGGGGCGTCACGCCCGAAGTGATGGTCCTGGCCGGTATTGCCATCGGGTCGCTGTTCAGCGCGGGTGTCTCGGCCA
>SKXL01000027.1 GCA_007128425.1 Balneolales bacterium | reverse complement strand
GAAAGCACAAACTTCCTGTTCTGCGGTTTACCGTCCAGATGCTCAAGTATGGTGAGTCCGTCGGCCAACGCCTGGCACGGATGCTCCCTGGCACTCTCCATGTTGATCACGGGAACAGTGGCATAACGTACGATATCCTGAAGCAGTCGATCTTCCAGATCCTCTTCCAGGTTTTCCATGGCCGCAAATGCACGCACACCGATGACATCCACATAGCGTGATATCACCTGAACGGCTTCCTTGAGATGCTCGGTGCGATCTCCGTCCATGATCGCTCCGGTCCGGGTTTCAAAAGACCAGACACCCTGACCGGGCTGGATGATCGATGTACCCGCTCCCAGATGCACTGCCGCTGTTTCGAATGAAATACGGGTGCGCAGGGATGGATTGAAAAAAATCAGTCCGATCATTTTTCCTGATGCCACCGGCTTCCGAAACTGCATCTTTTTCAGCTTTTGAGCATGCCGGAGCACACCATTAAGAGTGGCATCGTCCCAGTCGGACAAGTGAGCAAACCGCGGTATTTTTTCGGCTATTGTTTCAGTCATAGCTTTGTTGCTGCTGTATATATTTCTTCTTGCTTGCCGGCACGTTTCAATCCGTTTGCACCGGCACGCTATAAAATGGATGGCGGAAAGGTGAGCCCGGTTTCCTCGGGCCAGTCCATCATCAGGTTCAGGTTCTGCACGGCCTGCGATGCCGCGCCCTTGAGTAAATTATCAATAGCGACGCCTATGACGATCTTGCGTCCCTGCTGAACCCATCCGATATCGGTATATGCACTTCCCACAACCTGCTTCAGCTCCGGCAGCCCCTCCTGGAGCCGTACAAGCGGAGCGTTGTAATATTCCTCCTCCAGCAGATTTCCGGCGTTCGTCTCCTCACCAAGTACAATGGCAATCGTCATCCAGATCCCGCGTACAAATGGACCGGAAACCGGTATAAATCGAATATCCGGAAGTTGTGGAGTTACACCTGCTTCACCGCTTTCGGCCAGACTCTCCGGGCGATTTCCGGTTCGAGCGGCTGTCTGATCTGCCAGAGTTTGCAGCACCTCTCCGAGGTGCTGATGGTGGTAGACCTTGTAGGCCCTTACATTTCCGAACCGGCTGGAAAAGTGGGTTCCTGCCGACGGCGAGGCGCCGGAGCCCGAAGAGCCGGTAATGCCCGTCACATCACAGGAGGTGACCAGGCCCTCCTTTGCAAACGGCAGTAGTCCAAGCTGAATGGCACTTGCAAAACAGCCCGGATTGGAGATATGATCCGCTAGCCGGATGTCATTTCGATACCACTCTGTCAGACCATAGGTGAATTTGCCGATCAGCTCAGGATGGGGATGGGTCCATCCATACCATTTTTCATATGCCGCCGGATCCTTGAGTCGAAAATCCGAGCTCATATCCACCAACTTACCCTTGTAACCTGCATCGAAAAGCTGCCTGGCAATCTCCGCCGATTTGCCGTGAGGAAGTCCCAGAAAGATTGCGTCGGACTCATCCGATGCAATCTCATCATAGCTTTGAATCGGCAAATCGGCAAACGAATCCAGTCCTTTATAAAGGCTCGAAAGCGACAATCCGGCCGATTTGCTGCCATAGAGCCGGGTCAGTGTCACATTGGGATGCCCAAGCAGAATACGGACGGCTTCCATGCCGGTATATCCGCTGGCACCCGCAACGGAAACGGATATTTTTTCACTCATAGAAACGGTTCTTTTTTTGTGGGGGCGGCGAAAGTAATTTCAGCAACCATATCCCCCAGCTTTGTTGGTTCGGCCATGGCATTCACCGCACGGATGCCCAGGGTATTCTGGATAAACTGAATTCCTACAAGGTTATCTGTAACCGGTCCGGTGATGATAGAGATGGCACTGGTATAGCGTTTTCGAAAGAAATGGTCAGCTGACCAGCACCCCATGAAATCTTGCGCTGCAACTACATGGGTGCGTGTGAACTGCATCATCTCCTTGTCCATCAGCAGGCTGTCCACCCCGTAGGCCCCAATAATACCATCACCAAATTCGAGGATGATCGCATCCGGGTTGAATTCGTTCAGGTGCTTTATAAGCCCTTTAGCCATTGGAAGGATGTTCTTCCCGGTGGTGGATACGAGTCCGGCCATGCCGAAATGCGCCGAGGCGATGGCGCCGTTTTCCACCATCTCGCGGGTATCTCGCATAAGTGATGCCCCGGTGAGCTTGGCAGCGGCGACCTTGTAGCCTTTGGAGGTAAGCTGTCTGACGATCATGGTTGCCGCCATGGTTTTTCCGACGTGCATGCAGGTCCCGGTAACGGCAATCAGCGGTACGCTTTCGGAAAGACTGTACTCCCAGTCGATGGCAAAATCCTGAATGCAGGCATGTTTGTAGATCCCGGCTTCACCGTCATTGTCGCCAATCATCACAGCACCAAGCACCTCCACCCTCATAGCGGGTCCGTGATCGGGATGAGGCGACTGACAGTTTCCGATGATTCCGCCCATATTCAGAATATGCAGGATATCTCCTCTTTTTATGGATCTGGGAATGATCCCGCTGTAACCGCGAAGTGCCTGGCGCTCACCCAGTGCGCCAATGACGATCTGATCTTTTCCATAGGGAATGATAACACCATCGCTGGTTTCGATCTCATTATATCTGTCTTTTACATCAAGTGTCCTGACTGCAACAAGATAGCCTTCTTCTGCCACAATATTTGGAGCAATCTTAACGGTATGGTCCAGCTTTACGGACGCTGAGCTTGACGCGATGATATCCGCTTTGATTTCTTTAAGTCCCATATTTTTTTATGCGTAGGCGTGTGCTACTGTGATTTTTTATAGAGTTGTGTTCGGATGCTGTAAAGTTTGGAATAGGCACGGGCCTCGTTGCCGTCCCAACCGCCGGCTTCTTCCCCGTACTTTGCGATTTTACTGTTCAGAATGCTGTAAGGTGAAGATGCGCGCATCGGGAATAACGAGCCCCGACATGCGTATAGGGTGACATCTCCCGAAACCCGCGCCTGAGTGGAGTCGAAGAATCGTTCAATATCGCGCATAACCGGATCGTAGTATCGGGCTTCGTGAAGCATGGCTCCGTATTGATCACCAAGCTGGTCCTTAAGCTGGCGTTGCTCCTGGCTTAGCACCAGTTTTTCCAGTTCGCGATGAGCCAGGTAGATAATACGGGCGACCGGCGCTTCAAAACCGATCCGGCCTTTAATGCCCAGAATCGTATCGCCAAGATGCATGCCCAATCCAATGCCATGATACCGTCCGAACTCCCTCAGGACGGAGAGGAGCGCGGACGGATCCATCTGGTGACCGTTTACGGCTACCGGCAGTCCATTTGTAAAATCCAGGGTAATTTCTTCGGGTTCATCATCCAGCAGGTGGGGTGGTTTAAGATGGGGAAACGCCTCAAACGGCAGGGGCTCTTCGCTGTTCAGCGTCTCCACGCCACCAACACTCGTTCCCCATATCCCGTCATTGATGGAATAACTGGTGGTTTTCTTGGGTACATCAAACCCTCGTTTTGCAAGGTATGCTGTGGTATCCTCTCTCGTGAGTCCCTCGTCTCGAATCGGTGCGATGATTTCCACATTGTCAAGGCCGGTTCTCAGGGCCACATCAAACCTTACCTGATCGTTTCCTGCACCTGTTGAGCCATGTGCGATGCGGCTGGTTCCCTGCTCTTTAGCATATTCCATGATCAACTCCGCCTGGACATACCGCTCGGAACCAACACACATCGGATAGGTGCGATCGCGCAGTACATTCCCCTTTATCAAATAAGATAGAATACGGTCAAAGAGATGCGGGAATCCATCCACACAGGCAAATTCTGCCGCACCAAGCTTGAGGGCGCGATCCCTGATAGCCTCCTTCTCGATACGTGTGAGACCCACACAGTCCACGATCACGGCATGGACATCTGTTTCATATTTTTCTTTCAGGTACGGGATACAAAAACTGGTATCCAGTCCGCCGCTGTATGCAAGCACAATTGGATTGCTCATATTCGTAACCGTTTTGCCGAATGGAGTTCAGAGATTTCGCATGTTCTGTTCATAACGGCTGCAGCTTATGGTTTTATAGAAGTTCAAATGTAAAAATAGGCAAAAAAAAAGCAGAACCCGCAAAGATCCTGCCTTTCAAACACAAATAAATCCGTTTATTTCAGACACAATCTTCACACACACCGGCCATAAGGCGACGGCGAAAACGACGACGACGAAATTTCGTCCTTTGGCTATATGAATTGTGGCTGATCATTATCTTGATGAAGAACTGAATAATTTCTCTAAATGTCAATCACTTATCTCCTATTTTTGAGAATTTCCATGGTAATCGTCTGCAAGTTTCATTGCCAACCGGATGGAGTAGCGCTGCAGGCGCATGGCCTTCCCAAGCGGAAGCGGTTGAATATCATAGCGCGAAACAAGACGATTCACCTCATCCTCTTTTGGACGCTGTTTTGCACCCATTTTCTCCAGCTCCCGCTTGAGTTCCAGATAGTTTTCCGGGACGCCGTTACGGGCGGATGGTCTGACCTTGAAGAGCGGAAACTCCGTCACAACGCAGAGTGCCTCCGGATTGCACCCGAGATGGAATTCCATGGATGACAAGTGAAATCGGGATGCCGTCTCAGGATCTTTTTTTTCAAGAAAAAACGCTTTCATGGCTCTGCCTTTGGGAGTGGATGTAAAACCCGGACCCATATATTTGAATCCTTTTTCGCCGCCCCGGTCATGGTCGTGCGGTTCCAGGCCTTCTTTTCTCATTGCCGCATCGAATTGCTTGCGCCATCCCCTGCTTCGATCCTCCCACTCATCATTGATCAGCAGCAGGTATCCCTCCGAAAACTGCATGCCGTGCAGACTGAAATGGATATCGGCCGGACCTTCAAGCTCCCAGAATCCGGTCGCCGTACGATTCTCCGGTCGCATATTCGGGTATCCGAATTCGATATCACGGCCTGGCAGCTCACGTTTCATTTCTGTGATAAAGGAGATCAACCCGGGCCACCGTGTTATCCACGGAGCGTTAGCTGCATCTCCGTCGGGGTTCACATGAGGAATTACCAGAAAGCGGAAACGTTGGAACAGCGGTGCAAAATCATCCGGATTCGCATGCATTTCCAGTATCAGGCGGTAGAGTGTGTTGGGTCCGACCGGCTCATCTGCATGTGCTCCGGCGAGCAGGCTCACGGTGACCGGCCCGCCTCCAAAGACAAAGCCGAATATCGGCTCTCCTTTTTCGCTGTAGCCGATGACATGGGATGATGCCTGCGGAACTCGGCGTTTCAGCTCCCCGATGAAGCGGCTGTAGAGCCACATATCATCCTCATCATCCCCGAAAGTAACCTGTCGGATAGGGTCATTCGACATCGTCATCATCTGTATCATATTCCATCGAACGGCGATCTTCTTCCATCCGGCGGAAATAGTCTTTGGTCGCCCGGTAGACACGTGGCGAAAGGAGCAGGCTGGCGGTCATGGTGGGGATGGCCATCATGGCAAACATCCCGTCAATGACACTGATCACTGCACTGATGGAAGCAACGGCGCCAAAAATAATGGTGAATATGTAAAAGTAGTTGTAATAGTGCTGCCTGTCGGCTCCGATGAGGAAGCCGAGGCATTTGGTCCCGTAATAGGAGTAGGTGAACATCGTCGTTATGCTGAAGATGATCACACAAAAGATGAGAATGTAGACTCCGATGTAGGGGATTCCCTCGGCGAACGCTTGCGCAGTAAGGGTAACACCATCGGCGTCGCTGGTCGTCCAGACCCCTGTCATCAGAATGGCAAGGGCGGTCATGCTGCAGACGATGATGGTGTCGATCAACGGTTCGAGCATGGCAACAAGTCCCTCCCGCACCGGTTCGCGGGTACGGGCGGCACCGTGCGCCATGGCCTCCAGTCCGATACCGGCCTCGTTGGAAAACGCCGCTCGCCGGATTCCTGTAATGATGACCACCCCGACAGCTCCGCCAGCCACGGCGTTTCCGGTAAAAGCATCGTTGACTATCAGGCCAAGATAGTAGGGAACCTCGGTAATATTGCTGAAGATGATGAACAGCACCGATACCACATAGATAAAGACCATTAATGGTACAAGACTCGCGGCGACCTGACCTATGCGCTTGATACCGCCAAAGATCACCATGGACACAATACCGACGATGATGAGACCCAGGATGAAGTCGCCCCAGAAATGGGCTTGTGATGATACCAGTTGCAACGGTATCATGATTTCGTCACGAATAATCTGGGTGAGCTGGTTTGACTGAAACATCGGAGCACACCCGATGAGTCCGGCCAATGCAAAAAATACGGCCAGAGGACGCCACTTTTTACCAAGGCCTTCCGTGATGAAATACATCGGTCCGCCCTGAACCTTTCCACTGGAATCTTTGCCCCTGTACATGATTGCCAGGGAACAGGTAAAGAATTTGGTGGCCATACCCACAATGGCGCTAATCCACATCCAGAAAAGTGCTCCGGGACCACCCATCACGATGGCGATCGCCACACCACCAATGTTTCCCATACCAACTGTTGCCGCCAGTGCGCTTGACAGAGCCTGAAAGTGGTTGATATCTCCCGGAGCAGTGGGATCCTCATACTTGCCGGTCAGAATTTCCAGACCGTGCCCGAAATGGCGATAGGGCAGGAAGCGAGAGTAGATCAGAAAGAAAATACCCCCTCCGAGCAGCAGGGCCAGAAGTGGTGTTCCCCATGCGGCATCCGCAAAGGTAACCGCGATCTTCTCAAACCATTCCAGAAAAGTAGTCATAAACTATACCTAGATCAGTGGGCTAAGTATACGTATTGATCGGCTTTTGAGCAAAAACAGAACCATAGACAGATAATGAAGTCAACAATATATCCGAAAAAAAGCAAACTGCCGGTTTATTCTTTATTATTTTAGCAGATGATGTTGAATTTTCAAGCGTTAATCCGGCTCTGCATCCAACACCAAACCTGCATCGCATGATTTATGAGTTTTTGAACGCCCGTCCCGAATTTGATGAAACCTGCTTTGTTGCACCCAGTGCGGATGTGATAGGCGATGTTCGCATGGGACCAGAATCCAGCATCTGGTTTAATGCCACGGTGCGTGCCGATGTTCATTTTATTGATATCGGCGAGAGGTCGAATATTCAGGACAACTGCTGTATTCATGTGACCAATGAAACAGCGCCAACACGCATCGGCAGCCAGGTTACAATCGGGCACGGCGCGGTCATTCACGGGTGCACTATCCATGACCGGGTGCTGGTGGGCATTCAATCCGTGATCCTGGATCATGCCGTTATAGAGCCGGACTGTATGATCGCTGCAGGCAGTCTTGTCCCGCCCGGAAAAACCATGCCTTCGGGATATCTCTGCATGGGCTCACCGGCCAAACCGGTACGTAAACTGACCGACAAAGAGATCGCTTCGCTCCTCACCGCTTCCAACAATTACGTAACCTACCTTCGGGCCTATCAGCAAAAAGACACCTACGAAAAAAATCCATTCTACCGGCGTTGATGCCGGTCTGTTCCAAAGTTTGTATATTTAGAGGATATTCAATATTACTGCCGTTTTCACCTCATAATACCCGTTTTGCCCTCGTTTTTATCAAGACACCTGAGCAAGATCATAATCATCACCTCACTGGTTTTTCTGCTGGTCGGACTGTATTATGCCGATTATTTGATCAAACCCACGGTCTATTCCTATCCATATCTGCTCTATTCGATCTTCTTCCTCTGGGCCGGTTTTCTTTTTTACAGTGTCTGCTGGGGCAAGGTGTTGGGATCCGAATACCGTGACATCCGTAACCGGACCATCATGGCCAGTGCCGGTCTCACCATCTTCGGGAAGTATATTCCGGGCCGCCTCTGGATACTGCTCGGCCGTTCCGCCTATGTTGAGAAGCACAGCGATCACGATCTCGGACCGCTTTCCCTGCTCTCATTCAAAGAGCAGATCATCAGCATCTGGATTGGATTTCTGCTCGGTCTTATCGGGTACAACCTCGCCGGCAACTTCTCCATCGGCGGCATCACCGGTATGCTGATTTGGCTGGCAGCCACACCACTCATCCTCAGCTCCCTGCTTCCGAATATCATTCGGAAGATCATGGCCAGGCTCATGAATCGGGACATAAACATCTCCCCGCTCGACTGGCACATGATACGCCGCGTTGTGCCCTATAGCATATTAAACTGGGGGATATGGGCTGCCGGTTTCTATTTCCTCGTCCAGGCCCTGGTTCCCTATGATGTACCCATCCTCACCG